>JALYSM010000017.1 GCA_030854785.1 Pseudomonadota bacterium
AAACGTTATCGGAGAGATCTATACTCGCTTCGAGCGCGCCGGCCTTAAGATCGTGGCGGCGAAGATGACCTGGCTTGCCCGGCCGGATGCCGAAGGGTTTTACGCGGTGCATCGCGAGCGCCCGTTCTTCAAGGATCTCGTCGAATTCATGACCTCCGGTCCCGTGATGATCCAGGTGCTCGAAGGCAACGATGCCATCGCCAAGAACCGCGACCTGATGGGCGCGACGGATCCGAAGAAGGCGGCGCCGGGAACGATCCGCGCCGACTTCGCAGAAAGCATCGACGCCAACGCGGTCCACGGCTCGGACGGTCCGGAGACCGCCGAGACGGAAATCGAATTCTTCTTCCCGCTGCAGGAGATCCACAGCCGGTAACGGACAAGCCTCACCGCAAAGATGATCAATCTTCTCGACTTCGATCCCCCGGCGCTCGCTGCATTCTTCGCCGAGCGCGGGGAGAAGCCGTTCCGCGCCAGGCAGGCATTGCGCTGGATCCACCGCCGCCTCGCCGACCGCGTCGAGGCGATGACCGATCTCGCCGGTGCGACGCGCGATGCGCTCGCCCGCGATGCGGAGATTCGCGTCCCCGCGGTCGTGCGCGATACTGTCGCGAGCGACGGCACGCGCAAGTGGCTGCTCGACGTCGGCGGCGCGAATGCGATCGAGGCGGTCTACATTCCGGAAGACGACAGAGGAACGCTTTGCATATCATCGCAGGCCGGCTGCGCACTCGACTGCGCGTTCTGCTCGACCGGCAAGCAGGGATTCAACCGCAACCTTTCCGTGGCCGAGATCATCGGGCAGCTCTGGCACGCCAACCGAACTTTGCTCGCCGATGGCGTCAGCGCTTCCTGGATCGAGCACGGCAGGCATCCGATCACCAATGTCGTGATGATGGGAATGGGCGAGCCGCTCGCCAATTTCGACAACGTCGTCGCCGCGATGCGCCTGATGCTCGATGACAATGCCTACGGACTCTCGCGGCGGCGGGTGACGCTGTCGACCTCGGGACTCGTGCCGGCAATCGACCGGCTACGGGAGGAATGCCCCGTCGCGCTCGCGGTTTCGTTGCACGCTCCGGACGACGCCCTGCGCGACACGCTGGTGCCGATCAACCGCAAGTATCCGCTGCGCGAGCTGCTCGCCGCTTGCCTGCGCTATATCGAGAAGGCCCCGCGCGACTTCGTCACCTTCGAGTACGTAATGCTCGACGGGGTCAACGACGCGCCGAAGCAGGCACAGCGGCTCGCCGCGCTGGTGCGCGACGTACCGTGCAAGTTCAACCTCATCCCGTTCAATCCGTTCCCTCGTACCGAATTCGCGACGAGTCCGCGCGCACGCATCCTGGCCTTCCAGAAAGCGCTGCAGGATGCGGGCTTCGTCGCCACCGTGCGCAGGACGCGCGGCGACGACATCGACGCCGCGTGCGGCCAGCTCGCCGGACAGGTGCAGGACAAGACCAAGCGGCGATTGCATCGGATCCATGCCGCCACGCCTTCGTAGCCCCGGAGCCGCCATGAGCCCCCGCATCGTGCTCGTCCGCGGCCTCGTGCTTGCATGGCTGACGCTTCTCGCCGGCTGCAGCAGCAAACAGACCGCTCCCGAACCCCAGCCGCCCAGCCCGCCACCGCCCCCCCAGCTGGCGAGCCCCCAGGTCAGGGCGCAGTTGCACACCGATCTCGGCGCCGGTTACTACGAGCGCAGCCAGATGAACGTCGCCATCGAAGAGCTGAACATGGCGGTCAAGATCGATCCCACCTACGCGCAGGCGTACAACGTGCTTGGACTCGTCTACGCCACGCTGGGGGATGATCGCAAGGCGGAGCAGAACTTCGCGCAGGCGTTACAGCTCGCCCCGACCGACTCCGACGTCCACCACAGCTGGGGCTGGTATCTCTGCACGCACAAGCGCGAGCGCGAATCGCTGGCCGAATTCGAGACTGCGGTGAGCAACCCGCTGTACCGCACGCCGGAAGTCGCGCTGGTCAATGCCGGCCGCTGCTCGCAGGCGCTCGGCGACACGCGCGTTTCGGAAAATTACTTCCGTCGCGCGCTTGCGGCCCAGCCGGGAAATCCGCTGGCGAGTCTCGGGCTGGCGCAGATCGCGTACAAGGAAGCCCGCTACGGCGAGGCGCGCACGTGGATGAAAGGAGTGATGCTCACGACCAACCCGCCACCCGAAGGACTGCGTTTGGGGATGTGCGTCGAGCGCAAGCTGGGCGATCGGCAGGCCGAGCTGTCGTATGTCTCGCAGTTGCGCAACCGCTATCCCGAAGCGCCGGAGACCAAGGCGATTCCCACGGAGACCTGCGAGTGACCGCAACGGAGGCGCCCGTGAACACATCGCCGCGATGGTCTTCCGTCGCCGACGACGGTCCGGGCTCGCGCCTGAAATCTGCACGCGAGGCAGCGGGCCTCTCGCTCGACCAAGTCGCACAGCAATTGAAGCTCGCCCCCCGTCAGGTGAGGGCGCTGGAGGACGAGGATTTCGCGCAGCTCCCCGGGCGCACGTTTGCCCGCGGCTTTGTCCGCAACTACGCGCGGCTGCTGAACCTGGACGCCGACGATCTGCTCTCGATGCTGCCCGACGCCGCCCACGCTCCGGCGCTCGGCGCGCCCGCGCTGCAACCGACCGGGGCAATGATCGCCGAGCTGCCAACGACGAGCGCCCCGAAAAAAAACATCGTGCGCTGGCTGATCCCGCTCGTGCTCGTCGGCTGCATCGTCGGCGCGGCGGCCTACGAGTGGTATCGCGGTGGGCTCAGGCTGCAAGGCAGTGCAGCGCGGCCCGCTCCGCCGGAAGCGCCGCGCGCCGCGCCGGCAACGCCAACGAGCAGCAAGGAGCTGCCGAATCCGTTCGCCGCCAACAAATCGGCAAGCGAGGCCGCGCCCGCGTCTGCGCTCCGCGAAGGAGGTAGCGACGTCGCCGCAACGCCGGGCGCGGCCACGTTGTCGCTATCGCCTTCACCCGAGGCAGCCGCGGTTCTTCCGCCGCCGTTCCGTAAGTGAGGACATCCACGCCGTGACCGCCTCGAAACACACGACGATCGTCCGCCATGGTGCGCGTCCTGCGCACCTGGCAGGCATTGCCGCGGGCGGCGACGCACGCATCGCGCCGAACCTCGAGCCGGACAAGCCGCCGACCGACGTCAAGGCGATCGCGTAGCGGCATGGGCGTGCCGACGATCCAGGCCGTTCGCGGCATGAACGATGTGCTGCCCGAAGAGGCGGCGCTTTGGGAGCGCATCGAGGACGCCGCCCGCGAAACATTCGCGCAATACGGCTACCGCAACCTGCGCGTGCCGATCGTCGAGCCGACTGCGCTGTTCGTTCGCGGCATCGGCAATGCGACCGACATCGTCGAAAAGGAGATGTATACCTTCGACGACCACGGTGAGAGCCTGACGCTGCGCCCGGAGGCAACCGCCGGCATCGTGCGTGCGGCGATCGAGCACAACCTGACCTACGAGCGCCCGCAACGGGTGTGGACCTCGGGGCCGATGTTCCGGCACGAGCGGCCGCAGAAAGGGCGCTATCGCCAGTTCCATCAGCTCGATGCCGAGGCGCTGGGCTTTGCCGGGCCCGATGTCGACGCAGAACAAGTCGTCATGCTCGCGCGGCTGTGGAAGAGGCTGGGGCTTGCCGGGATGTCGTTGTGCATCAACTCCATCGGCGATCCGCACGAGCGACTGGCTCACCGCAATGCGCTCGCGGCGTATTTTGAGTCCAATCTCGACAAGCTCGACGAGAACTCGAAGCGTCGCGTCAAGACCAATCCGCTGCGCATTCTCGACAGCAAGAACCCCGAGCTGCAATCGATCATTGCCGCGGCGCCGAAACTGGTCGACCATCTCGACGCGCAGTCGGAGTCGCGAGGGCATTTCCTCGAGCTTCAGGCGATGCTCAAGGCAGCCGACATCGCTTTCGAGGTAAACCCGAGACTCGTTCGCGGCCTCGACTACTACAATCGAACGGTATTCGAGTGGATCACCGATCGCCTTGGCGCGCAGGGGACGGTAGCCGGTGGCGGTCGCTATGATTTTCTTTTTTCGGAGCTAGGTGGCGAACAGACGCACGCATGCGGCTTTGCCGTCGGCGTCGAGCGGCTCGTGCTCCTGTTGCGCGACGCGGGAATGCAAGCGTCGGACGCTCCCCTCGCCTACGTCGTTCATGGGGGCAGCGACACGACGAGCGTGCTCGCGCACCGCGTGGCGGAAGCGCTGCGCGATGCCGGGCTCGCGATCGTCGTCAATGCCGGAGGCGGCAGCTTCAAGGCGCAGATGAAAAGAGCCGACGCGAGCGGCGCGGGCTGGGCACTCATCGTGGGCGACGACGAGGCGACTGCGAACCGCGTCGCGGTCAAGCCGTTGCGCGCGGCCGGCGAGCAGATCGCGCTGGCGCCGGAGAAAGTCGCGGCGCACATTCGTGCGGTGACGGAGAAGAAGTGAGGGCTCGTCTGCATCGGTTCCCTCACCCCTAACCCTCTCCCGCTGGGAGAGGGGAACCTACTGAGTCGCTGCGCGACTTCATAGGTTCCCTCCCCCCTAACCCCTCTCCCACTGGGAGAGGGGAACTTACTGAGTCGCTGCGCGACTTCATAGGACTGAACATGGCAGTCTACGATCTCGAAGAGCAGGAAAAAATAGACGACCTCAAGGCGTGGTGGGCCGTCTACGGCAAGTACGTCAGCGCCGCGGTGATCAGCGTTGCGGTGGTCGTCATCGGCATGCAGGGCTGGCGCTGGTATCAGGGCACGCAGGCCGAGAAGGCGAGCGTGCTCTATCAGGCGGTGAGCCAAGCGGCGCGCGCCAATGACCCGGCCAAGGCGAAGGAACCGGCGACGCAGCTCGTCGAGCGTTACAGCGCGACCGCATACGCGCCGCGGGGAGCCCTTCTGTATGCGAAACTGCTCTACGACGCCGGTGACAAGTCCGGGGCGACGGCGCAATTGCAATGGGTGCTCGATTACGGCGGCGAGGACGAGCTGAAAGCCGTCGCACGCTTCCGGATCGCCCAGATACTTCTCGACGAGAAGCAGTACGACGACGCGCTCAAGACGCTCGACGCGAAGACCGACGAGGCGTTCGCCGGCATCTACTACGATCTCAAAGCCGATATCCTGGCAGCGGCCGGCAAGACGACCGAGGCCCGTGCCGCGTATCAAGCTTCGCTCGCCAAGCTCGATCCGAAGTCGGCGTACCGTGCGTTCGTGCAGGCGAAACTCGACGCTCTGGGCGGCCCGATCTCCGTCGCGGCCGACGCGATCGCCGCGCCGGGAGCCGTTACGGGTACGGCGGCGCCGTCGGCAGCTTCGGCTGCGGCAAAATGAAACGCGTGACATCGATCGTGACTGGCGGGTCCGGGGCGCGCAACGCGCTGCTCGCGCTCGCCGCTTGCGCGACCGCGCTCGCGTCCGGGTGCTCGACGCTCTCGACTTGGCTGCCTTCCTGGCTGACGGCGCCTGCGTCGCTGCCCTCGCTGCCGTGGTTTCAAAGCGCACCCAAAGTCGGCCCCCTGCCGGCGTTCGACGCGAAGGCGACCGCTCGGATCAACTGGCAGGTCTCCCTCGGCGGCTCGGGCGGCGCCGGCTTCGCGCCCGCAGTGCGTTCCGACGCGGTCTACGCCGCGGGCACCGACGGCACGCTGGTCAGCGTGGACCCCGCAGCCGGAGCCCAGCGCTGGCGCAGCAACACCGGCAAGCCGCTCTCGGCCGGTGTCGGGGCCGATGCGTCGGTCGCCGTCGTCGGGACCAACAAAGGCGACGTGCTCGCGTTCGACACGAGCGGCAAGCCGCTCTGGCAAATGAAGGTCTCGAGCGAAGTCAGCGGTCCGCCCAAGCTCGCGGACGACACGGTCATCGTCTGGTCGATTGACGGCAAGATCTTCGGCTTGTCGGCGGCGGACGGCAGCCGCAAATGGGTCTACCAGCGCGCGACTCCGCCTCTCACCGTGCGCAGGTTTTCCGGCGGAATCGTAAACCGTGGAGCGTTGTTCACCGGAACGGCCGGAGGGAGGCTGCTGGCGATGGACGCCGCGACCGGCGCGCTCGCCTGGGAAGGGAACGTCAGCACGCCGAAAGGCGCCACCGAGCTGGAGCGCATCGCCGATGTCACCAGCCTTCCGGTCATCGACGAACGGCAGGCATGTGCCGCGGCGTATCTGGGCCGCGTCGCCTGCTTCGACGTGCTGCGCGGCACGTTGACCTGGTCGCGCGATTTCGGCAGCCTCGGCGGACTCGCGCTGGACAATCGGTATCTCTATCTCACCGACGACAAAGGTGCCGTCCAGGCTCTGGATAAGGCGACGGGCGCGTCGGTGTGGAAGCAGGACAAGCTCAACCAACGTTCTCCCAGCGGACCGGTCGTCGTCGGCGACTATCTTGGCGTCGTCGATACCGAAGGTTACTTGCATCTTCTCGACCGCAACGACGGCAATCTCGTCGGGCGGCTGCCCACCGATGGCAAATCGCCGGTGTCGCAGCCGGTCGCCGCAGGCAATGCTGCGATCTGGCAGAGCTCTGGGGGCAATCTCATCAGCGCGAGCTCCAAATAGCAGGATCTGCACCGCGGAGGGAGCTTCCCGGACCTTTCCGTGTTCCGTCTGATCCAGAAATCTTGAGTTGGCATTCCGCGCCGGAACGGTGCTGATCCCATGCTCCCCACGCTTGCGCTGGTCGGACGGCCCAACGTCGGCAAGTCGACCCTCTTCAACCGCATGACTGCGTCGCGCGCCGCTCTGGTCGCCGACTATCCCGGGCTCACCCGCGACCGCCACTATGGACGCGGCCGCGGTGGCGACCGACCTTATCTTGTCGTCGACACCGGAGGCTTCGAGCCCGAGGCCAGCAGCCGCATCATGCGGGCCATGGGGGAGCAGACCCGAACGGCGATCGCCGAGGCCGACGCGGTCATCTTCCTGGTCGATGGCCGCGAAGGCTTGACCGGCGAGGATCGCACCATCGCCGACCTGCTTCGGCGCTCGGGCCGGCCGGTGCTGCTCGCCGTTAACAAAGCCGAAGGCCTGGCGCCGGAGCGGGTCACCGCGGATTTTCACGAGCTCGCGCTCGGCACGCCGCTGCCCATCTCCTCCGCGCACGGCGAGAATGTGCGCGAGCTTGTCGAGCATGCTCTAGCCGCCTGCCCGGCGCCCGCTGCGGCCGATGAAGAGACAATGGCCGCCGAGGGCAAGCGCATTCGCGTCGCGATCGTCGGCCGGCCCAACGTCGGCAAGTCGACGCTGGTCAATACGCTGCTGGGCGAGGAACGTGTCATCACCTTCGACGAGCCGGGCACCACGCGCGATTCGATCTATCTCGACTTCGATCGCAGCGGCCGCGGTTATACCCTGATCGACACCGCGGGCGTCCGCCGCCGCGGCAAGGTGACCGAGACGATCGAAAAATTCTCGGTGATCAAAACGCTGCAGGCGATCGAGGACGCGAACGTGGTCGTGCTGCTGCTCGACGCGCAGGAGGGGATTTCCGAGCAAGATGCGCATATCGCCGGCCACATCCTCGAGGCCGGGCGCGCGCTGGTCATCGCGGTGAACAAATGGGACGCGGTCGACTCCGACGGGCGGGCGCGGATCAAGACCGAGCTCGAGCGCAAACTCGGTTTCCTGAGCTTTGCGGAGCTGCACATGATTTCCGCACGCGAGGGCAAGGGAATCGGCGCTTTGCTCGCCGCGATCGACCGCGCGTATGCCGCAGCGATGGCCCGGTTGCCCACACCGAAGCTCGCCCGGGCGCTGCAGGCGGCAATCGCCCGCCAGCAGCCGCCCCGCGCCGGCATGGTTCGGCCGAAGCTCCGCTACGCGCACCAGGGAGGGGCGAACCCGCCGATCATCGTCATTCACGGCAGCGCGCTGGCGGCCATTCCCGATACCTACCGCCGCTATCTGGAACATTTCTTCCGGGAGACGTTCCAACTGCAGGGAACGCCGCTTAGGATACAATTCAAGACCGGCGCCAATCCTTATGCGGGGGCCGCCACGCACCGGCGGAAACGCCGCTAGGATCGCGAAGCGTCCGGGGACTGCCCGGCAGCGGCCTGGACCAACAACGGTGCGGCGAAGAAAACCCAGCGGAGCATGCGATGAGCAACAAAGGGCAAATGCTACAAGACCCGTTCCTGAACACCCTGCGCAAGGAGCACGTTCAGGTTTCGATCTACCTCGTCAACGGCATCAAACTCCAGGGACAGATCGAATCTTTCGACCAGTATGTCGTCCTGCTGAAGAACACCGTCACGCAGATGGTTTACAAGCACGCCATCTCGACCGTGGTGCCGGCCCGCGCGATCACGATGCCGCACGACAACGAGCGCGAAGCTGCCTAGGCTGGCTGCGTCCTGTTGGCGGGCCCTGCCCGGCGTGAGGCGTAGTGTTTGAGCGTCCAGCCGGCGGCGACCGCGCGCTGCTGGTCGAGCTCGATTTCGGAGAGGGCGACCCGGCCGAGCGCGTAGCCGAGCTCAAGGCGCTCGCCCGCTCCGCCGGCGCAGAAATCGCCGATATCGTCACCGCCCGCCGCGCCCGACCTGACGCGGGTCTCTTCGCCGGTCGCGGCAAGGTCGCGGAGATCGCGGCGCGTCGCGCCGAGACCGGTGCCGACCTCGTAATCTTCGATCACGCCCTCTCGGGAGGGCAGCAGCGCAACCTCGAGCGCGCTCTCGACTGCCGCGTCGTCGATCGCGTCAGCCTGATCCTCGATATCTTCGCGCAGCGCGCCCAGAGCGCTGAGGGCAAGCTGCAGGTCGAGCTGGCGCAGCTCAAGCATCTGTCGACGCGGCTCGTGCGCGGCTGGACGCACCTCGAGCGGCAGAAAGGCGGCATTGGAATGCGCGGGCCCGGTGAAACGCAGCTCGAGTCCGACCGCCGGCTGATCGGCATCCGGGTCAGGCTGCTCACGTCCCGCCTCGAACAGATCGGCCGCCAGCGCGAAACGCAGCGCCGCGCAAGACGGCGTGCCGCGGTCAGGAACATCGCGCTGGTCGGATATACCAATGCCGGCAAGTCCACGCTTTTCAACCGTCTCACCGGTGCGAAGGTCTACGCGGCCGACCAGCTGTTCGCGACGCTCGATACGACGCTGCGCCGGCTTCCGCTCCCGGACGCGGAAGACATCGTGCTGTCCGACACCGTCGGGTTCATCCGCGATTTGCCGCACGATCTCGTTGCTGCTTTCCGCGCGACTCTGAAGGAGGCGGTCGATGCGGACTTGCTGCTGCACGTCGTCGACGCAAGCCACGTCACCCGTGCGGAGCAGATCGCCGCCGTCGACGCCGTGCTCTCGGAGATCGGCGCGGACGCGGTGCCGCAGATCCTGGTGTTGAACAAGTGCGATGTGGCCGCGCTCGATCCCGGCGTCGAGCGCGACGAGTATGGTAAAATTCACGCCGTCCGTCTGAGCGCGCTTACCGGCGCCGGCGTGCCCGAATTGCACGCAGCGCTGGCCGAGCGGTTCCCGCGCCGCGCAAGGGAAGTCCCGTGCCGGGCGGCGACCGCCTGATTCGCCTCACGGCTTTCCCGATACGACCCGCCACTCCTCGACCCAGTCCAGCAGGCTGATGCACGGCACCCGGCATGTCTCTCAACGATCCGCAATGGGGTAAGCGCGGCCGCAGCGGGCCGCCCGATCTCGACGAGATCTGGCGCAACGTCAACCGGCGCCTGAACGAGCTTCTCGGCCGTCGCGAGCCCGATGAGGGCGGCGGCGCGGGCGAACCGCCGCGCTCGGGTTTTCCTTTCGGCGGCGCGGGATTGCTCGTGGCGCTGGTGCTCATCGTCTGGCTTGCGAGCGGCTTTTACATCGTCGATGAGGGTCGGCGGGGCGTGGTGACGCGCTTCGGCAAGTACACCGAGACGACTTCGCCCGGTCCGCGCTGGCACCTGCCCTATCCGATCGAAGCGGTCGACGTCATCGATTTCTCCAAGATCAAGACCGTCGAAATCCGCGGCAACACGCCCGCCAGTCGCTCGGCCCGGGGCTTGTTGCTCGTTACCGATGACGAGAACATCACCGACGCGCTGTTCGCGGTGCAATACCGGCTTAAGGACGCCAAGGATTTCGTGTTCAACACCAAGAATCCGGACGACGTGCTGGCGCAGGTCGCGTCGACCGCGATCAGCGAGGTCGTCGGCCGCAGCCAGATGGACTTCGTGCTCTACGAGGGCCGTGGCGAGATCGCGAAGAAGACCGAGACGCTGATGCAGGAAATGCTCGATCGCTACGGTACCGGCATCCAGATTCAGAGCGTGTCGCTGCAGGACTCGCAGCCGCCCGAGCAGGTGCGCCCCGCCTTCGACGACGCGGTCAAGGCAAGCCAGGACCGCGAACGGCAGAAAAACGAGGGCCAGGCCTACGCCAACGATGTCGTGCCCCGCGCGCGCGGCATGGCATCGCGGCTGCTGCAGGAAGCCGATGGCTATAACGCGCGCGTGGTCCAGGAAGCGGAAGGCAATGCGAGCCGGTTCAAGCAGATCCTGGTCGAGTACAACAAGGCGCCGGCCGTCACGCGCGAACGCCTCTATCTCGACATGATGCAGTCGGTCCTCGGCAGCACGAGCAAGGTGCTGATCGACCAGAAGGGCGGCAACAGCCTGCTCTATCTGCCTCTCGACCAGTTGCTGAAGCAATCGCAGCCGGGCGCGTCCGCACCTGCCGCCGCCGATGCCGCGCGCACCGCTGCGCCGCCCGAAGCGTCCGTCACGCTCGACCCC
>JALYSM010000108.1 GCA_030854785.1 Pseudomonadota bacterium
GGCCTGGGCCATCCTGCGCGGGGCCAACGAAGTGGCAACGGTCGTCGTCGTGCACATCGTCGCCGATCCGGACCGCTATCCGCTTATCGCCGCGACCGGCAGCAATCCATTTTCGCAGCGGGCAGCGCCGGTATTGCGCGCGACGCCGAGCGCCGGCCGGGTCGACCTGCGTGTGCCGCGAGCACATTTTTCCGACTTTCCGCGCACCGAGTTGCGCTTCTATGGCTCGGAAGCCGCGGCGCAATCGGATACGCCCAAGCTGATCGTGTACTACCTCGGCGTGCCGGATACGACGCCTGAATTCGCGACCGAGGCGAGTCTCGAAGCGTATCTCGCCGAGCGCATCGCGCGCGTCCGCGGCGCCGGGAGCAAAGCGCCGTGACCCGCGCCGAGCTCGCCCGCATGATCGATCACTCGGTGCTGAAGCCCGAGGCGACCGAACGCGATATCCGGGCGGGCGCCGACGCGGTTCGCAGCTGGAAAATCGGCTTCTATTGCGTGCAGCCGTGCTGGATCGCCGCAGCGGTGAACGCACTTTCCGGCGCCGATGCGCTCGTCGTCGCGGTCGTCGGCTTTCCCCATGGCTGCGACCGCGCCGAGGTGAAAGCGCGGGCCGCCGCCCTCGCCGCCGGTGAAGGCGCGGGCGAGATCGACATGGTGATGAATTTCGGCGCGCTGAAGGGCGACGACGCTGTGACGGTCGGCGCGGACATCGCTGCTGTCGTGCGCGCCGCGACAGGCATTCCGGTCAAGGTCATTCTCGAAGCGGCCGCGCTGACCGATACCGAAAAGCGCCTGGCATGCCGCCTCGCCTGCGACGGCGGCGCCCGGTTCGTCAAGACCTCGACGGGCTTCCATCCGAGCGGCGGCGCGACGGCGGCCGACGTGCGCCTGCTGCGCGCCGCCGTCGGTTCGGAATTCGGCGTCAAGGCCTCGGGTGGGATCCGCAGCCTCGCGGACGCGCAGGCGATGATCGGTGCCGGCGCGAATCGCATCGGCACGTCGGCCAGCGCCGCCATCCTCGGGGCGATCGGGCCTGCATAGGGGAACCTGGCCGCCGAGTTGAATCCGCCGCAGACGTTGTCACGTATAAAGGCATGTTTTAATCTCGCCACTCCAGCCAGGAGGAAACGCCATGCAGCTCAGGACCGCGCTTGCTGCATGCATCATCGCCTTCGCCGTCGCCGCGCCGGCAATCGCTCGGCCGACGACTGCCCCGACGCTGTACAAACGCCTGGGCGGCTACGATGCGCTGGCGGCCGTCAGCGACGACTTTCTCGCGCGGCTTGCCGGCGATCCGGGAATTGCCCGCTTCTTCGTCGGCCATAACAGCGATTCGATCAAAAGAATTCGCCAGCACGTCATCGATCAACTCTGCTTCGCGACAGGCGGACCTTGCGTCTACACCGGCCGCGACATGAAGACCTCGCACGCGGGACTCGGCATCACCGAAAAGGATTGGGACGTGTCGGTCAAGTTGCTGATCGGCACCCTCGACAAGTTCAACGCGCCGGCCAAGGAAAAGGACGAAGTGCTGACGGCCGTGTCGGGACTCAAGAAAGACATCGTCGAAAAACCATAGCCTGAACGTCGGACTGCGCGGGCGAGGAGCACGGTCAGGTCTTGCACTTCCCGACATAGCCGTCCGACACCGCCGACTCCGAGTCGGCCGCCGGGACGCCGCGGCCGTCGAACAGCACCGGCAGCTGGTTGCCGATGCCGAGGCGGCTGTCGTTGCGCCTCCGCTCGTTGACCAGACGAATGATGTTCCATTCGTCGTGTGCGCCGCGGCTGAACGCCGACGAAGCCTTGAGTGCGTAATATTTGCGGAACGCGGACTTGGTCAGCCCACCTTGCACGGCCTTTTCCAGGCCCGGATCCGACTTGAGGCGCTTGTCGAAGTACTGATCGATCCGGGCCATGTCGGCACTGCCGTCGAGCTCGAACACGCGCGCGAAATCCTGCGGGCCGGCGAAGTACACGAAGTCGAAATCGTCACCGAGTCCGTCGCGGCCTTCGAGAATGCCGGTCCACATGAGCATGTAATCGGCACCGGAACCGTTGGGAAGCTCCGCGTCCGCCGTCCCTGGATTGAGCACCCACACGAAATCGCTGCCGAAGCGCTTCTCGATCGCCGCCTTGGCCGCCTCGGCCACTTCACTGTTGAGCTTCATGTAGCCGCCGCCGGTCGGCGACAGCGGCACGGAGAGGTATCCGACCGCTTTGCCGGCCTTGCGCGCTTCCGCCGCCAGCTGCCTGAAGAACGCCACCTTGGCTTCGATCGCCGGCTTCAAATCCGAGCTGACGCAGTAGCAAATGCCGATTTTGGTGCACTCGGTGCTCTTCGCGGCTTGCGCCGCTCCGCGCGACGGCACTATGGCGGCCGCTAGCGACAGCGCGGCCACGAATACCGCGGCATTGAGGTTGGCTGGCAGCATCAATCCCCTCCACGATGGCATGACAACGGGCGGACAGTCGCGCTCTGGCCCTTCCGTCGGCCGTCGCGCGGACTCGCGAATAGCGTACCCGCTTTCTGCGGCGCTGGGCGTCCGCCAAGCGGCTCCGTCGACCGGTGTCGGGTGGCGGATTTCGCCTTCGCGACAAACTATGCTATCGTCATGGCCTCGCGATCACGCCGACGGCAGCGGATGAAGGCACGTACCCTGGTCACGCAACGCCTCTACTTCGGCATCGACGCGCTCAATCTGCGCACGGCGAGCGCGCGGGTGCTCTTGCGTGTCGTCGGCCTGCCTCCCGAGCGAGCGCGCGTCAGCGCCCGCCACCTCCGCCAGGACTTCGGCGTCGATACCGTTCAGGGAAACGCGCTTGTCGGACAGCTCGTGGCCGAGGGCCTGCTCCAGCCACCCCACGAGCTGCAACCCGATTACGGCCTTACCGAGCGCTTTCTCGAGTTTGCCTCGGCTCGTGTCGTCGAACCCTTGCCCCGAGAACGCGCCAAGCAGCTTCTGGCCAATGCCTGCGAGCTTGCCGCCCGCGTCAACGGCGAGTGGACGCGAAACCCACTCGAAATAGAAGCGGTCGCGCCGTTCGGATGCTACATGAGCCGCGATAGTCAGCTCTCCGAACTTTCGCTCGGGATCGTCGTGCGGCCGCGCCCCGCTTCGCTGCGCGCGCGCTGGGGACGCATCCAGACCAAAAGCGACGGCGCGCACGAAATACGCGCCGGGTTCCGCGGGCTCTCCTCGTTCGTCCACGTACGGATGGTCAAAGACACGCGGGTGCTGCCGCGCCCGTTTGCCGTCGCTTTCCACGCCGACTCGCCCGCGCTCGTCTCGAGTCTTTCAAGCCATCCCGCATGACGCTGTAATCGCCTCGCGCCGCGCGGTGATCGACCCGCTCTGCCGGTCCCGCGCGTAGCGACGCCGCAGGCCGACGCGCCCCTGTGCGCGCCGCTGTCATATCCCATTGTAGAATCGCCCGACCATTGCCGGAGAACGCCCTTTTCCCCGTGTCGCGCGCGCCACCGACCAAGAAGCTTCCGCTCATCCTGGCGACGGTTGCCGTAACCGCCGTGGTCACGTTGCTGGTGGTCAATTTTTCGGTGGGCGAGAAGCAGATTACCGAGCGCATCAACCACAGGTACACGGTTGCCGATCCACAGTTTCAGCGCTCGATGGGCGTGCTGCTGGGCCCGCCGCTGGTCGATGGCAATCGCGTCGACACGCTGGTCAACGGTCGCGAAATCTTTCCCGCGATGCTCGCGGCGATACGCAGTGCCCGAAAGACCGTGACCTTCGAGACCTACATCTACTGGTCCGGCAGGATCGGCAAGGAGTTTGCCGAGGCGCTCGCTGAGCGCGCCCGCGCGGGTGTTCGCGTCCACGTCCTGGTCGACTGGCTCGGCAGCAGCCGCATGGATCCGAATTATCTCGACACCATGAAGAGAGCCGGGGTCGAGATCGAGAAATATCACCCGCCGCGATGGTACACGTTGCACAAGCTCAACAACCGCACCCACCGCAAGCTCCTCGTCGTCGACGGCAGGGTCGGCTTCACCGGCGGCGTCGGCATCGCCGACGAGTGGGACGGAAACGCCCAGGACCCGGCACACTGGCGCGACACGCATTTCCGCCTCGAAGGCCCTGCGGTCGCGCAGATGCAGGCCGCCTTCGCCGACAACTGGCTCAAGGTGACGGGCAGCGTGCTCGACGGGCGTGAGTATTTTCCGCCGGAAACGGTCGCCGGCCCGGAGCTCGGGCAGGTGTTCAAAAGCTCGCGCGACGGCGGCTCCGAGAGCGTGCATCTGATGTATCTGCTGTCGACGGTCTCGGTTGCCCGTAACATCGATCTCGCCATGGCGTATTTCGTGCCGGACGAGCTCACCGAGACCGCGCTCGTCGAGGCGCTCGCCCGCGGCGTCAAGGTACGGATGATCATGCCGGGGCCGTACACCGATACCGAGGTGCTGCGCAAGGCTTCGCGCGCGAAATGGGGCCGTCTGCTGCGCGCCGGCGCCGAAATCTACGAATATCAGCCGACGATGTTCCACTGCAAGGTCCTCGTCGTCGACGGAATCTGGTCGTCGGTCGGCTCGACCAATTTCGACAACCGCTCCTTCCGCCTGAACGACGAGGCGAACCTGAACGTGTACAGCCGCGCGTTTGCCGAGCGGCAGATTGCGTTGTTCAACAACGACCTCAAGCGATCGCGGCGCATCACGTTCGAGGAATGGGAGCGACGTCCGTGGACGGAGAAGCTCCAGGAGCGCATCGAGGCGGTGCTCGATTCGCAGCTATAGCGCCGCGGCGCGCATGACCTGGCATCTCAAGCCGGTACTCACGGCCCACCCGCTCTCCCGATTGTGCGAGGTCGCGACGTGGGTGCCCTGGAACCTGCTCCGGATGTGGGCGACACCTTGAGTCACGGCGTTATTGCGAAGGCGTTCGCGCACTGCGCGGCGCGCGGACTGCGGTGAGCTCGACGCGAACTCGAGCGAAGCGGTCGAGTTCCTGCGCCTTTTGATCCAGCAGCATCTGCCGCGCGGCGCGGAGATCGATGATCGTGCCGTCTCCGGCGTTGAGCTTGCCCGGATCCGCGCCTTCCGCCTCGACCGATGCGATGCTCGAGCTCAGCGCGGCGAGGGCGTCGTCCATGATTTTCACCGCGGCGGCTTCACGCGAATCCAGCGTTGATCGGGCGCGCTCGATCGATTCGCCCGCCAGCAACACATCCTTGGTCTGCGACCAGCCCGGCTGCGGAGATTCCTCCGCATCGAACGCGGGCACGGCGACGATCAGGGTCTGCTCGGTCCAGGTCCAATGCGGAACGTCGAAAATAATCCGGTGCTCCCGCCACGTCACTTCCGCGACATCGAAGTCGACGTGGCGCTTCTGCATCGCCAGGACGGGCAGATCGGCATAGACGTCGTGCCATATGGCGCGGCATTCGTTGGGAAGCCGCCAGTCCATGTACTTGCAAGTAAATTCCGCATACTGCCAGAGCTTGAACCTCTCGGCGCGCAACCCTGCTACCTCGTAGTTCCGGCGCCGCGACCGCACCGTCGTTTCCGGCGCCTGCACGACGATCTCATGGCGCTCCCGCGTCATCACCGGGACATAGAACGTCCAGAGATACTCGCGCGAGCCGCCGTAGACTTTCACTGTCGCGTCAGAAGCAGGAGGCAAAGGCCCCGCGCCTGCGGTCTCGAAGCTGGAGCCCAGCGCGGTCAACAGGCTGGATACGGCCACAATGTAAGAATCGATCTTGCGCATCGGCAACTCCACCCGTTTGACCCTCAAGCGAGAACTTGGTGCGGGGTCCGGGTGTTCATTGCAGTTTGATCTCGCCGTCGAACTTGACGTTGATCCCCAATCCCGGAATCTCCAGCGTCACGTGCGCGGGAAAGGATTCCGTGCCCGTGATCGCCTTGCCGTCCATCGCTTTCGCGACCGCCTGCTCGATCTCGCGCTGCGAGTTGATCCCCACCATCTTCAGAAACTTGCGGATGCTTAGATTGAAAACTTCCTGATTCATGGTGCTCTCCGGTTGGACATCGATCAAGCCGAGCGTGGGCGCCTCTTTAGTGCCAGGCGCCCACTGCGACGCGCGCCGCGTCGTTCAGCGGCCGCGCCACAAGCCCGCTTTGCGACACCGTGACTTCATACGCGGCTCCGTCGGCCATCGGCAGGAACGTTGCGCTGCCGTAAAGCGCGTCGGCCCACGGGACGTAGTCGTGCCAGGTCCGCAGCAGCGCCCAGACATCCACCCGCTCCTGCGGATGCAGCGCATACACGGTGCGCGGTGCGTTACGCTCGCGGTCGACGTCGCTGTAGCGGCCGCTGATCCGCTCGAGGCGGTACACCGTGTCGAAGCTCAGAACATTGGCGAAGCCGCGCCATTTGAGCACCCGGGCGTCGATCTGCCATTCGTCGCCGCGCAGAACGTAGCCCTGGACTGCCCCCGACGGGTAGGTGAGCGTCGCGTTGAACTGCTGCTCCCCAGCGCGCGCAAAGCGCGCCGTCACCGCTGGCTGCTCGCGCGTCAGTCGGGCATAGGTCAGCAGGTTGAACCCCAGCAACGCGACGGCGGCGGCGGCGAGAAAAAACACGAGTGACGACAGGCCGTGCAATGCACACGCGCCGTAGCGGTGCCGGCGCAGCCGGCGACCCGACGCGACCAGGAAAAGGAGGCCCACAAGGCCGCAAACCGCGACGATTGCGGCGACCGTGATCGACGAGGAACCGGTCGGCATACGCCTCGAATTATCCCATGCCGCCGCGACGGTGGGCGGACTGCGAACCGGAGCGGCACTGCCGATCCGCTTGCGCTGGCGCATGCGAGCCCCTACATTGACGCCATGACACGAGGCAAAGGCACAAGTGGGAAGCGGCCAGCGCGCGTGCGGAGAGCCGTCAGGAAGCGCCCGGCGCGCAAGCGTGCCAACCCACGGCGGCACGTGGTGAAAGCCCAGCTCGCCAACTTCGAGCTGGTCAAGGCGGGCTCGTCGCTGCGCCTGCAGATCTTTTCCAACGACGAGAAGATCGGACAGCTCGAGGTCGGACGCGGGTCGCTCTACTGGTACGGGCGCAATCGGAAGAGCCGCGAGCGCGTCGACTGGTCGCGCTTCGCCGACATGATGGACGAGCTGGCATACGACACGTAGCCGTCGGTCTTCCGTCGCATGCGAACGCTGACGGCCTACGGAAGGCGTTCCCGGCACCGGGTTCGCTGAAGCTACTCCGTCCGAAAAGCCGAGGAGGCGATGCGCGATAATTCGGTCAAGCAGTCGCTGCGCGCAGGTGGCGCCGCTTTCGGCGCGATGATATTCGAGTTCTTTTCGCCGGGCCTGCCGCAGATCTGCAGAAACGCCGGCGCCGAGTTCGTGCTCTACGACATGGAGCACACCGGGCTCGGCTTCGAGACGCTGAAGACGCAATGCGCGCTGTGTCGCGGCCTCGGCATCGTGCCCATGGCGCGCGTGCCGCGCGGCGAATATCACTTCGTCGCCCGCGCGCTCGATGTCGGTGCGCTGGGAGTGATGGTTCCCATGGTCGGCACGCGCGCCGAAGCCGAGCATATCGTCGCCTGCACCCGCTATCCGCCGCAGGGGCGCCGCGGTGCAGCGTTCGGCTTTGCACACGACGACTACGAAGGCGGCGACGTCGCCGCCAAGATCGCGGCGCTGCACGAGCGGACGCTGGTCATCGCCCAGATCGAAACCACCGAGGGTCTCGGAAACGTCGAGGCGATCGCCGCGGTGCCCGGCATCGATGCGCTCTGGATCGGGCACTTCGATCTGACCAACTTCCTGGGCATTCCGGGTCAGTTCCAGCACCCGGCGTATCTCGCCGCGTTGGATCGGGTGGTAGCGGCTTGCGCGGCCACCGGTAAGGTCCCGGCGTTTCTCGCTGCCGACCCGCAATGGGCGCGCGACTACGCGGCGCGGGGGTTTCGCCTCATGGCCTACGGCATCGATCAGCTGCTCCTCCAGGACGCGCTGCGGCACGGTCTCGACGTGCTGCGTGCCGCGGCGCAGCCTGGATGATGCTGGCGACAAACGCTACGCGAGGACGCGATGGCTGACAAATTCCGCGTGGCGCTGACCCGCGACATCCTCGACACTCGTGGCGAGCCGGCGTTCGGCCGGGCCGCGCTCGAAATCCTCGAGCGCGCCGGTAATATCGACTGGGAATACCTGCCGCAGATAGTGCGCGAGATCGATGCCGGGCATGCGGCGCAGTACGATGCAATCTACGTAAACATCGCGCGCGTTCCCGCCGCCGCCGTGGCAAGGCCCGACTGCCGCCTGCGCGTGATCGCGCGGCACGGCGTCGGCTACGATTCGGTCGACGTCGCGGCGATGACGCGTGCGGGCATCCTGGTTACCAACACCCCGAGCTCGATGCCCCGGCCCGTTGCCACGACGACGCTGACCTTCGTTCTCGCGCTCGCCGGCAAGTTGTTCCTGAAGGACAAGCTCACCCGCAGCGGCCGCTGGCACGAGCGCATGGACCACATGGGCATGGGCCTCACCGGGCGCACGCTCGGCGTGATCGGCGCCGGCCGCATCGGCCAGGAAATCTTGCGCATGGCCCGGACCTTCGATCTCAAGCTCCTCGCCGCCGATCCCGTCGTCAACGACATCGAGCTCGCCTACGTCGGCGCGCGCAAGGTCGACCTCGCCACGCTGCTTAACGAATCCGACTTCGTGGTCGTCTGCTGTCTGCTCAACGAGCGCACGCGCCACCTGATCGGCGCCAAGGAGCTCGCGCAGATGCGCCTCGGCGCGTACTTCATCAACGTCGCGCGCGGTCCGATCGTCGACGAGCCGGCGCTGATCGAAGCGCTCTCCGAGCGCCGCATCGCCGGTGCCGCGCTCGACGTGTTCGAGCAGGAGCCGGTCGATCCGGCCAACCCGCTGCTCGCGATGGACAATGTCATCGTGACCCCGCACGCGCTGTGCTGGACCGACGAATGCTTTCACAACATGGCATCGACAGGCCTCGCCAGCATCGTCGCCGTGCTGAGCGGTCGCAAGCCCGAATTCGTCGTCAACCCGGAGGTCCTGAGCCACGCGCGAGTCAAGGCGTGGCTCAACCCCTAGGGAACCTCAGCAACAGCTCGCGGTATGATTCTCTTGCGAGCGGCCGCATCTTGCCTGCCGACAGGAGCCCCACACGATGCCCGCCTTGATCCACGCGTTATTTCGCCCTCTTCCGTGGCTCTTCTTCGCAGTCGTCGTTGCGGGCTGCACGCCGCTGCCTCCCGCGCCGCAGAGCGGTATCGAGCGCATGTATGTTCTCTACTGCGGCGAGGCGCAGGTTCCCGATATTTCGCCCTGGGCGCCCGGTACGGCGCCGGGCACTGCGATGCTGTTCAGCGACAACTGCTACCTCATCAAGCACGCCAAGGGGTACATGCTCTGGGATTCGGGACGGACACGCTCGCCGACAAACCGGACGGCATGCAGGGCCCTCG
>JALYSM010000027.1 GCA_030854785.1 Pseudomonadota bacterium
GCGCTGATCTGACTGCGCGTAGACCGCAGGCGCGAACGTCATGGCCGGAAGGGTCACGGCGATCGCCGTAACGATCCGGCGTCTCAGCGAATATTGCATGGCAACTCTCCATTCGTAATCTGCAACGCGTGGGGCACGCGGACGGTTGCGCCCGGCGCATGTGACAGTATACTTGCCGGCGGCAGCCTGTCGCCGAGCGCCAGCCAAGGCGCCGGGGCGCGACCGCCGGCGGCGCGACGTTCGCCGTTGCGCTGCGCCTGGAGGAGCAATGCCGATGAAGTCTTCATCGCAAGCACTGCCGCGTCGCAACGGCGTAACCGCCGTCCATTCGCTCGATCGTTTCGTTTTCACCGTACCGGATCTCGACGACGCGCAGCGGTTCTACGCGGAATTCGGTCTCGATGCGCGCCGCGATGGCCAGCGTCTCGACCTGTACACGCACGGCCATTCCCACCGCTGGGGATCGATCTTTGCTGCGCCGGGCCCCAAGAAACTCCAATACCTGCGCTTCGGAGTCTACGCGGAGGACTTCGAGCCCCTGGCGCGGTGCATCGAGCGGACGGGCGCGCCGCGAGTCGCCCCGCATCCGCTCGGCGACGAAGGCGGCATCTGGACGCGCGATCCCGATGGAAACGTTGTCCAGGTGGTTATTGCCTCCAAGGTTTCACCTGAAGAGGCGGGACCGCAGGCGTCGCCGCTGGCGCATCCCGCAGGCCGCGGGGCCGCACCCGGGCGCAGCGGCGCGGGCAGGGTGCGCCCGCGCCGGCTGTCGCACGTGCTGCTGTTCTCCTCCGATGTCCCGCGTTCGGTGCGTTTCTACAGCGATGCGCTCGGACTGCGCTTGTCCGATCGCTCCGGCGACGTGATCGCCTTCATGCACGGGGCCCATGCCAGCGATCACCATATGCTCGCCTTCGCGAAGTCCGGCGGGCCGGGATTGCATCACTCGAGCTGGGAGGTCGAAAGCATCGACGCAATCGGCCTCGGGATGCAGCACATGGCCGATTGCGGCTACGTGCGCGGCTGGGGTATCGGGCGACACGTGATCGGATCCAACTACTTCTGCTACATCCAGGACCCGTGGGGCAGCTTCGCCGAATACTCGCACGACATCGATTTCGTCCCCGCCGACGTCGAATGGCAGAGCGCCGATCATCCGCTCGAGGATTCGTTCTACGTCTGGGGTCCGCCGCCGCCGGATTATTTCATCGTCAATCACGAGATTGCCGCGCCGGCGCCGTAGTGTTCGAGAACAGGGCCGCGAGAGCCCGAATAAATCGATTCAGGAGGAATGCCATGGTTGTGTCGCGCAGAGCCATCGTCGCCCTGTTGGTCGGGGCCTTCGCCTTCGCCAATGGAGTCCCACCCGCCGCAGCCGCGCCAGCGGGCGCGCCGGTGCGCATCGGGAGCACGCTCGCGCTCACCGGTCCGTTGTCGGCGACGGCCATGATCCACAAGGTCGTCGGCGAGATCTACGTCGAGCAGCTCAATCAGAAGAACGGTTTGCTTGGCCGCCCGGTCGAGTGGGTTGTGAAGGACGATCAGTCGAAGCCCGACCTCGCGCGCACGCTCTACGAGCAGCTCGTCACGGTCGACAAGGTCGATCTCCTGCTCGGGCCTTACGCTACCGGCAACATTCTCTCGGCGATGGGCGTCGCGCAGCGCTACGACAAGGTATTAATCCACCACACCTTCGGCATTCCGAATCTAGCGAAATACGACAAACAGTTCCCGACCTGGTCACTCGGCCCCGATCCCGCGACAACGTTCCCGACGACGCTGTTCAACGCGCTCGCCGCGTCGCCGAAACCGCCGAAGACGCTCGCGGTGGTGACGAGCAAATTCCCGTCGGTCCAGTTCATGTCGATGGGTGCGCGCGAGATTGCGAAGAAGCGAGGGCTGAACGAGGTGCTGTTTCTCGAGTGGGAATTCGGCAATCGCGACTTCGGCCCGATCGCAGCTCGGGTCAAGGACGCCAATCCCGACTTTCTCTGGGTCGGCGCAATCGGTCTCGAAGGCAACCAGTTGCTCGAAGCGCTGAAGAAAATCGACTATGCCCCGCGGGAGCATTTCTACATGTATCCCGCGCCGGGCCCGATGACCAAGGCGCCGGAGGCGAAGAACGCGCTCGCCGCGACCATCTTCGAGGAGCACCCGCCATTCACCAACAACCCCAAGGCGGCCGAGTTCGTGAAGGTGTACAACGAGCGCGCCGCCAAGGCGGGACTGCCGGATACCGCGGTCGAGACGCAGGCGGCTGCATCGTACTCTGCGTGGCAACTGCTCGAAGCGGCCGTGACCGCGACCAACAGTCTCGACGACAAGGCGATCGCGCAATGGATCAAGACGAACCGCGTCGACACGATCCAGGGCAAGCTGCGTTTCGACGGGCCGAGCAATTACGGCGACGACCTGATGCGTGTGAAGCAGGTGCAAAACGGCCGCTGGGTCGTCGTGTGGCCGCCGGAAGTCGCCGCGCCCGGCGCCAAGCTGCTCGTACAGTGATCCACGCGAGTCCGTTCGTACCGAGTTCTTCAGGGCGACGGAGTCGCTGAGCCGTTCGGCATGACATTGCCCAGCCTGACGCTGATCGCGCAGGCCGTCCTTTCCGGCGTCTTCGTCGGTGCGCTCTACGGGCTGCTCGGCCTGGGCTTGAGCCTTTCCTGGGGATTATTGCGACAGATCAACCTGTCGCATTTCGCGCTCGCCTTTCTCGGCGCGTATCTGACGTATCAGCTGGCGAGCGTCGGTGGCATCGATCCGCTTCTCACGCTGCTCGTCATCGCGCCGTGTTTTTTCGCGCTCGGCGCCGCAATCTACTGGCTGCTCGCCCGTTTCGCGGTCACGCCGCTCAACTCGCTGCTCGTCACCTTCGGCCTTACGGTCATCGTCGAGAGCCTGATCCAATGGCTATGGACGGCCGATTTCCGCAAGCTCGAATCGCACTACGGCGATGTGCTGTGGCGCGCTGGCCCGTTATTCCTGCCGCTGCCCGAGCTGCTGACGCTGGCGATTGCGATTGCGCTTTGTACGACTGCCTGGGCGGTGCTCCGCTACACCGATTTCGGCAAGGCGATTCGCGCCGCCGCAGAGGACGCGCCGATCGCGGCGGCATTCGGGGTGAATCAGCGCGCGCTTGCCATGCTGTTGTCGGGTGCGTGCGCGGCGCTCGCGGCGGCGGCCGGATTGGGGCTCGCGTTGAGTCATACGCTCACGCCGTCGCAGATCTACGCCTGGATCGGCGTGGTCTTCGCTGCGGTGATGATCGGCGGGCTCGGAAGCGCGTTGGGGCCTCTGCTCGCCGGCATCGTCATCGGCGTGAGCGAAGCGGTCACCATGGCATTGATTGCGCCATCCTGGGCGCCGCTGGTCTCGTTCTCGCTGCTCATCGTCGTGCTGGTCGTTCGGCCCGGGAAGATCGCGGCGTGAAACGGGTCGTCGGCGCGCTCCTGGCGGGCGCCGTCGTGTTGGCCGCGATTCCGTATCTCCACCTGGCGGCGTTCTACGAGTCGTTTCTCTATCTCATCTTTTTATGGGTGGTGCTGGCCACCTCATGGAACATTCTGTCCGGCTATTCGGGCTATGTTTCCTTCGGTCATGGGGCCTTCTTTGGCGTGGGCGTTTATACGACCGCCGCGCTCGCGACGAAATTCGGCTGGCCGTTTCTCGCCACGCTCCCGTTCGCCGCGCTTACCGCTGCGCTGCTCGGCGTCGCACTGGGCGCGGTCGTGTTCCGTGTCAAGCAGGTGCGGGCGGAGCTTTTCGCGCTGCTGACGCTAGCGGTTACGTTCATCGTCGCGACCATTGTCCTCAACACGCCGATCGATGGCGGTCCTGGTCTATACCTCTCCGCTGTCCCGGTGCCGACGCTCGGACCTGGCGCCGCGTCGTCGTTCTTTTTTCTCGGGCTGGTAGCGGCGGTATTTGCCGTCCTCGTAGCATACGGAATCTACATTTCGAAGCTCGGCAGCGGTCTGTTCGCGATCCACGACGACGAAGATGCAGCCGAAGTCCTGGGCGTGCCGACGTATCGTTACAAGCTCTTCGCCTTGGCGATCTCCTGCGCGCTGGCCGGCGTGGCCGGAGGCATCCACGCCCTGTTCGTGTCCTATGTCACCGTTGCCGAGACGTTTTCGATCACCGTGCCGTTGACTGTCGTTCTCATGAGCGTGCTCGGCGGCACCCGGCACTGGGCCGGTCCGGCGCTGGGCGCGGCCATCATCACCACGCTGACCTACGCTTCCACCGCGGGCGACTACATCCTCGCCGGCAGGGCCGCCGTCGGCTTGATTCTCATCATCATCATCCTGTTCCGACCGGAAGGGTTGCTGGGCGGACTTTCGCGCCGGCTTCCGCCCCTCGTCCCTGCTGGGTCGCAAATCGAGCCTTCCGGCGGAGTCGCCGCCGCGATGCGGGCAAGCAATGCGGCGACATCCGAATCGCGCATCGCTTCGGGCAAGGGGACCGGTTCGACGCTGCTCGCTGTACGGGCGTTGAGCAAGGCGTTTCGAGGTGTGCAGGCGCTGGACGGCGTGGACCTAGGTGTGCAGCTCGGCGAGATTCTCGGTTTGCTCGGCCCCAACGGATCGGGCAAATCCACGCTCATCAACGTCGTCAGCGGGCACTACCGCGCGGACGCGGGGAGCATCATCTTTGACGGCGAGAGGATCGTGCGCCGGGACGCTCACCGGATCGCGCGCCTGGGGATCGCACGCACCTATCAGATTCCGCGCCCTTTCGCGCATCGTTCCGTGCTCGAGAACGTGATGCTCCCGGCGATGTTCGGCGCCGCGGCCCTGGACCGCCGCGGGGCGGAACGGGAAGCGTTGCGTTGGCTCGAGTTCACGGATCTTGCGGACAGAACGCAAACGCTGCCCGCTGCACTCAATCTGCACCAGCGCAAGTTTCTCGAGCTGGCGCGCGCGCTCGCGTCGCGACCGCGGCTGCTCCTCCTCGACGAAGTGTTGTCGGGACTCACTCCTGTCGAGATCGACGGCGCGGTGCGGCTCATCCGCCGAATCCGCGAGCAGGGCACGACGATCGTTCTCGTCGAGCACGTCATGCGTATCGTCGTTGCGCTGGCCGATCGCCTCGTCGTGCTCGATCAAGGCCGGGTCATCGCCGAAGGCCTTCCCGGCGACGTCATGGCGCATCCGGCGGTGATCACCGCGTACCTTGGAAGCAAGGGCGATGCTGCAGGTTGATCGAATTTCCGTCCACTACGGTGCCGCTCCGGCTTTGTGGGACGTCACGATGCGCGTCGCTGCCGGAGAGCTCGTATGCATTGTCGGCCCCAACGGCGCCGGCAAGAGCACGCTCATCAACGCGATCGCCGGATTGCACCGGATCAGCTCCGGCGAGTTGAAGCTGTTCGGCCGCGATCTGACGCGAGTCCCCGTCCACCGGTTTTGCCGCGAAGGCATCGCGATCGTGCCGGAGGGCCGCAGGCTATTCTCGCGGATGAGCGTGCGCGAGAATCTCGAGCTCGGCAGTCTGCTGCCCGATGCCCGAGCGCGCCGAGCCGAGAACTTCGAACGCATGTGCGGGCTGTTTCCCATGCTGGCAGCTCACTTGGAGCGGCAGGCCAGTACGCTCTCCGGTGGTCAGCAGCAAGTCGTTGCGATCGCGCGCGCGCTCATGGCAGAGCCGCGGCTGCTTCTGCTCGACGAGCCTTCGCTGGGCCTCGCACCGCTGATCGTGCGCGAGCTGTTCCAGGCAGTCGAGCGCGTCAACCGCGAGGGGACAGCGGTGCTTCTGGTCGAGCAAAATGTACCCGCGGCACTCGCGCTCGCGGCGCGAGCATACGTCCTCGACGAGGGAAGGATTATTGCCGAAGGCGCGCCTGCTGCTCTGCGCGCACAACCCGATATCCGGCGCGCGTACCTTGGCATCGTCGACCCGGAAGCACGCTGACGGCCCGAATACGGACCTGCAGGTTCAAGCGACCGATCCCGTCGCGACAAAGTGCGGATTGGCAAAATCGGGCTTGCCGTAGCGCAGCTCCGCACCGTTCAGGTCGGTCACGCGACCGCCGGCCGCGCGCAGGACCGCGTGGCCGGCGGCGGTATCCCATTCCATGGTGCGGCCGAACCGCGGGTACAGATCGGCTTCACCGCAGGCCACGAGGCAGAATTTGAGCGACGAGCCGGCGGTGACGCGCGAAGCGACGACGCGTCCGGCCAGGAAGGCATCGAGCGCTTCGACGTCGCCGTGAGAGCGGCTGGATACGACCGTCAGACCCGCAGCGGGTGCGCGGCGGCAGGTGATGTTGTTGCGACGGCCGGATTCGTCTTCCACGAAGGCGCCGGCACCGACCGCTCCCGCGAACAATCGCCCGGACGCGGGCGCAAGCACGACCCCGAGTACCGGCATACCCCGCTCGACGAGCGCGATGTTCACCGTGAACTCGCCGTTGCGATCGATGAACTCGCGCGTGCCGTCCAACGGATCGACGAGCCAGAACCGTTCCGCGATGAGCGGAATTCGACCCGCAGACGCGGCCTCCTCTGAGACGACCTGCGGGCCCGGCATGATGCGGGCGAGTGCAGGCAGGATCAACGCTTCGGCGCGGTGGTCGGCCTCGGTCACCGGAGAAGCGTCGCCCTTGCCTCGAACCGTGAACTCGGTGGCGTAGACCTCCATGACGATCGCGCCGGCCGCGCGGGCGATCGGAATGACCCTGTCGAGCAAGTCGAGTTCAGGTAGCATACTCGGCCTGAATCATATATCGAGCCGCTCGCCGTTCGGCGTTGTACCCTTCAACGCCGGCGCCCGGGCACCAGGCAATCGGAAGACACCACCGGGATGGCACTCACTTATCTGCAACGGCTCGAAGCGGAAAGCATTCACATCATGCGGGAGGTCGTCGCCGAGACGGACAATCCGGTGATGCTCTACTCGATCGGCAAGGACAGCGCGGTGATGCTGCACCTGGCGATCAAGGCGTTCTTTCCCGCCAGGCCGCCGTTTCCGCTTCTCCACGTCGACACGACGTGGAAATTCCGCGAGATGTACGCCTTCCGCGATCGCCGCGCCGCTGAGCTGGGCATGAAGTTGATGGTGCACATCAATCCCGAAGGTCTGGCGATGAACATCAATCCGTTCACGCATGGCTCGGCGGTCCACACCGACGTGATGAAGACGCAGGGGCTGCGGCAGGCCCTGGACAAGTACGGCTTCGATGCCGCCTTCGGCGGCGCACGGCGCGACGAGGAGAAGTCGCGAGCCAAGGAACGCATCTTCTCGTTCCGATCGGCACAGCATCGCTGGGACCCCAAGACCCAGCGTCCGGAGCTGTGGAAGCTCTATAACACGCGCAAGCACAAGGGCGAGAGCCTGCGCGTGTTTCCGCTCTCCAACTGGACTGAGCTCGACGTCTGGCAATACATCTATCAGCAGGACATACCCATCGTCCCGCTCTACTTCGCCCGCGAGCGGCCGGTCGTCGAGCGCGACGGAACGCTGATCATGGTCGACGACGATCGCATGCCGCTCCATGACGGCGAGGTGCCAGTGCTGCGGAAGGTGCGTTTTCGCACGCTGGGCTGCTATCCGCTCACCGGCGCGATCGAGTCCGACGCCGATTCGCTGCCGGCGATCATTCAGGAAATGCTGCTGACGAAGACCTCGGAGCGCCAGGGCCGCGTCATCGATCACGATGCCGCCGGGTCGATGGAGAAGAAAAAAGTGGAAGGCTACTTCTGATGGCACGGGCCTTTGCGCCGATTGCGGCCGACATCGAGCGTTACCTGGGCACGCACGAACGGAAAAGCCTGCTGCGGTTCATTACCTGCGGCAGCGTCGACGACGGCAAGAGCACGTTGATCGGCCGGCTGCTGTTCGAATCGAAGCTGCTCTTCGAGGACCAGCTCGCAGCCCTCGAGGCGGACTCGAGGAAGATGGGCACGCAGGGCGACGGGTTGGATTTTGCGCTGCTGCTCGATGGCCTTACCGCCGAGCGCGAGCAGGGGATAACCATCGACGTTGCGTACCGTTTCTTCGCCACGGACCGGAGGAAGTACATCGTGGCCGACACGCCCGGCCACGAGCAGTACACCCGCAACATGGTCACCGGCGCTTCGACCGCCGACGTGGCGGTGCTGATCGTCGACGCCCGCAAGGGCGCGCTAACGCAGACGCGCCGGCACAGTTACCTGGTGTCGCTGCTCGGCATCCGGAAGATTCTGGTAGCGGTCAACAAGATGGATCTGGTCGAGTATGCGGAGGCGACGTTTCGCGCCATCGCCACGGAGTACGGAGATTTTGCGGCGCGCATCGGACTCGAGGACGTGACCTTCATTCCGGTGTCCGCGCTGAAGGGCGACAACGTCGTCTCCCGAAGCGCGCAGATGCCCTGGCATCGCGGTCCCACGCTGATGGGTTACCTCGAGTCCGTTGCCATCGACGAAGAGCGCCTGCAGAAGGTGCCGTTCCGGTTGCCGGTGCAATGGGTCAATCGTCCGCATCACGACTTTCGCGGTTTCGCCGGAACGGTCGCGAGCGGGACGATCCATACCGGCGACCGTGTTCGCGTGCAGCCCTCCGGCCGCGAGAGCAAAGTCGCGCGCATCGTCACCGCCGATGGCGACCTCGAAGAGGCTATCGCCGGCCAGTCGATCACCCTGACATTGACCGACGAAATCGACATCTCCCGCGGCGACCTGATTTCGACTGCGTCGGCACCAGCCGAAGTCGCGGACCAGTTCGAGGCAACGATCATCTGGATGGCGGACGAACCGATGCTTCCGGGCCGACCGTACCTGCTCAAGATCGGCGCGCGCACGGTCAATGCGCAGATCGGCGATCTCAAGTACAAGGTCAACGTCAATTCGCTCGAGCACGTCGCCGCCAAGATACTGGTGCTGAACGAAATCGGCGTGTGCAATATTTCGCTCGATCATCCGGTCGCCTTCGACATGTACAAGGATAATCGCGATACCGGCGGGTTCATTTTCATCGACCGCGTCAGCAACAACACCGTCGGCGCAGGGCTGCTTGAGTTCGCGTTGCGTCGGGCGCACAACATCCACATCCAGGCGCTCGACCTCAACAAGGCGGCGCGCGCGCAGTCGAAGGGCCAGAAATCCTGCGTGCTCTGGCTGACCGGTCTTTCGGGTGCCGGCAAGTCGACGATCGCCAACCTGGTCGAAAAAAAGCTGCACGCGCTCGGCCGCCACACTTATCTTCTCGACGGCGACAACGTCCGCCACGGCCTGAACAAGGATCTCGGATTCACCGACGCGGACCGCGTCGAGAATATCCGCCGCGTCGCCGAGGTGGCGAAGCTGATGGTCGAGGCAGGTCTGATCGTGATCACAGCGTTCATCTCGCCGTTCCGCGCGGAGCGGCGCATGGCGCGCGAACTGATGGACGCCGGAGAATTCATCGAAATCTTCGTCGACACGCCGCTCGCTGTCGCGGAGCAACGCGATTCGAAGGGGCTGTACAAGAAGGCAAGACAGGGCGAGTTGAAGAACTTCACCGGCATCGACTCGCCGTACGAAGTTCCGGAGCACGCCGAGGTCCATGTCGAAACGACCCGCCTCGCAGCGGATGCGGCGGCCGATCTCATCGTGCGCGAGCTGGGCAAGCGCGGGGTGATCGGCACCGTCATGTAGCCGTAGCGCCCGATCGGCGCCGGCCGGGATTCGCGCCGACCCGTCGTGTCCGGGAGGCAAGATCATGAAACACAGGACCGACCGTTATCCGGAGATTCGCGAGGCGGTGCGCGCGCTCTGCGCGGACTTTCCCGATGCGTACTTCCGCAAGCTCGACGAAGCACGGGCGTATCCCGAAGCGTTCGTCGACGCGCTCACCCGCGCGGGCTGGCTCGCCGCGCTGATCCCGCAGGATTACGGTGGCTCGGGCCTGGGTCTGGCGGAGGCTTCCGTGATCATGGAGGAGATCAATCGCTGCGGCGGCAACTCGGGTGCGTGTCACGGCCAGATGTACAACATGGGCACGCTGCTGCGGCACGGCTCCGAGGTTCAGAAACAGAAGTATCTGCCCGGAATCGCCGCGGGGGAGTTGCGGTTGCAGTCGATGGCAGTGACCGAGCCCACGACCGGCACCGACACCACCC
>JALYSM010000029.1 GCA_030854785.1 Pseudomonadota bacterium
CCCTTGCCCCGGCGCTGGATGACGCGCCAGCTCAGAACCAGGAACCACAACGCCAGGAGGCCGGCGTACAGCGGGGTTACAAACAAGGCTGGCTCTCCCATCGATCAAGATGCGCGGTCATCGGCGCAGATTCGCGGACGCTCGACCGCAGCTAACTGCGTTCGCGAGTCCGGCCTCCGCGCGGGATACGCTGATAGTCGCGCCGCGTCGTCGGTCTACGCTGCGCTCGCGGGTTCCCCTCTCGCTGCTCGCTTGCTTCCTCTCGCTGCTCACAGCGCTACCCCTTTCGGATCGCCTCGTACTGCGACGGTGTCGCCCTGGCGTGGGCAAGGTACTCGCGGATGTGCAGAATATCCTGCCGGCCCAAGGCGTCGCCATGGTGCGGCCGATGCAGCGTGCCTTCCACACCGTTCAGCCGCACGCGCAGGCGCGCCTTCGCCAGCGGCTCGGTCGTCGCGCCGAGATGGTGCAGCAGAGACTCGACCTCGCGCCACTGAATGTTCCCGCTGACCGGATCCTGAAAGATCGAACGGAGCAGGTTTTCGTGTTTGCGGCTCATGGCGGCGGTCCTCGAAAAAAGGGAAAACGTTGCTGCGGAGCGAACTGCTTCAGCGCGCCTGCTTCATTTCCTTGAGCAAGGCGGCGTCGAATTCGAGCTGCACCCGCGGCCCACCCGCTGCACGGGCGTCGAGATCCCATTTGCCGGCCAGCCGCTGCGGCGTATCCGTCGTGAGCTTCAACGACGCGGGGTCCGCAGTGCCTGAATGCTGCACGCGTTGATCGTTGGCGACGAACCAGTAGTTGAGCCGTGGTCCAGCGTCGAGATCGACGGTCATGCCCTCGCCGATACCGCCATCGGCGCACGACATGGCGCCGCACGAGCGTATTTTCGACGCGACGTCCGCGGTCGAGAACACGAGCCGGCGAACAATCTTGCCGGTGACCTCGTCGGGACCCTTGACGAGGTAGGCGTGCTTGACGGTCACGACGACCGGTCCCGACTTCGCCTGATAGCTTGCGGTACCGCTGGCGTCCTCGGCGACAGCGACGCCGCTCGCTGCCGCAAGCGCGGCTCCCAGAATGAATTTAAGCGCAACACCAGCCATCGGCCGATTGTACCCGGGCTCGCTGCTCGCTTGCTCCCTCTCGCTGCTCACAACGCTACCTCCTTGCACGGTGGGCAACGGTGGGAGGTCGCGCGTCGGTAGCCGGCGCTGATTCGCGGACGCTCGACCCCCGCATCGCTGCGCTCGCGGGTCCGGCCTCCGCTCGGCACACGCAGGTTGTCGCCGCGCGTCGTCGGCCTACGCTGCGCTCGCGGTCGCTCGCACCCCGCGTCGCTATGCTCGCGGGTCCCGGCTCGCTGCTCTCTTGCTCCCTCTCGCTGCTCACAGCGCGGTCCACACCGTCTCCAGTTCGTCGATCGCGGTGACGCTGCGGCCGTCGAAGTGAAACGCATAGTGCTTCGACTGCCGGCAGTTGTGCAACAGGCGCGGGCGGAACACCGCGGCGCACAAACCGCCTTCGTGGCGTACGCTGCGGTAGAGCACGCCGTCGCGGCCTTCCGCGCGCAGCGCGCCGCCCAGTTTCCGGCTCGGGCCGTAATCGTCGGGCCGGTGATATTCCGCGAGCCTGCGCACGTCGACCAGCCGCGCGTCGAGGTCGGCGAGATACAGCCGCAACTCGAGCCGCAGCTGGCCCTCCCGCGTGCGCAGCAAAAACCGCTCCTGATGATACCGAACTTCGGACAATGCGGTCTCGAGCTTCTGCGCGCAATAGTAGACGCCGAACGAGCCGTCGGAAAACCGGCTTCCCTCGGGATTGAGGTGGGTGAACGCCGCCATGATCGGCGTCGTCCCCGGGCCGCTCACGCGATCCTCCTTCGGCACCAGCGAGAGCTCGCCCGCTTCTTCGCGCAGGCGATCGTTGGTCATCGCCTCGAGCTCGAAGACAGCTTCGAGGTCCGCCGGCGTCGCGACGCGGTCGAACAGGCCGACCGGTGGAAAGCGGCTCGGGACGAGCCGATGGCTCGGGCGCCACCGCGTGCGTCGTGCTGCCAAGCGCGTGTGTTGCCCACGCAGCTCCGCTGTCTTAACCACCGCGCCAGGCATCGAGATACTGCCTTACGACATACAGATCGGCCACATTCCCCGAGAGCATCCGTTCCAGCGCGGGCTTGCCGCCGAAAACAGGGGCGGCGTTCGGCTTGCGCACCCACGCGTCCGCCGCGGCGGCGTCGGGGAGCAGGATCTGTAGCGCCTTATAGATGCCGAGGATGTACGAGACCCGCTCCAGCGTATCGCGCCCGGGCTGTCCCTGCCCGGACTTCTTCCACAGAAAGAACGTTGAGCGCGGCGGGCTCCCGAGGAGTGTGCGCGCCTCGTCGCTGGAGAGTTTCCACCCGTCGGCGATGCGGAAGAATGTACGCAGCGCCGGGCCCGACAGACGATCGGTGGACGCCGGCTTGGCGGCGTCCTTGGATGCGCTGCGGGCAGCGGGGCGGGGTAAGGGCTTGGCGCCTGACATAGTACAAAACAGGACTATATGGCATATATAGTCCAGCACAGGACTAAAGTCAAGGCGCCGAAGGCTTCATTAACGTCCTACACAAAAATCAGACAACCGCTGATTCCCGCACGCGCAGCTCTTTTGCAGAATGGACGCCATGTAGGGAAGACAAAGCAGCAACTTCAACTACCTGACCTGGATAGAGTTGACTAGCGGCCTCATCCCTACATCTAGTTGCACTGGAGCAGCGACGCCAAAAATAATAACGCTGATGATTCCTTGAGCCCGCTCTCAACGGGACGGGTGCAGGAAATCAACGGGCCGGGAGAATGGCCCGTTTTGTTTTTTGGCGGCTCTTTTTCGGGTACTTTTGCCAAGTCGCCAACCGCAGCAAGACGGCCCGCCGGCAAACGGCGCGGCGGCACCGTTTCGCAAATCCCTAATGCATCGTCGCAGGAGAGACCTATGGCTAAAGATAATCAATCGTCCTAATCGCCCGCACGCCAACAGAGCTCCGAGACCACGCAGAGCGCTTCGCCGTCCGCGCGGCAAGGCGCCAACCAGCGCACCGCGGGTCAGCAAAGCGGCTGGCAGAGCCCGGATAAGAACGAACAGTCGACCTCCGGAGCGCTTCAGCAGCGGCGCGAAACGTCGCAATTCCCGTCGTCTTATTATGGCGGGCCTTTTTCCGTGATGCGCCGTATCAGCGAAGACATGGATCGACTTCTCGACTCGTTCGGATTCGGCCGGGGTCTGTTTCCGACCTCGTTCGGCCAAAGTGGCTTGTCCGGATACCGCGGCGAGGGCGATTCGTCACTGTGGACACCGCACATCGAAGTGGCCCAGCGCGATGGTAAATTCCTCGTCTGTGCTGATCTGCCCGGCGTGAAGAAGGAAGACGTCAACGTCGAGATTACGCAAGACGCGGTGACGATCCAAGGGCAGCGTAAGCAGGAGAAGACGAGTAGCGAAGGCGGCTTCTACCGCAGCGAGCGGAGCTACGGCAGCTTTTATCGCATGATCCCGTTGCCGGAAGGCGCCGATACCGACAACGCGTCGGCAACGTTCCGCGACGGCGTGTTGCAGATCGAGATCGAAGTGCCGCAGCAGAAGTCGAGCAGCCGGACGCTGGAGATCAAGGACGCGGCTCAGGGCTCTACGACATCGCGCAGCGCGACCGGCGAGTCGCAACAGATGGCTGGAAGCAAACCGCAGCAGCAACGTTAAGCGCACTTTTTTGAGCGCACGTGTGCTGCAACCCGAGTCGTGCTGTGAGCGCGACCCGGGCTTCGCATTTGTCCTGAGAAGGGGCGCCCGTTAATTTCCGTTCGCAGCGCCATCGTGCCTGCGCTACGGCGCAGGCGACGCCAGCGGCTTGCCGATCTAGTCCCGGGGCAGGCTCTGAGCTTGTCGAAGGCTTACCACTAACGGCTTGAATTGTTGTAGATTGCCGCGCAGCGTCGCGATGAAGGCGCTCGAGGAGAAATCATGCGTAGGATCGCTGCCGCAACTGCATCCTTAGTGCGGGTCTGCAGCTTCGCGCTACCCGCTATCGCCGCAACTGCGTGCTGCGTGGACGCGGCGCTCGCACAGGATTATCCGAACCGCGCGGTAAGGATCATCGTTCCCTTCGCTGCCGGTGGGCCCGCCGACGTCTACGCGCGCTTTCTCGGTCAGCGCTTGCAGGAAGCGCTGGGGCAGCCGTTCGTCATCGACGATCGCCCGGGCGCGGGCTCGGTCGTCGGCACCGACGCGGCGGCGAAAAGCGCAGCCGACGGGTACACGCTGCTCCTGATGTCGAATACGCACACGGTCAACGAGTCGCTGATGCCGAGCAAGCCGTTCGCGCTCACGCGCGACTTCGTGCCGGTCGCGCCGATCAACTACTCGGACCTCGTGATGGTCGTGCATCCTTCCGTCGCGGCCAAGACGGTCGAGGAGTTTATCGCGCTCGCCAAGGCGCAACCGGGCAAGCTCAACTACGCGTCTTCCGGACCCGGAACTCCGTACCACATGGCCGGCGAATTGTTCAAGGCGATGGCCGGCGTCGACATCGTGCACGTTCCCTACCGTGGCAGCTCGGGCGCGCGTACCGATGTCATCGGCGGGCAGGTGCAGATGATGTTCGACGCGGTGACGACGATGAGCGAGCACGCCAAAGTCGGGCAGGTGCGCGCGCTCGGCACGAGCGGCAAAGTGCGCTCCACGGTGCTACCCGACGTGCCGACCGTGGCGGAAACCGTGCGCGGTTACGAGGCGACGATCTGGCTCGGGGTAATGGCGCCCAAGGGGACGCCCCCGGCAATCGTCAACCGCTTGAATGCCGAGATCACGAAGATCGTCAGCCGGCCCGAGGTGCGCCGGGATTGGGCGGCGCAAGGCGCATCCGCGATGACCATGACGCCCGAAGAGTTCGGCAAGTACGTCGCCGACGACATCGTGAAGTGGGAGCGCATCGTCAAGATCTCCGGCGCCAAGCCGGATCAATGACCCTCGATGCTCGAACCAGGCGCCTCCGACGCCGAGCTCCGCCTGCTCTCGGCTGGCGCGGCGCAGAGCGTGGTGGCCGCGTTGATCCCAGGATTTGCCGCCACGACCGGAACGCGTGTGCGCGCCACCTTCCGGCCCGTAGGCGCGCTCAAGGAAATGCTCCTCGCCGGCGAGCCCTGCGACGTCCTCATCTCGACTGCGGCGATGCTCGACGGGCTCGCCCGCGACGGACGCGTCGTCGCCGCCACCATCCGTTCGCTCGGTCGCGTGCAAACGGGCATCGCCGTGCGATCGGACGAGCCCGCGCCCGCGATCGGCAACCGCGAACTGCTCAGCGTGAGCCTTGCCGCGGCGAAGGGTATCTACCTGCCCGATCCAGAGCGTGCGACGGCGGGCAGCCATTTCGTCAGGGTTCTGCGCGCGCTCGGTCTCCACGATGCGCTCGCGCCGCGATTGCACGCATATCCCGACGGCGCGAGCGCGATGGCCGCGCTGGCGAGCGCTCGCGGCGGCGGTCTGGTCGGCTGCACGCAGGTCACCGAGATCAACGCGACACCGGGCGTGACGCTCGCCGGCGCGCTGCCTGCGCCGTTCGAGCTGGCGACGATGTACGCAGCGGGAGCTTCCAGCTCCGCGCGCGACCCCGGGCTCGCCCAGCGATGGGTTGAAATGCTCGCCGGCGCGGACTCACTCCGGTTGCGGCGCGACGCGGGATTCGAGCTGTAGCCTGGGTTGAGGCGTAGCCGAAACCCGGGTCTGTCGCGGGTACAGCGCGTTGTCCCCGGGATTCGCCCTGCGGGCTCATCCCAGGCTACTCGCTATTCGCTACTCCCGACTCGACGATGTGTGTACCATGACGCCGGCATGAATTCGCGCCACCTGCTCCGCCACTTCGCCGCGCTCGCATCGGCGCTCGTCGCGAGTGCGGCAAACGGGAGCTTTCACACCTTCGCGATCGAGTCGATCTACTCCAACGCCGACGGCACCGTGCAATACGTGGTGCTGCGCGAATCGTCGGGCACTCCGGGCAAGAATGTCTGGGGTGGACAAACGTTCACCAGCACGCACGCCGGAGTCACCAAGACTTTCATGTTTCCTTCCAATCTTCCCAGCAGCCAGACGTCGAACAAGCGGGTGTTGATCGCCACCCAGGGCTTCGCGTCCCTGGGGTTCATCGTGCCGGATTACGTGATCCCGAACCAGTTCCTCGCCACCGCCGGCGGGACGCTCAACTACGCCGGCGTCGATCCGGTCACCTATGCGTCGCTCCCGACCGACGGCGTCAACGCGATCACCCGAACCGGCACGAGCACGCCGAATGTTGCAACTAATTTCGCCGGTGCGACGGCAGTGATTCCGCCGCTACCCGACGTCTCGGTCGAGTACTACAACGCGACGCTCGATCACTACTTCATCAGCGATCTGCAGCCGGACATCGACGCGCTGGACACCGGGCACTTTCCGGGCTGGACACGCACGGCGAAGTCATTCAAGGTGTTCGCGAGCCAGGCGAGCGGCGGCCCCGGCGTGAATCCGGTATGCCGGTTCTACATTCCGCCCGCGCACGGCAACTCGCACTTCTTCTCGGCGTCGCCGGCCGAATGCGCGTTGCTGCAGCAGAAGATGCTGACCGATCCCAACTACAGCGGGTACGTCTACGAAACGCCGAATGCGTTCTACATCGCGCTGCCAGACACGGCGACGGGCGCCTGCCCGAGCGCTACGATCCCCGTGTACCGGTTGTGGAATCAGCGCGCCGATTCGAATCACCGGTATACGACCGATCCCGCGATCAAGGCGCAAATGATCGTGCAGGGCTACGTCGCCGAAGGTTACGGGCCCGACGCCGTGATCATGTGCGCACCCACGCCGGGCACCGCGACCGTGAGATTCCTTTCGGTCTCAAGCCCGCCCAACGGCACGCTGGTCAGCGACGGCTCGAGCACCGCGACCGCCAATTACCAGGGCTACGCGACGCCGGTCGATAACGTGAATGTCGGAGCGCGGTCGGGTACGGGCGAAGCGGTCGCGTTCAGCGAGCACCGGCCGGTGGCTGTGCAATCGGTTGTTTGGGCGACGGGAGGCGGCAATCAGACCGTCAACGTGCCCTTCGCCAATGAATTCGACACGCCGGTCACGATCTGGGTCGTGGCCGGCCCCTATGCGACGATGCAGCAGACCGCGCTGACGCTGTGGCAGACGGCGCAGCAGATCTACTGGGATGAGCGCCTCGGCGTGCATCTGTCGCTCGAAGTCGTCGACGCGACGGCCAATCCCAAAGCCGCGACATGGTCCGCGTTTACTTGTGGTGCGGGCAACGCCAACGTCACGGCGATCCAGAGCGACATCGGCGTGCGCGCGGGGCGCATGAACGTGTATCTGGTCAACCTGGTCGACGGCTCGACTTCGCGCGGCAACGCATGCGGCGTCGGCGGCGGCTTTGTCGCGATCGCGGCGGGATCGGGAGCCGAATTGCTCGCGCACGAGCTGGGGCACGACTTCGGCCTCGAGCACATCGACGACCTCATCGCCACCTTCGACACGACCAACGTAATGCATTCGGCCAGTGCGGTGCGCCAGTTCTTCACCGAAGGTCAGACGTTCCGCGCGCACCTGCGTCCGAACTCGGCGATCAACGCGGTGTACGGCTTGCGTCCGGGGTTGCGGACGCGCGCCTGCGATCGCGATACGATGCTCCTCGGCTGTCCCTCGATCGCGAAGCGGATCTGGGCGGATGGCAGCTCTCCACCGAACTGAGGCCAACACCATGCACCCGGTCTCCCGCTTGTTGCTTGCCGCGCTGCTGACGTTGATGAGCGCCGCCGCCGGTGCGCAGACACGCTTCGGACTCTCGCCCGAAGCGTACGCGGTGTTCAGTCGCTGGATGCTGGCGAGCTGCATCGGCGGCGAGGAGGCTGCGCTCACCGGTGACCTGCGGCGCTATCCCCAGGCGCTCGCGCGGGCCTTCGAGCAGGCGATCACGGCGAGTCCGTCGACGGAAGAAGTGCGCGCGGTGCGCGCCGCGGCGGAAGGCCGTTACGACAGCCGCGCGAAGTTTCCGCTCGAGCAATTTCGTATCGAGGGCGTCAATAGTGAAGATGTGGCGCGCTTCAGCCGCGTCTCGCGCCAGCAATACGTCGACGATCAGGTGCAGCGGTTTATTACCGGTTACCGCTCGAACGCGGTCGCCGGACTCGCCATCGTCGGTGACGCGAAGGGGCGATCGGCGCTCGCCCGCATCGCGGGCAACAGCCGCGATCCGCTCGCGCCTGCGGCGCGCGAAGCGCTCAAGCGGCGGTAGCCCGGGATGCGCGCGACTTCGTCGCCCCGGCGAAGGCCGGGGCCTAAGCAACCGTAGCCCGGGATGAGCCGCAGCGAATCCCGGGGCTTCGAATCGCACTCCCGGGTTTCCCCGGATAAAGCCCGGGTTCAACCCAGGCTACGGTCAGACCTGCAACCCGATGTCGAACGTCGCGGCGTAGCCTTCTGCGTCCTGCACCGGCGCGAGGAGCAGCTGCCGCCCGCCGTCGCGAAAGATGCCGTCGCCGGCGTTGCGCATCCACCGCCGCCGCTGGCTTGCATACGGCTCGACCGCGTAGACGCGCTCGGTCAGCGCTTCGTCGAAATACAGCTGTGAAGTGAAAGCGTAGCTCCGTGCCGAGACAGGGTCGGTGCGGACCTTGAAGTGCACGTGTACGGCCCGGCCGCCGTAGCATCCCGGATAAACGGTCCGGAATTGCGTGCTTCCCGATGCATCGGTCACTTGGTAGCCGCGGAGGAACTGCTGGCCGGCGGTCGAGGAGCCGCGCACATCGGAGTAGCGGCCCGTCGCGTCGCAGTGCCAGACGTCGACTTGCGCGCCCGCAAGCGGGGTGCAGCGCGCGTCGGAGAGGCGCGATACCTTGAAGGTCAGGCGCAGCGGCACGCCGGCCTGGACTTCGCCGCTCCGCGGATCGGACCGGATGTCCGAGCGATTGAGCGCTTCCTCGACAAAAAACGGGCCTTCCGTCTGCTGCGGCCGGGCGACGCACGAAAGCCGAGGGCTGTTGCCGGAAGGGGCCTGGGCGCGGCCCGGCGTTGCACCGGCCAGAAGGGCCATGCTCGATGCGCCGATCAGCGCGAGCGCTTCGCGGCGGGTGAGCAGTCGGCCGAGAGGGATATCGTCGTCAGTGTGGGTCGTTACCATTGGAGAGTGGAGCGTAAAGAATGCTACGACATCATCCGCGGGACCCGGTTCCGGCGCAACCCAAGGGACCTCCGAACAAGTCCCACATGACCCGCGTTTCTGGCGCAATGGCCTCAGATGCGCGGCCTTATTTGCCAGCTGCGGGCGCAGCGAATAGTTCATCCTATTCGCAAGCCGCGCAACAAAGGAGATGAGGCCATTGCGCCGAAACCCGAAGGGACGGGGCTCATTTGCCAACTGCGCGAGCGATCTGCTTTGTCGCGTCGCTCGCCCATGGGGGTCTGCCATGGGCTTCGCGTCGCTTCGCGCATCTCATCCCGGAAAGCCGCGGTCGCGGCCACGCGGGACTTATTCAGAGGTGCCAAATAATGGCAAAATCGCACCCGTGGCCTCGCAAGACATCACGCTGCAGCTCGCAAGTCGCAGCAACGCGAAAGCGATCGCTGCGATGTCGCGCGATCTGATCGAGTCGGGCCTCGGCTGGCAGTATCGAGCAGAGCGCATCCGCGGGCTCGTGAACGACCCCGAAACCGCGGCACTCGTCGCCCGCGACGGCGATCGCGTCATCGGTTTCGCCATCATGAGTTTCCACGACGAGCGCGCGCATCTGGTCCTCATGGCAGTGCGCCCGCCGGAGCAGCGGCGCGGCATCGCGCGGCGAATGACGCGCTGGCTCGTTGAATCGGCGGCCACGGCGGGAACCGCGTCGATTCATCTCGAGCTGCGTGCCAAGAACGAAGGAGCGTACGCGTTTTACCGCGCGATGGGCTTTGCGGAAACTCTGCGCTTGCCCGGCTACTATCTCGGCCGCGAGACGGCGATCCGCATGATGCGCATGTTGCGTGCGCCCAACGTGGCACTGCCGACCTGGCATCCGCCGAACCGATAGAGACTCCGTAGCCCGGGATGACCCCGGACTTGATCCGGGGGAATCCCGGGAACAACGACCGCGTCCCCGGGTATCGCGCTGCGCGCTCAACCCGGGCTACGAGCGGGGACTCCCGGGAACAACGCTCGCGGCCCCGCGTTTCGCCTTTGGCTCAACCCGGGCTACGACACCCGCGTTTCCATATACCGCACCATTCGCTTCCGCATCTCCGCATCCGGCAAGCGGCCGTAGAGCGCGCCCATGTTCTCGACCATGTGCGCGGCTTGCCGGGTCGCCGGAATCGCGCAGGTCACGGCCGGGTGCGACACGACGAATTTGAGGAAGAACTGCGCCCAATTCTCGCAATCGATCTCCTGCGCCCACGCCGGGAGCGGCTTGCCCCGCACCGCCGTGAAGAGCCATCCGCCGTCGAACGGGCGGTTGATCACCACGGCGATCTTCCGCTCTGCGGCGAGCGGCAGCAGCCGTTCTTCGACGCGCCGATCGGCGAAGTTGTACGTGAATTGCACGAAATCGAACCGCTCGCGCTGGAGCGCCCGCTCCATCTCGGCGTGTTTCGCACCTTCCGAAGTGGTGACGCCGATGTAGCGTACGCGACCCGCAGCTTTCAGTTCCTTCAACGTCGGTAGATGCGTTTCCCAGTCGAGCAGGTTGTGGATGTGCACGAGGTCGAGCTTCGGCACGCCCCAGAGTTGCAAAGAACGCTCGAATTGCATCTGTCCGAGCGCCTTGCCGACGGTCCAGATCTTGGTCGCGGAAAAAAGCCTCGGATGCGACGTCTGCTTGAGCATTTCGCCGATGATCGTTTCCGAATACCCATACATCGGCGAGGAATCGATCATCGCACCGCCGCGCTCGAAGAAGTTGCGCAATACCGGAACGAGCGAAGCCGCGGCGGCCGTGTCGGGCGGAACGTTGAACGTGATCCAGCTTCCGACACCGATCGCGGGTAGCGTCTCGCCGGTCGCGGGAACGGGGCGCATGATCGGAGCGCGGCCCTGCGCGCGAACGAGACCGGACCAGAACGGAGCCACCGCCGCTGCGGCGAGCATGCGGCGGCGAAGAGGCGAGGGCACGCGGGCGTTCATCGCGCAATTTTGACAGCCGATCAGAACCAGGAATCCCCCGCACGCAAAAAAACGGGCCGTTGCGGCCCGGGAGTAAATCTAGCTGAGGCGGCTCATCCGCCTATGTGCACCTGGTAGAGCGCGCCGGTCGACAGCCTGCACGTTCCCGTGCCCTGATAGGGTGTGGTCATGCGATACGAGCAGTTCATGAACGTGCCGCGCGAGCCGTAGGCGTTGGCGACGCCGCGCGGCTCGTCTCCGGGTACGCGCGTCGCTTCGCCGGACATGAGCTCGCCTCGATATTCGAGCTGAAACACGCCTTTGCCGGTCATCATGTTCGTCACCGTGCCCGAGAGCATGCCGGTCTGTGCGGCGAGGTCGTTCGACGGATAAAGCCGCGCGTGCATTGTGGTCGGGAACGGCATGCTCGGCGGCGCGGAGGCGGGCGCCGGCGCAGCGTAGACCGGCGCTGGCGCAACAATGGCGGGCACCGCACCCACCGGATAGATGAGCGTCCCATCGGCGACAGGAACGACATAGCAACCGCTGAGGCTGATGGCGGCCAATGCACCGGCAACCAGGCCACGCCGCGAAAGGTTCAACATGGAGTGCTCCAGAGAGCGGGCACATGCCCGCGGGAGGCACTCTCCATGTCGCGGCGCCGGCGGTCCAGCGCGATCCGGAAAGTGTCACGGCGCGATACCGGAAGTCGCAGGAGCCGCTACGAACGCCGCTTCTTCGCCTTCGTCTCCGCCATTCCCGGCTGTAACAACTGCCCGGCCGGCACCGGCGAGCGGTCGACGCGCCGCAACGCACGAAAGGCCCGCGGTTCCCACGGGCGCGTCGCCAGAAGCACGCTCGTCCCGTGGCGCTGACCGAGCGGGAGCACGCGATCGTCGCGATGCATCTCGGCGAAATCCTCCGCGAGCTTCCGCAACCGCGCGACCAGTTCCGCCGTCGATTTGGTGGACAGCATCCCGTTAAGGAACAGAAACAGCTCGTCGGAGCGACGGAAGCTGCTGCTCAGATACTCCGCTTCCACGCGGGAGCGGAAATAACGCTGAAACGGTCCATTGGGAAGCCATGTCAACGTGCGGCCGATCAGCGGCCGGATACGATTGTCCGGCGCGAGCTCGATGATCCTGATCTTGTCCAGACGCGCCAGATAACCGATGCACTCGACGCGATCGATAGTGTAGGTATCAACGATCTGGTCCAATGTCCAGTTACCGACCGCGCAAAGCGCGATCAGGCAAAGCTTCGGATCGGAAATGATTTCCTGCTCTTGCTCCGCGGTGAGATGCGTCGCGGTCGGGTGTTCCTCGGACAGCGCGCGCGCCAGCTCGGTCAGGTCGATGCCGACGACGCGGCACACGTCCTCGAGCCGCTGCAACGTGAAATCCTGGCGCGAGAACATGCGTTTGACGCTCGCCTCGCTCAAGTGCAGCTGCGTCGCGACTTGCGCGTAGGTCACGCCGTGAGCCTTGAGGCGGCGCTTGAGCAGTTCGACGAGATTCGAAGCGGTCATGCTTCAATGGGCCCTGGCCCGGTTTCACATCGCCCCGGCCTCGAGCTTGACGTCCGCAGCGCGCCACGCGCGCTCGAAGCGGACGCGCACTGCGGCGGCCTCCTTGGCGCGGCCCTGTGCCGCGAGTGCCGCGCGCAAGCCGAACAGCGCGCGCCCGGTCTCCGGATGGAGCTTCAGCTCGTCACGGTAGACCTGTTCCGCGGCCGGGTAATCGCAGTCGCGCAAGAGCGCTGTGCCGAGCGCATTGCGCGATGGCAGGTACCAGCCCGGCGGTTCGTCGTACGCGAGCGCGTCCTCGGCGGCGACGGCCAGCCGGAGGTGCGCGATGGCGCCGGCGTTGTTGCCCGCCATCAACGCCAGCCGGCCGTCGAGATACGGGCGCGCGACCGCCAGCACGCCCGCGGCATCGTTGTTGCCGTACTCCATCGTTTTGGGAACGGCGTCAGCGACCTCGAGAAATTTCGCCCGCTCAGCCTGCGCGCGGTCGGCCTGGCCCTTGCCGGCGAAAGCGAGTGTGCGCGCGAAGTGCCACAACGCGCCGGTGAGTGCCGCCTCGAACGCCGGCTCCGGCAGCGCGAGGATGTCGTCCCAGCGCCCGAATTCCACGAGTAGCAGCGCCGGCGTGAACAGGAACCCGTCGACGGGCGGCACTTCACGGATACGCGGCGCCTCGAACGCGTAGAGCTTGTTCGCCGCGGCAATCGCTTCGCGCGAATTGCCTGCGAACGCGCTGGCGATCGCGAGGAAATGCAGATTGTGGCCGTAGTACCCGGTCATGTAAAAGGTGTTGGTACCGGAGCGGGTCTGACGCTCGTCGGCGCGCACGGCGGCGACGTTGGCGCGCGCGGCCGCGAGGTAGTTGCCGGTCCGAATGTAAGTGTGCGCCGGCATGTGCACCAGATGTCCCGCCGACGGAGCGAGGGTCTCCAGCCGCTTCGCCGATGCGAGCGCTTTTTCCGGATGCGGCGAGGCTTCGACCGCATGGATGTAGTAGTGATTGGCGCCGATGTGCTGCGGGGAGCGCGCCAGCACGCGTTCGAGCACGGCGACGATCTCCTGCGTGCCTTCGGTGGGCGTGCCGTCAGGCGTCCAGAATTTCCATGGGTGCAGATCCATCAGCGCCTCGGCGTAGAGCACGGCGGCGTCGATGTCCCGCGGATAGCGCCGGACGAGTTCCTTCATCGCGTCCTTGTACGCAACCTGCAGCGGTTCGAGCTCGGCCTCGGCGTTTGCGCTGTAGCGTCGGGACAGCGCATCGATGTACGCGCGTTCTGCCGGCGAGGCTTTCGCTTTCAGCGCGATCGCCTTTTGCAAAGCCTCGTACGCGGCCTTGTGCGCCTTCGCATCCATGGGATGGTTGATGTTAGGCCCGAGCGAGAGCGCGATGCCCCAATGCGCCATCGCCAGGTCCGGATCGAGCGCTGCCGCGCGCGCGAAGGACTGGATCGCCGCCTCGTGATCGAACGCGAAGACGAGCTTGAGGCCCTGGTCGAAGTACATTTGCGCCTGTTGGCTGCGCGTGGACACCCGGTGGTGCAGAGAACCCAGGCGGGCGTCGAGGGCGACCGCGGGAGTGGACGTGGCGCCGGGTGCATTGTCGTGAGCGGGTACGGGGGAGACGAGAAGGACGAGCGCTACCGGAAAGTGCGCGAGGGAGAGGACGATCGATTTCATCGGGCGAGAGTGGTCGGACTGCAATCAGCTCAATGGTGAGTAGCCTGGGATGACCCCGGACATGATCCGGGGGAATCCCGGGTTTCGCGCAGCGCCTGTCCTGAGCGGAGTCGAAGGGCGCTCAACCCAGGCTACGATCCCCGCGTCTCGCCAGCGCTAGGCGAGAGATTCTACCCGACTTGATTTATGCTGGCGTGGCCCCGACCTCCATCATTCGCCATGTCGGAACTGTTTGCCCTCCTCGTCGCGATCTTCGGCGTGTGGTTCGTCGTCGATGCGCTGCGCGCCCGCGAATCCGCCGTCCGCATTGCGCGGGAAGCGTGCAAGGAGCACGGCTTGCAGCTCCTCGATGACACGGTGCATGGAGCGCGCCTGCGCATCGCGCGCGACGCCGACGGCCTCACGCGCCTGCGCCGCACATTCATATTCGAATTCTCCGAGGACGGCTTCAACCGCCGCACGGGTCGCCTGGTGATGCTGGGCAATCAGTTGGAGTCGCTGCAGCTCGAGCCGTATCGGCTGGCGTAAAAGAAAACGCGCCCGATCTGCGGCCTCGGGCGCGTGCTTGATCCGGGGTCCGGGTCATCCCGGGCTACTTCTGGTGTTCCTCGTGTTTTTCGCCGCCGCGGCCGGCGCGCGGCTGGGGTTGCGGTTGCGGCTGGCCCTGCGGTTGCCCCATGCTCGGCGCGCGTGCGAAGTCCTGCGGATGTCCGCCACCGCCATTCGGTGGACCGCTGCGCTCGATCCGCGGCTCCCTGTTGCCGCGAGGCGTACCGGCGTTGACCGCATTCGGCCCCTGTGGCGATCCGCTGCGCTCGATCCGCGCTTCCCTGTTGCCGCGAGGCGGACCGGCGTCGAAGGCATTCGGCCCCTGTGGCGGTCCGCTGCGTTCGATCCGCGCTTCCCGGTTGCCGCGCGGCGGCCCGGCGTTGACCGCATTCTGTCCCTGCGGGCCACTGCGCTCGATGCGGGCTTCGTTGTTGCCGCCACCGCCGCCTCTGCCTGCGACTGCGTTCTGTTCCCTGAACGCCCCCGGTCGAGAGGTTGCCGTCACGCCCGGCACACCGCGGTTCAGCGACGCGAACTGCGCGCGGTCGGTGCTCGCGGCACGCTCGTGCCGCACCTGCGCCTGCGTCCACGCCTGGTGCCGGTCGTGCGCCGCGAGACGTTCCTGCGCGGTCGGCCTGGCGGCGATCCCGCTGGTGCCGCCGTTAAAGCTCACGCGCGAAACGTTCGAATGCGCGACGACAGTCTGGTTGTACGTGTTGTGAATGTACCTCGTGTTGACGTTATTACACGCGGTGTTGTAACTGAAGACGCCGTTGCGCCAGTATCCGCCGTCATAGCCGAGGCCGAAGTAGCCGAAGCCGTAGTTAATGCCGCCATAAAAGCCGACGCGCGGGCCCCAGTAGCCCGGATACCAGATGTAGGCACCGTCCCAGCCCCAGTATCCCGGCGTCCATAGCGCGCCGACGTAGGGCGCAAGTACCCAGGTTCCGGGGACCCAAAAATAGCCTTCGGGGCTGTACGCCCAATAGCCGGGGGTCCAAATGTAGCCAGGCGCA
>JALYSM010000036.1 GCA_030854785.1 Pseudomonadota bacterium
CACTCTATTTTCTGCTGCCTTACGATTTGCGCGACGTGGCGAAGTTGATCTGCTGCCACCAGGATATCGGCGCCGATTCCTGTTTTGCGCTGGGGATGCTTGCGCAGTTCGACGCCGCATTGAACGAACCATGGCGTTACCGCCACCTGTTTTGGGAGTGCGGCATCCTGGGGCACGTACTCTATCTCGAAGCCGAAGCCGCCGGCGTGCGCTCCACCGGGATCGGCTGCTTTTTCGATGACGAAATGCACGCGCTGCTCGGAATCCAGGATCATTCCTGGCAAAGCCTGTATCACTTCACCATGGGTGGCGCAGTGGACGATCGACGCCTGTCCACGTTGCCGCCGTATGAGTTTCAGCCTTGAGGTGAAAGTCATGGTGGGGGTGGGCAGGCCACTATTTACGCAATGCAGGCCATCCCGGCGCGCCGCGCGGCCGGTAGTGGCGCCGAGATGATCGCAAAGGTCATCACCGCGTTCGGTTCCGAAACGGAGTCGACGTGCAGCAAAAGGACCATCATAAAATCGCCGCCTGATCAAATCGCCATACACAACATTTGACAATACCTCTAGTGGGTCGCTGTGTAAGAAGCATTGATTGACAAAGCGGCAGGAAAGCATCGACGCTGCATGAGCGCCCACACTCTGTTGTTTATCGCATTCCAGAGTGCTGCAGAGCGCTGCAGCTAGTCTGATGCGTGCACACGCTGCGCACACGCGACCTCGCAAGTAATTGATATTAAAATTGAATCGTTGCGATCCATCATCGGGGCGACGCACAGTCGATGCGAGAGGTTTTTCACCAGCCCTGCGTTCGTGAACACATCCGCGCTATCGCTCGCTTTCAAGATAGGCCGGCCGTTGGCGTCGCAGTAGCGCGAGCCGCTAAACCCCGGGAGCGGACGGATTCTGCTGAAGCTCGCGCTCGACCAGCTTGGAGAGGTCGCTCAACAACCGGAGTTGGTCTTCGGCGAGATTCCTGGCCCGGTGGTCGATCACGCATAGCGTGCCCACCGGGCTTCCGTCGCCCAGTGAGAGCGGGGCGCCCGCGTAGAATCGGATGTGAGGCTCGCCCGTTACCAGCGGATTGTCGGCAAACCGGTCATCCACGAGGGCATCGGGCACTTGCATCACGTCATCACCCAGGATGACATGAGCACAGAACGCCCTGTCGCGCCCCGTCTCGGGGGTGTCGAGACCCCGGCGCGACTTGAACCACTGCCGGTCCTTGTCGACCAAGCTCACCAGAGCGATGGGAACATCGAACAAGGCTGTGGCGATACGTGTGAAGCGGTCAAATCGCTCTTCCGCCTCGGTGTCCAGCAAGCCCGTCCGCTGCAGCGCCCGGAGGCGCCGTTCTTCGTCTGCAGGTACCGGGGCGCTTTTCCAGCGGCAAGCTTCACGCAATACCCAGGCGCGTATGCGTGCTCGGGCGTACTCTTCGGAAAAGGGCCAGATCAGCCAGTCCGTGATGCCTGCTTCGGCCTCCCCTTGCTGTTCGGCCGGGCTCTCTCCCACCATCACCAGTACGATCGGCACGTCCCGATCGATTGCACTCGGACCACTACGCAGGGACCGGCAAAGTTGGAGAGCATCACAATCCTTCAACCCATGCTGCAGCAACACCAGGGAAAATCTCTCGGACCGTAACAGCGAGGAAACCGCGTTTCCGTCTTGGGCGCGCACCAGCCGCAGACCGTCATCCGTGACAGCGTCGCTAAGAATCCGAGCTGCCAACGGATCGGCAACGGCTACCAGCACACTGCTAAGCGACAGGGTCAACGCGGGGTCCATCCGCGCCGTCTCTTGTCGTGGTTCGACCAAAGGCGCAACGGCCGATTTCCGGTTGAGTTCGAGAACCTGTCCCTCGGCCGCTGCGAAGACTTCGGTAGTACCGCCAGCGCGCACGACGAGATCCCGTGCGCGGGCGACGATTCGGTCGACGGCGTCATCGTCGCGCGTCGGATCGTGATGGAACAATGCGAGGCGCCGGACCCCTGCGGAAACCGCCGTCTCCACGGCGTAATCGACGGTGCTGTGACCCCACCCTCTCTTCGCGAGGAACTCTTCGGCCGTATATTGCGCGTCATGTATGACGAGATCGGCGTCGGCGAGGAATTGCGCATGGCGCACGTCCTCGCCCGCAAGGGGCACGCGGGCCGCGGCGATGCGGGGCGTCGCGTGCGGCTCGTGGTCCGTGGAATAGACGACGGTCACGCCGTCGGCTTCCAGTCGATAACCGAGCGTCAGGGCCGGATGATGCAGGTATTGCGTGGTGACGTGGATGTCGCCGACCTCCAGCGTCCCCTCGACCAGATCATGGTAGTGCAGCGTGGCGCCGAGCTCCTTGAGGCTGATCGGAAAATACGAGGATTGCATCTGTCCGGACAACGACTCGCGCAGCGATGAGCCGACGCCACGCGGGCCATAGACGTGCCACTCGTTACCACGAATGAAGAGCGGTGCAAAAAAGGGAAAGCCTTGAATGTGATCCCAATGCGTATGGCCGATCAGGATGTGGCCGTTAAGCGGCGACGCCCCGCTCTTGACCAACGCTTGGCCGAGGCCGTGGGCTCCGGTGCCGCAATCGAGCAACACCAGCGTTCCGCTCGACGTTCGCAGCTCGACGCACGAGGTATTTCCCCCGTAACGCACGGTGCCGAGACCCGGCTTGGCGATCGAGCCACGAGTCCCCCAAAAGCGAACTAGCATGCGCGCGGTCCTTGAGCTTACGGGTAGCGGCCAGTCTATACCGGTCGCGTGTCATTCCGCAAAGAGCTACTCGTGCGCCGCCGAAACTCGGTTGAGGCACGGAATTTCAAGGTGTTGCGGCATCGCAGCGCCTTCAAGCGCCTATATGCATTTGCATTACGGGACTCCTGCTGGCAACCCGCACCTCGACGCGATGTTCCCGACGATCGTCGACGAGAACAATGAATGTCCGGTGTTGTGTTACGCCATCAATCGTTACGCTCGACGTATCGGTCTCTTCGTCGCCTTCCACCTCCAAGCTCCGGACCGCGATGTGGTAATGAGTTTGGCGATACCGGTAGCGCAGCTTGAACTCCTTCCACTTCGCAGGAAAGCACGGCGCGAAATACAGGCGGTCGCCTTGGAGCCTGAGCCCCAGCAGTGATTCCACGATGAGCCGGTACATCCAGCCGGCGGAGCCTGTGTACCAGGTCCATCCACCTCGGCCGGTGTGCGGCGCAAGCGCATAGACGTCGGCAGCGACAACATAGGGCTCCACCATGTAAGTCGCCGCGCCTTCCGCTGTTCGCGCGTGGTTAACAGGGTTGATCATCCCCATCAGCTCCCACGCGCGCGCACTGTCGCCCAGAGCCGCGAATGCCATCGCCGTCCAGATCGCGCCATGCGTGTACTGCCCACCGTTTTCCCGCACTCCTGGAACGTATCCTCGGATATATCCCGGATCCAGATCGGACCTGTCGAACGGCGGATCGAGAAGCTGGATCAAGGCGTGGTCGCCACGAACAAGGCGCGCATACACGGCATTCATCGCCCGGCGCGCGCGCTCGATATCGCTGGCGCCGGATAGCACCGACCAGCTCTGGGAAACCGAATCGATCTGACATTCGGGATTGGTCATCGAACCCAACGGTGAGCCGTCGTCGAAGTACGCGCGCCGATACCACTCGCCATCCCAGGCGTTCTGCTCGATCCGCTGGCGCAATTGCGTCGCCTCCGTCTCGCACCGGTCCGCGAACGAGCGGTCATCGCGCAAACGCGCCAGTTTGGCGAATTCTCCGAGGACGTGACAAAGGAAGAATGCAAGCCAGACGCTTTCGCCCTTGCCATGCCTTCCGACGAGATTCATGCCGTCGTTCCAGTCGCCCGACCCGATCAGCGGCAATCCATGCACGCCGAATCTGAGACCGTGCACAATTGCCCTCGCGCAGTGCTGATAGACACTCGCGCTTTCGTCGGACCGGCCAGGCAGGTCATAGTACGAGTCGTCATCCGGATGGACCGGGCGGCCTTCGAGAAAGTGCGCGGTTTCGTCGAGAATCGTCATGTCGCCGGTGGTCAGAACATAACGGCAGGTCGCCAGTGGCAGCCATAGATAATCGTCCGAGCAATGCGTGCGCACACCCCGGCCGGACGGCGGATGCCACCAGTGCTGGACGTCGCCTTCGACGAATTGACGACTCGCGCAGAGTGCGATTTGCGCACGCACGAGGCTCGGTTCGGCGTGAACCAGGGCCATCACGTCCTGCAGCTGGTCGCGGAAACCGTAGGCTCCGCCCGACTGGTAGTAACCGCTGCGCGCCCACAGACGGCACGCCATCGTTTGATACACGAGCCAACCGTTAGTCAGGACGTTGAGCGCTGCATCGGGTGTGTCCACCTGCACGGCACCGAGCGTGTGCCGCCAGTGGCCGACCACCGCTTCCAGCGCTTCGCGGGCGATGGCGGTTCCCCTGAAACGCTGCACCAGGGGACCGGCGGCGTCGGCGTTCCTTGCTGCGCCCAGCCGAAAGGTGATCTCTCGCTCCTGGCCATCCGCCAAGTCGAAGGCCACCTGGATCGCGGCGCAGGGATCCAGCCCCGCACCCACCTTGCCGGAAAGGCGCGTTCGGTACATGGCCGCCGGATCGCGCAGCATGCCATTGCGACCGAGGAATTCGGTGCGGTCTGCGGTCACGCTCCGTGTCGCATCATCGACGTCGAAGAAGCCAACCCAGTCCGCGAACTCGTTGTTGTACGGATTTCGTGCGTACAACGCGCCGTTCCTGGAATCGATCTCGGTGGTCACATGCATCGCGGATTTCGCGCGAAGATCGCCCAGCACCCACTCGACGTAACCTGTCGCGGATAACCGACGCGGGCGACCTGACTGATTGCTCACTTTCAACGAGGAAAACTTGACCGCCGCATCGAGCGCCACGAATACCGTCAGCTCCGAGCGAATGCCATCCTCGACGTGTTCAAAAACGCTGTACCCGAATCCGTGCCGGCTCACGTAGGGCTCAGCGCCACCGCCGTAGGGTGAGGCGGGAGACCAGAAGTGACCGGATTCTTCATCGCGAAGGTACAAGGCTTCTCCGCTCGATTCACCCACCGGATCGTTGTGCCACGGCGTGAGGCGAAACAGGTGCGCGTTCTCACTCCAGGTGTAAGCCACGCCGCTTTCCGAGACGACCGTTCCGAAGTGCGGGTTGGCAAGAACATTCACCCAGGGTACGGGCGTCGTTTGTCCTGCCGCCGGAGCGATGACGTATTCGCGCCCGTCGGGCGTGAAGCCTCCTATCCCGTTGAAGAGGATCGACGGCTCGCGTGGCAATTCGGCAGCGCTCGGCGTTTCGGGCCGATGGGTGCGCGTTGGCACAAGTCGTGGAATTCGCACTTCCGCGGGCACGCGCCGGCTGATCTGGCTGGCAAGCGTTCCCCGGCTGTCGGTGATGATCACGCGTGCAACCGATTGGATGAGAATTCGATCCTCAGGCGAAATCTGCTCGGCAATGCGCACGAAAATGCCGCCCGGCCGATCGACCACATGCGCTTCGACACCCGCAGCGATCAGCCCCATGATCTGTTCCTGGAGCCGCTGCCGGTACACGTCGTGATCTTCGTTCCAGATCACGAGATCCACCGCCAGCCCTTTGAGGCGCCAGTAGGCATGCGCGTGCACGAGCTGGCGCACGACGTCGATGTTGGCGATATCGGCAATCTGCAGCAAAACGATCGGCAGGTCGCCAGAAATCGCGTATCCCCAGAGCCCGGATTGCCCGCGGCGATTCCTGACGAGCACGCTCCCGGCCGCGCGCATCGACGCATTGGCGTAAATCACCGAGCTGGCGAGGTGGCTGTAGAGTTGCGAATCCGCCTCGGTGGTATTGAGCTGCCGCAGCACGACCTGGCTGTGTGTCCAGGTCAGCTCGAAGACGCGATCGGCGAGACGGTGATCCTGATACTTCTCGACCAAACTCAACACCGCATCCCGGGTCTCGCCCATGCCGGAAACCACGTCGATCGTTGCCGAAGCGCCGGCGTCGAGCGTCAATCGGTGGCGGATTGCGGCGATCGGATCCAACACCGAGCCTTCGGTGTCCGATAGAGCCCCGGGATCGATCATTGCGATTGGGGTGGCGACCGAGCCGCCGCGGCCGATAAAGCGCATCCTGTCCGTCTCGAACGAAACGGCTCCGCCGCCCGCTCCCTGCACGGTCATCAAGTGAAACATCCACGGCACGTGCTCGTCGACGGAGCGCGGCCTGCGGGTGCAGAGAATGGCGTGCCGTCCATGGATGATTTCGGTCTGTACGAACAGGTTGCTGAAAGCGGGATGCAGCGCGTCTGCGGCCGCTGGCGCGAGAACGACTTCCGCATAACTTGTGACGTCGATGGTCCGGCGGGTCCGGGACCGATTGGTGATGTGAACGCGACGGAGCTCGATGTCGTCCTCGGGCGAAACCACGATCTCCGTATGCGTCTCCAGATCGAAGTCTCTGCGGCGAAACTCCGCCCGTCCCTCGGAAAAGATCGCTTCGTAATGGTCCGCGCGCTTGAGCGTAGGCTGATGCGCGGTCGACCAGAACTCGCCGCTTGCCACGTCGCGCAGATAACAGAACGTTCCCCAGTCGTCGCAGGTGATGTCTTCGCGCCAGCGCGTGACGGCCAGATCCTTCCAGCGGCTGCTTCCGCCCCCGGCGTTGTTGACCATCACGTGGTAGCGCCCATTCGACAGCAACTGCACTTCCGGGATGGCGGTATCGGGGCTCGCGAGTACGCGCACCGGCATCTCCGGGCTGCTGGCAGCAACGCGGAGCTCCGAGGCGTCCGGCGCACTCGCATGAAATGCCGTGGCTCTGGGAATACGTTCCTGGAGCAGCAGCAGCGTCGCTTGAAAGAGCGGGTCCGACACGAACCGTTTTTGCATCGGTCGCGCCAGCATCACATAGGCGAAGGCAAGCAGGCTCATACCCTGGTGATGGGCCATGAACGAGCGGACGACCGCGCTCGATTCGCCGCGACGTTGTCGTGACGGCGTATAGTCGACCGCTTCGAACAGGCCTAGCCTGCCGGCCAGCCCATCCGCGGCAAGACGCTGCAAGTTCTGGCACGCCGCCTCCGGCGCCACCATCAACGCGAGCGCTGACGCGTACGGTGCCACGACCAGATCTTCACTCAGTCCGCGTTTCAGACCCAGGCCGGGCACGCCGAAGCCGCGATACTGATAATTGAGATGGATGTCGACGGTGTTGTAGCCGCATTCCGAGATGCCCCACGGCACACCGCGTTCCCTTCCATACTCGATTTGGCGTGTGACGGCCGCGACACAGGTCTGATCGAGCAATGTATTTTCGTAGGTCGGCATCACGAGCTGCGGCATGAGGTATTCGAACATCGAGCCGCTCCACGACAGCAGCACCGGCTCTCCGCCCGCGCTTGTGAGCAGGCGCCCAAGGGCGAACCAGCTCTCCTGCGGCAGCTCGCCCTGCGCAATGGCGACGAAATTGCACAACCGCGCTTCCGATGCGAGCAAATCGTAGTAGCTCGAGTCGCAGCGATGCTCGCCAGCGTTGTAACCGATCACCAGCTGGCGACGCACTTTGTCGAACAGGAAATCATAGTTCATTGTCGCGAGGTCGCTCGCCTGCAGCGCAAGCTCCCCGATGGAGATAATCCTTGCCCGCGCGCGGCTCGCACCGCCGGTGACGAGCTGGCGAATGTCCGCGAGCCCGTTCTGCGGTTGCACGGTCGCGTCATTGCCCGCACTCCGTTCAGCGATCGGCAACGAGCTCGCGTCGAACGCCGCGATTTCGCGTAGCGTCGGTATGCCCCTGTAACCGGGAAAATCGGGGGCGATCTCCGGCAACGGCAACGATAACCATGGCGCGAGGAAAAGCAGTTCATCGCGAAGCTCGGCGCACTGCCTCGAGAGTGCCTGCGACCAGAGAGCAGCTTCGTTCTCGGGACCCAACGCGGGATCGTCCGCGAAATGTGCGGCTACATCGACGGCGCACGTGGCAAGTTGCTCGACATGGAGCCAGGCGGTGATAAGCGTCGCCGGCGGGGTAACGACGGCCGATTCCAGCGCCTGCTCGAAGTGCGCAACGACCGCCAGCTCACCGCCGACCGTATCGAGCAGAAGCGCGAATGTATCGCTAAGGCCCTCGAGCCATCGGGGCGCGAGGATCGGAGCGTCCGTCAGCGCAATCAGGCCAGGCCGCAGGGTCAGCAGATGGGCCGCGAGGTTGCCGCTGTCCACCGTCGAAACGTAGGTCGGAACGAGTGGCACCAGCGTTTGCGTGTCGTACCAGTTATAGAAGTGGCGCCGGTAACGCTCCAGCGATTCCATTGTGCGCAATGCGTTCGTCGTGCGCAGAATGAGTTGCGCGGTCGAAAGGTACCCGAAGTCATGCGCCGTCAGGTTGGCAAGCAGTGCCAGGCCCATGTTGGTCGGCGACGTGCGATGCGCGATCGTGACGGTCGGCTGCTCTTGCACGTTGTCGGGCGGCAGCCAATGGTCGTCCGGACCCACATATATTTCGAAATACGCCCACGTCCGGCGCGCAAGCTTGCGCAGGAAATGTGTCTGCTCAACGGTCAACTTCGCGCTTCGGCGCGCGAGCGGGCGGCTCACCCACCACGCAATCGCTGGCGAGGCCGCCCAAAGCAGCAATATCGGGCCCGCGATCGCTAGCGTCGCGGGTCGGGCTGCAGACAGGCCGACCCACGCGAGCGCGGCGATCGTCGGGGCGATCCACATGGAGCGGTAGGACGCCAGCAGGTCCGTGCGGTTGCTTTGGTCCAACTCTCGCTCCACCTCACTCGACGTATTCCATTCGAGCAGGCGACGCTGCGTGACCAGCATCCGCCAGAGCGTGCGCATGACCGCATCGAGGCAGAAAAATGCCTCGTAGGGAAGACAGGCCAGGCCAAACAGCGCCTGCGCGAAGTGCCGCACCGCTGAGCGTTCAACGGCGCCGAGATGCTGTCCGAGCCCCACCTCGACGGGCTTGTCCAGCAGATCGGCGAGGACGGCACCGATGGCAGGCAGCAACAGGATTCCGATTATGGCCGCGGTCCAGAACCACGCGCCGGAAAACAGCGTCCATCCCAGCAGCAGCAGCACTGTCACCGCGGCAGGAGCAAGGCTGCGCCGCAGGTTGTCGACGATTTTCCACTGCGACAACCATGAGAGCGGGTTGTGTTCGCGGCGCCCGTCGTGCCCTCGCACGCGCCGCCGCAGCCAACCGACAAGCTGCCAGTCACCGCGTATCCAGCGATGCCGGCGAGCCACGTCGGCGGTGTAGCGCGCGGGAAACTCCTCGTAGAGTTCCGAGTCGCTGACCAGGCCGGCGCGGGCGTAGCAACCTTCCAGGAGGTCGTGGCTCAGGATTCGATTTTCAGGGAAGCGCGCTTTGAGCGCCCGCTCGAATGCGTCTACGTCGTAGATGCCCTTGCCGACGAACGAGCCTTCGCCAAATACGTCCTGGTAGACATCCGACACAGTCCGTGTGTAGGGGTCGAGGCCCGGATCACCTCCAAACAGGCGCGCATAGCGCGACCGCCTCGTGCCGGGCAGGCTCGCGGACACGCGGGGCTGCAGGATGCCGTACCCGACCGCTACGATGTCCCTGCCCGCGCGCGTTCCGGTTTCATCAAAGCAAGCGCGATTCAACGGATGCGCCATGGTACCGACTAGCTGCCGCGCCGAGTCACGCGGCAGTTGCGTGTCCGTGTCGAGGGTGATGACGTATTTCACCTGCGACAGAATGGCCGTGTTGCCGACGATGAGAGAAAACCCGTCGCGGTGATCGCCGCGTAACAGCGCGTTCAAGTCACCAAGCTTGCCGCGCTTGCGCTCGTAGCCCATCCACACGCGTTCCTGCGGATTCCAGCGCCGAGGCCGATGAAACAGGAAGAACATGTCGTCGGTGGCAGCATGGTCCGCGTCGTCGTGATCCCTACGCTCGCTCGCGGGTCCATGTCGTTCCTCGGGCCGGTAGGTTCGATTCAGCTCGTTGATTCTCGTCTCGGCCAGCCGCAGCAGCGGCTCATCCGTGGGCAGCGATTCCTCGTGCGCATCCGGAAAATCGGTGAGCAAGCCGAAGTGGACGTGCCGATCACGATTGGCGAGAAACCGCACTTCAAGCGCCTCGACCAGTTCTTCAACGCCGCGAGCGCTGGTGAGCATTGTCGGAACCACCACCAGCGTCCGTGATTCCCGCACAATGCCGGCGGAGAAATCCATTCGCGGGAGTGAATGCGGCGTCACCAGCAAAGTCGCTAGCCAGTTCACCGTCGCCACAGCCAACTGACTTGTAGCCAGCAGGGAAAGCACTGTGACCAGCAGCAGGAGTCCCACGCCCGCGCCGGCGACGTTGGCATTTGCAACGAGGCCCGCGGTGAGCGCGCCCGAGAATACCGCGATCGAACCGAGGTACAGAGGCAGCGGTAACCGTCCTCCGATTCTTCGCAGGGTCCCGAAAATGGAAACGTCGACGCCAGCCGCGCGTTCCAGCTCCGGAAGCCCGCTGTCGATCAGATAGAAGCCGACATGGCCCGCCCGATCGCTGATACTCTTATCGGCCGCGCTCGCCCGCGCCAACGCGATCGCCTTCGCGGCCACCTCCGCTTCCGGTAGCCGGCCTTCCTTGGCGATTCGTTCGGTGACGTGGCGGTAGCGATCGCGAGTGGCAAAATCCATCGCGCCATAAACGCCATTCGGATCCTGGCGAAGTACTTTTTCGACAACGCTCATCGTCTCGACGAACGTGCGCCAGTCGATCGCGCTCAGGAAGCGGAGACTGCCAATGCTGTTGCTGAGCGAAACCTGATCGGCGGCCTGTTGCTGGTTTTCCGTTTGCACCAACTGTTCGATCGTCAGATGCGATTCCGCGAGTTGCTGCTCCATCCACGTCAGCGCCAGGGCCAGCGCGGGACTTTGTCCCTGCAAGCGGCGCGCAAACTCCGCGACGAACGCGCTTCCCATCGGGGGCGTCGATCGCGCCATGTCGGCGATCACGACGATCAGGTTTTTGGGATCCTTTTCGGCCGTTTCCATCAGCTGATCGGCCCAGGTGTTGGCCAGGTCGCGCTCGGCCCTGTCGGTCGCCAGTCGTACTCCGACGCGGCGGAGATTCTCGATCAGGGCGAGTCTCAACATGATCGGGATCGCCCAAAGTTCGCCCAGCTGGAGCCCGACAACCGTCTGGTAGGCAGCCACGAAGCGGCTGAGACTTTCGGCGTCGACGCGGCCATCGCCGTGCGCGATCATCTCGAGAGCGATGTCGTAAACACGGGGCAGACCCTTCGACGGACCGAGCGCGAGGCGTGGCAGCTCCCGGCTGTAGCCACGCGGGAAATGCCTCTTGGCCGTGCCGATCTGCTCTTCGATAAGATAGAAGTTGTCGAGCAGCCATTCACCCGCCGGAGTGATGCGGTCGTTCGGTGATACCGTGGCGGTGAGCCGATTGCAGACGTCGATCAGCGCATCTTCGTTCGCGGCCAACCGCGTCAGCAGATGGTCCCGGGCCCATCGCAACGTCACCTTGTGCGCAGCAGCGAGGGTCTTGCCGTATTGCTCCAGCTGATCGGCGCTGAACAGTTCCGATCGTAACGGCGGTTCCTGGCCGGCCGGTCTGTACGACAGGCCGCCAGTGCGAAATCGCGTCCTGAACTGGGTCAAATGCCCGAATATCGACGTGTCGCTCGGCTTCAATCTGTGCGTTCCGGTTTCATGTGACGGCGCCCGTAGCAGGTTCCGGTCCTGGATACCACCCGCCGCAGAACAGCGGGACGGACATGGCCGCCGCATTCATGTTGGCGATTCTACCGGTCCTCGACGTTGTAACGAAGGCGAGGATGGCGATCTCCCGCGATAGGGGTGTGCGAACGGCACAACCGTCCGCACGCGCGATCCGCTGACTTCCGCTTTTTCAATTACTTAACGCCGGCACCGCACCCGAGGCCACGCGCAGCGAGCGATTCCCGACGCGAAGCGCGCCGCAACGAAACACGCCCCATGCGCGGCACGAGGCGTTCGATAAGTACAAGCGGCGGTATGTCTTCGCGACCCGGAACTTTGCTCCGGGAACTGGGAAGTGCAGGCTAGTAGCGGCGGACGCGATCGCGCTCGACCCGTACACTGTCGCCGACGCGCAGATGATCGAGGCTATTCTGCGTCACCGTTTGATGGCTTCTGTCATCGAAACGCACGCGAATCCGATACGTGTCTTCGAGCTTTGGGCCGGCGCCTGCTTGGTCATCGTTGGCACGTCGGACGGTCTCGATCGCCTCGATGACCGCGTACATGTTGTCGTTCGAGTACGCGGATGCGTATCGAGCGTCGTTGCTGGCGTAGCGCGTGTCCGTCGTTGCGCAGCTACTCGCGAGAGCAGCGGCGGCGAGCAAGGGCATGATAACCGTCTGCAATCTCGATCTCATGGAATAAACCGCTTTGAACGCTTGCATTCTCAACGCGTTTTCAGCGGAGTATCGGGCGCTTGTCGAGATGGCGCCAGATTGCCGCCTTCATTCTCCCATTCCTGAAGTTCGGCCGCCTTGTGGGCCTGCTTCTCGTTGTGGAGTTTGCGCCGCAGCCACCAGGCGAAGGCAGCGCCTCCCCAAGCGGTAAACACCACGGCCCAACGAGTGCCGATATTCATGACATCTCAATTCAATGCACAGTGCTCGACGAGGACGGCGCAGCGGCGGAGCGCGTGTCCAGCATCTGCGTGCAATGCTGGCCGAAGACCAGGACCGCCGAATCGACACTGGTTCGGGCGAGCCCAGGCGCATGCATACGCGCGCCCGCGACCCCGTCCGAAGCGGAGGCGAGGCGGCAGTAGACAACGCTTTCGGTCACGTTCAATCGGCCGGGTGCACGCAGCGCGACGGGGAATCCGGAATTGCTTTCATCAAATTCCATTTGCTCCTCCTTCTGCGTGGTTCGGCATGCGAACCGGTTTCACGATCACAGCGCTCGAGGTGCGTGGATGCCTCACCTCGATTCCTGGAGGTTTCTTTCAGTCCGATTTTTCGGGGAAAGCTACCAGCAGGTCGGCCAGATCGTCCGCATGTTCCTCTTCCACGGCCAGGATTCCCTCCATCATGCGGCGCGTGGTCGGATCCTGCTCACCGAGGTACTGGATGATGTCGCGGTAACTGTCGATGGCGATTCGTTCCGCCACCAGGTCTTCCTTGATCATGCTTGCCAGCGAATCGCCCTCGACATACTCCGCATGGCTGCGGCTAGTCAGTCCGTCGGGAGCAAAATCGGGCGCCCCGCCGAGCTGCACTATCCGCTCCGCGATCTCGTCGGCATGTTTCTGTTCTTCGTTCGAATGGTCGAGAAACTCCTGGGCCGCGCCGTGTGAATGAATACCTCTTGCCATGAAGTGATGGCGCCGATAGCGCAATACACACACGAGTTCAGTCGCCAGAGAATCGTTCAGCAGCTTGAGCACTACTTCGCGGTCCGCGGAATAGCCCGCGGTGACAGAGCCTTCATCGATGTGCTGCCGGGCGCGCTTGCGCAACGTCTGGATGTCGGTAAGAAACGGGGTATTGGGCATGCGTGATTTGAAATTCCGTGATCGGTGCCGATCGGAGCGCCGCCGCGGAAGAACCGCGCGGCGGATTCGATCCGGCCTCTAGCGGTCTTTCCGGACTTTAAGGGTGCTCTTGACCGATTTGACGCCCTCGGTATTACGCGCAATCTCAACGGCTTTGTCCATTTCTTCCCGGCTGTTGGCCGTACCGCTCATCCAGACGACGCCATTCTTGTCGGTGTCGACCTTGATATGCTTCGCGCTGCCGAGATGTTCCGCAGCCAACTTCGTCTTGATCTTGGTCGTAATGACCGAGTCCTTGACGAAGGTCGCCGCTTTGGAACGGTCTTTGTCCCCTTCCTCCGCATAGGCCGCAACGGGCGCCAGCACCGAACCGATCACGAAGCAGGTTGTCGCAAGTTTGTATTTCATCATTGCCTTCTCTCAAAGTCTCCGCCGTAACGCGCGGGATTACAGGCGTCCCATCAAAAACAGGACGATCACGATTACCAGTATCACACCGACGATTCCACTGGGGCCGTAACCCCAGCTGCGAGCGTGCGGCCAGGTGGGCAGAACGCCGAGGAGAATCAAAACCAGCACAATCAGAAGAATGGTGCCAATACTCATGACTTGCTCCTTTTTTTGTTCGCCACCACCGCTTCGGTCCGTTGCTCCTTCCGTGTTGGGAGGAACACGCAACGAAGCACCGTCAGGCGGCAACAACACGACGATAGCAACAGGCCCTGGGGACGTCTGTTCGCTAACGCACTTAAGCGCCGGCGTCGACGATCGCAACCGCCCGGCAGCGTTAATAACCCACGCACATCACGCCACCCGTTCCGACGGGCACGGCGGCGTACTCGGAACGCCGCGATGGTCGCGACGCGGCCTCCCGTATGTGCGCCACCGTACCGATCTATTCTTGCGATAGTTATGGATCATCGCTGAGGTGGGACTTCCACTATCGAACCCAAGGTGTTGAATTCATGATATCTACAACGGATAGCGCCGCGGTGATCCGGACTGCAGGTTGGACGCGAACGCGCTCGAATGGCGCGTTGAAGGGGACTGCGCGAAGCATATTGATGTCGCTGGTTCTCGTGGGCGGAATTTCGTCCGGATCGGCGCTCGCACGAACTGTCATTATCGAGATCGCTCCGCCGCCTGCGCGGGTTGAAGTAGTTCCTGTGCAGCGCCATGGTTATACGTGGGCGCCCGGATACTGGGGCTGGCAACGCAATCAGCATGTGTGGGTCAGAGGTCACACCATGCGGGCGCGCAGCGGGTACGCGTGGGCTCCCGACCGTTGGAACCAGGTCGATGGCCGGCACGAGTTCCATCCCGGTCGCTGGACGCGCGCCTCCCAGCGTCACGGGCAGTAACGGAAAACAGAGCGTCCATCGAAGTCGTCGATGCTCCGTAGATTCCTGATGCCTGTGCAAAAACTGCGTCGCGCACTTTTCCTTGCGGTCTTCGGGCTGCTTGGGGGGTGCGCGTTGCTTCCCCCGGGCTCCGATTTTCGCAAAACCGCGTCCACCCTCCCCGACCCCGATCAGACGCGGCTCGGCCGACAGCTTGAAAGCTCCGCGCGCGATCACGGCGGGACTTCCGCGTTTCGCCTGCTTTCAGTAGGCGTCGACGGCTTTCTCGCCCGAGCGCAAATGATAAATGCTGCCGAGCGCACCCTCGATCTCCAGTACTTTATTTTTCATCAGGACGAGACCGGCCAGTTGTTGACTGACGCCCTGCTGCGCGCTGCCGATCGCGGGGTACGCGTGCGCGTGCTGGTCGATGACGGCGAGACGCTTGAAGGCGACGAGCAGATCGCAGCGCTGGAGGCGCATCCGCAAATCGAGATTCGGATATTCAATCCGTTCGTCTATCGTGGTCATACCACCCTGTTTCGTGCTGTTGAATTCGCATTCACCGCTTCGCGGCTCGACAACCGCATGCACAACAAGTTGCTGGTCGTCGACAACGCGATCGCGCTCCTCGGCGGGCGCAATATCGGCGATCAATACTTCCAGGTCGACCCCGATTCCCAGTTTGGCGATGACGATGTCTTTACCGCGGGGTCCGCTCGTCAAGCAGCTATCCCGTACGTTTGACGAGTTCTGGAACAGCGCCACCGCCATCCCGGTCGAGGGACTCGCAACCGGAAAGCAGACAGACGCTGCGTTGGTGGCGTATCGCAAGACGCTGGACGAACATCGCCGTGAGGTGAAGGCGGACGGGACCGATTATGCGAGCCGGGTTGCAAGCGGCGAACCGCTTGCTGGAATGATCTCCGGCAGGCTGCCGCTCGTCTGGGCGCATGCACAATTGGTCTATGACAGTCCCGAGAAGAAACGCGTGGCAAATGGCGAAATGGTCGGCAAGCTGATGCACCGCTCCGTCGCCGACGCCGCTGCTGCGGTGCAATCCGAGCTGCTGATGGTCACGCCCTTTTTCATACCGGGCGATGCCGGGATGCAGATGTTCGGGGACTTGCGCAAGCGTGGCGCGCGTGTTCGCATCCTGACCAATTCACTCGAGTCGACGTCCGAATTGCTCGCTCATTCAGGTTACATGCATTATCGCCTGCCTCTACTCGAGGACGGCGTGGAGCTCTATGAAGTACGCGCCCTGCTGGGTAATGCCCGAGGCAGCGGTCAGACGTTGGCGGCGACGCGCTCCGGAAATTACGCCTTGCACGCGAAATTGTTCGTGTTCGACGGGCAGAAGCTGTACATCGGCTCGATGAACTTCGATGAGCGCTCGCGCAGCTTGAACACCGAGATCGGCTTGATCATCGACAGTCCCGACCTTGCACAGCAGACCGCTGCGCGCTTCGAATCGATCGTGGCTCCGGCAAACAGCTACGGACTGGCGCTGCAGGTGGACAATGCGGGCGGGTCATCGCATTTGCTGTGGCGCACCCAGGAAAACGGCAGAACGATTGAGTATGACAGGGAGCCGGCACGCAGCGAATGGCAGAGGACGAAGGTAAATTTCCGTTCACTGTTACCGCTGGATAGCGAGCTGTGAACGTGCAGTAGCAACACTGCCGATTGGCAGTGTCGCAGTATCTATTCCCCCAGCAGCTCCGCCACGGGTTGCAATTGTTCGACGTGCTGCGACACGACTTTCACTATGACGATGATCGGTATGCTGAGCAGCATGCCCCACACCCCCCACAGCCAGCCCCAGAACAGCAGCGAGATGAATATGGCGGCGGCGTTCATCCTGGCGATCTTTCCCGTCATCCAGGTGGCGATGAACGTTCCGACAAACGTGGCTATCGCCAGCGAAGCTCCCGCGGCCACCAGCGCCATGGAAAACGAATCGAATTGCATGAATGCGGCCATGCCGATCGCGCCCGCAGTGACCGCCGGACCGAAATAGGGAATCACGTGAACCATCCCGGATGCGACGGCCCAGGCTCCCGCGTTCTCCAGGCCCATCCAATGAAACGCGATCCACGCGAGGAGGCCGACGAGCACATTGGTCGTAAGCAGCATGACCATGTATTTCTGGATGGATCCGTTGATATCGTCGAGAATCTTCACGGTGATCTTCTTTTTCGATAGCGAGGGCCCGGTAAGCCGTACCAGCTTGCGTTTGAAAGTGTCGCCTCCCAGGAGCAGAAAGAACACCAGGAAGATCACCGTGAGGGCCTGGCCAACGAATCCCAAGACCCCCACCGATCCTTCCCAGAGGAAGTTACCGAGCTTGAACGCGGGCTTATCGACTACAACGTGCGTCACCGCCTGCTTTTGCGTGGACGGGATGCCAGTCGCTTGGCTGGCTGCTTTTTCGACCTCGCTCGCCGCGGCTTGAACCTTCTGCATATTGCCGGCATGATCGTCCCGCAGACGGACGAGCGCCGCGGAGAACTTGTTCGCTGCCTCTGGGAGCTGTTCGACAATGGCCTGCGTCTGCCCACGCAGGGAGTACGCCCCCAGTACCAGCGCGCCTACCACGCCGAGCATCACCACCAGGGTGCCGGCTGCGCGTGGAACTTTGATTTTCTCGAGCCACGCCACCAGGGGATTGAGCATGTAGGCGAACAAGATCCCGAGCAGCAGAGAAATGACCAGCTTTTGTGCCCATTCGAGCGCAACCACCAGAGCAACGGTTGCCAGAATCGCGAGCGCTGCCCCTCGCGCATCCACGGGCAAGCGGATCGCCGGTGGCGTCGCGTCGGTGGCCTCCAAAGCAGACCGCTCCTTGCCCACGCGGGATTCGGATGCGGCATTCGCCAATGCTGCCGCGTGAACGGCGGTGCTCATGACGCGCGCCCAAGCCAAGACACCGCGGCTTCGGGCCACCGAGATGTCGATCTATTGCTGTTGCTCGTCACTCCGTCATCTCCAAATGTCGAGGGTGATCCGCGCCGGCAGGCTCTGCTAGGAGCCTGTCGGGCTTACTGTCGCGTATGCGACGGCGGCGCTTTGGGATGCAGTCCTAGGCGCCGGTCGCGCCGCAGTGCCAGCCCACTGCAAGCGGCCGGCAACAACGGGAATGCGCCCAAAGCGCCTCCGTCCCTCCGGGTTGCGGCCAAAAGGCGCGCTTGCGGTGTTGCGCGGCTTGCGCATAGGCCGAGCTATTCGCTGCGCCGCGCGCCTTGCAATCATC
>JALYSM010000048.1 GCA_030854785.1 Pseudomonadota bacterium
CCTTCTGCGGGCGCCACCGCGGCAACGCGCCGCGCTCGATCGCACCCGAGAGCGCTGGCAGCGCGGCGGCGGCGCACGCGTCACCGCACTCGCGCAACGCCTTGCCGGGCTCGAACGGGGTCTCAAGCATCTGGGACCGGAAGCTGTGCTCGATCGCGGGTATAGCATCGTTACGACCGCGACCGGGGCGATCGTCCAGGATGTGACGCAAACAGCGGTCGACCAATCGCTGACGTTGCGCTTTGCGCGCGGCGGCGCCGACGCGCAGGTTACGCGGAAGATACCGGAATGATACCGCCGCGGATCACGCCTACGCCTCGTCCGGATCCGGATCATCGATCGGGCTCGTCCCGCCCGGCCTGGCGACGATATCGGACGGGGCTTGCGCGGCAATTTTCGGGGTAGCGCAGACGACATCGCCATTCTGCGCCCGATGCCGCAGCGCGTGATCCATCAGCACGATCGCCAGCATGGCTTCGGCGATCGGCGTCGCCCGGATGCCGACGCAGGGATCGTGCCTGCCGTGCGTATTCACCACGACCGGATTGCCCGCCTTGTCGATGCTGCGCCGGTCGAGGCGGATCGACGACGTCGGCTTGACCGCGATCGACACGACGATGTCCTGGCCGGTGGAAATGCCGCCGAGAATCCCTCCCGCATGATTGGACAGGAATCCCTGGGGCGTCATTTCGTCGGAGTGCTCGGTTCCAGTTTGGGCAATGCAGGCGAAGCCGGCACCGATCGCGACGCCCTTCACCGCGTTGATGCTCATCATCGCGGCCGCGAGATCGGCGTCGAGCTTGCCGTACACCGGCTCGCCCCACCCGACCGGCACGCCCTCGGCGACCACCGTGACGCGCGCACCGCAGGAATCGCCCGACTTGCGCAGCGCGTCCATGAACGCCTCCAGCTCGGGCACGATCGTATCGTTGGCAACGAAGAACGGATTCGCGTCGACGTGTTCCCAGCCTGTGAACGGGATCGGCTTGGGGCCGAGCTGGGTGAGGTGACCACGGAGGGTCACGCCATACCGCTCATGCAGCCATTTTCTCGCAATCGCTCCCGCGGCGACGCGCACCGCGGTCTCGCGCGCCGATTGCCGACCACCGCCGCGGTGATCGCGGATGCCGTACTTCTGCCAATAGGTGTAGTCGGCGTGCCCCGGCCGGAACGTGTCGGCGATGGCGGAGTAATCCTTGCTGCGCGGATCTTCGTTGCGGATCAAGAGCGCGATCGGCGTGCCCGTCGTCCGTCCCTCGAACACGCCGGAGAGGATCTCGACCGAGTCCGACTCGCGCCGCTGCGTGACGTGCCGCGACGTGCCCGGTCGCCGGCGGTCGAGATCGCGCTGGATCTCGCTGGCGGCGAGCGCCATGCCCGGAGGACAGCCGTCGACGACGCATCCGATCGCCGGCCCGTGCGATTCGCCGAACGAGGTGACGCAGAACAGCGTGCCGAGCGTGTTGCCGGACATGGCGACCGGTGCGACGATGGGTAGCAGATGAGTTTAGCATGGGCAGAACCGGCTTTCGGCCGGATGCACGTCGCGTAACCGCGCGTGGAAACCGCATGGCGATACCTTCCTCCTTCGCGTTCGATGGCGACCTGATCGCCGCGCTCCGCAGCGCGCGTTTTATTGCCGTGCTTACGGGCGCAGGCATCTCCGCCGAGTCGGGGCTGGCGACGTTTCGCGATGCGCAGACCGGGCTCTGGGCGCGGTTCGATCCGCGCGAGCTCGCGACGCCGTCGGCGTTCGCGCGCAATCCCAAGCTCGTCTGGGACTGGTACTCATGGCGCCGCGAGCACGTGGCCGCAGCCCGTCCCAACGCCGGCCACCTCGCGCTCGCCGAATTGGAACGGCGCGTGCAGGAGTTTGCGCTGATTACGCAAAACGTCGACGGGCTTCACCAGCGCGCCGGCAGCCGCAATCCGATCGAGCTCCACGGCAACATCACGCGCGTGAAATGCTCGCGCGAAGGCGCGCTCGTCGAGCGTTGGAGCGCGCCTCCGGATGCGGTACCGCGTTGCGCGAACTGCGGTGCGCTGTTGCGGCCCGATGTCGTTTGGTTCGAGGAAATGCTGCCCCCGCAGGCGCTTGCCGCCGCCGACGATGCAGCCCGGCGCTGCAACGTATTGCTCGTCGTGGGCACCTCGGCCGAGGTCTACCCCGCCGCGGCGTTGCCGGCTGTAGCACGGCACGCCGGCGCCATCATCGTCGAAATCAACCCGAACGCGACGCCGCTCTCCGCCGCCGTGGATTACGTGCTCCGCGGAGCGGCGGGTGTCGTCTTGCCCGCCCTGCTCGCGGCGCTCGATTGAAATGCCGCGGCGAAGCCTCTGAAGCCCTTCAGGCACGCGCCGATCAGCGCGCCGAGCAGAAGACCGATCCAAGGCATCGTATCTCCTTCGCGCCTAGCGCCAGTCGCCGCGCAGGGAGGAAACCTTTTCCTGCAGCGTTTCCGGCGTCGCCAGCTCCGGCGCGAGCGGCGGTCCCGCGACCAGCGCGATCCTGGAGAACAGTCCCCGCAGCCGGCGCATCGCCTTGCCCCGAGACGAGCGGCTGAAAAAGCTTCCCCACAGTCCGCGCAGCGCCATCGGGATAACGGGTGCAGGCGCGTGTTCGAGAATGCGCTGCAGCCCGGGACGGAACCGGCTCATTTCGCCGGTATCGGTAATCTTGCCTTCGGGAAAGATGCAGACGATCTCCCCCGCCTTGAGCGCGTTGGCCGCCTCGATGAACGCGCGGTCCTTGAGCGTAGGAGCTTCCTCGCCAGATGCGATCGGAATAGCGCGCATGGTGCGAAAGATGAAGTTGAGCAACGGGATCGCGAAGATGCGGTGGTCCATCACGAAGCGGACCGGGCGGCGTACACAGGCCGCAATCACGATGGCATCGACGAAGCTTACGTGGTTGCAGACGATGACGCAGGCGCCCTTCTCCGGGACCTGGTCAAGGCCCTCCTTGTCGACCCGGTAGAAGCTGTGGATCAGCAGCCACGCCAGGAACCGCATCAAGAACTCGGGCACCAGCGCATAGATGTAGAGCGCGACGATCGCATTCATCAAGCCGGTAGCGAGGAAGAGCTCGGGAATCGACAGGCCCGCCTTGAGCAGGCCGAGCGCGATGGCCGCCGACGCCACCATGAACAGCGCGTTCAAGATGTTGTTCGCCGCGATGATGCGCGATCGGTACGCCGGGTCCGAGCGCTCCTGGATCAACGCGTACAGCGGTACGATGTAGAAGCCGCCGAACATGCCCAGAAGCACCAGGTCGGCAACGACGCGCCAGTGCGCGTGGATCGTGAGGAAGTGCTCGATGCCGGCGAGACCCTGGGGACGGAGCCCGCGGCTCGCAAAGTAGAGATCGACTGCGAACACAGACAGTCCGATCGAGCCGAACGGCACCAGCCCCACCTCGACCTTGTGTCCCGACAGGCGCTCGCACAGGAGCGACCCCAGGCCGATGCCCACCGAAAATATCGCGAGCAGCAGCGTGGCGACGTGCTCGTCTCCGCCCAGGACGTCCTTGGTGTAGGTGGCGAACTGGGTAAGGTACGTCGCACCGTAGAACCAGAACCAGGAAATGCCCAGCATCGACAGCCAGACCACGCGGTTGCCGTACGCGAAGCGCAGGCTGCGGCGTGTTTCGGTCAAGGGATTCCAGTTGATCTTCAGCGCCGGAGCCACCGCGGGCGTCACAGGAATCCTCCGGCTCACCAGGTAGCCGGCGATGGCGATCGCGATCGCGGTCGCTCCGGCGAGAACCGGACCGTCGGGCTTGATCGCGATGATCAAGCCACCGACGATTTCTCCCAGAAGAATCGCGACGAACGTCCCCATCTCGACCAGGCCGTTGCCGCCGATCAGCTCGTCGCTCTTAAGATGCTGCGGCAGGATCGCGTACTTGACCGGGCCGAACAGCGTCGAGTGCACGCCCATCAGCGCGAGCGCCGCGAACAGCAGGACGAGGTCGCGGCGGTAGAAGCCGATCGCGCCGATGATCATGATCGCAACCTCGAACAGTTTGATGATGCGGATAAGGCGCGATTTCTCGTACTTGTCCGCGAGCTGGCCAGCCGTGGCCGAGAACAGGACGAATGGTGCGATGAAGACGGCTGCGGCGATGTTGACCAGGTCGTTGGCCGACATCGCCGTCAGCGTCGCGGCCTGGAAGGCGACGAAGATCACCAATGCATTCTTGTAGACGTTGTCGTTGGCCGCGCCGAGGAACTGCGTCCAGAAAAATGGTGCGAAGCGGCGCTCGCGCAGGAGCTGGAACTGACTGTGTTCGGCCATCGAGTTCCTCGGTCAGGGATGCGTGTTGATCTGCATCGACCGCAGCTTTAGCGATCCTCCGCCAGATAGTCCTGTACGGCCGCCAGCGCCGCGTGCACGGCGGTCACGTCGGGCCAGAAATAAGCCTCCCTGCCTGCTTTCACGCGCTGAGCGCGACGTGAACCGCGTGATTCGCCGCCACGCGCGGGCACAGCCTGGGCCAGGAGCCTGTCGGGCTTACTGTCGCGTATGCGACGGCGGCGCTTTGGGATGCAGTCCTAGGCGCCGG
>JALYSM010000064.1 GCA_030854785.1 Pseudomonadota bacterium
CGCGCCGTGCAATCATCGCCTTTTGGCCAGCAACGCATACGTGAGAGCAAGCCCGACAGGCTCCTAGGCGCGCCTCATTGCCACGCGCCGGCACTCGCTGGTTGTTCGCGTCTGCAGAACGTATTGCATGGTTATTTTACTCCAGCGTATTCGTGCGGCTTGTCAAGGCGTGCAGCAGCCGCATGCGGCCCGTGTCTGGCAAGCGCGGGTCGATCGTGCGTTGCGGTGCGTGAACGCCGCTTCGGCTAGAATAGCGAGGGTTGCTGCTGCCGTCTCCGCGATGCGCCAATACCTCGACTTCATGCGCCACGTGCGCGACCACGGGCAGCGCAAGGATGACCGCACGGGCACGGGTACGCTGTCGGTCTTCGGCTACCAGATGCGCTTCGACCTCGCTTCCGGATTTCCTCTGCTCACGACCAAGAAGCTGCACACCAAGTCGATCATTCATGAGCTGTTGTGGTTTCTCACCGGTGATACCAACGTGCGCTATCTGCACGACAACGGCGTGACGATCTGGGACGAATGGGCGGACGAGAACGGCGAGCTCGGACCGATCTACGGCTATCAATGGCGTTCGTGGCCCGCGTCGGGTGGTGGGCATATCGATCAGCTGGCGCAGGTGCTCTCGCAGATTCGCAGCAACCCGGATTCGCGGCGGCTGATCGTGTCGGCGTGGAACGTCGGCGACATCCCGCGCATGAAGCTGCCGCCGTGCCACGCCTTCTTCCAGTTCTACGTCGCCGGCGGGAAGCTCTCCTGCCAGCTCTATCAGCGCAGCGCCGACATTTTCCTCGGCGTGCCGTTCAACATTGCTTCCTATGCGCTGCTGACGCACCTGGTCGCGCAGCAGACCGACCTCGACGTCGGCGACTTCGTGTGGGTCGGCGGCGATTGCCACCTGTATCTCAACCACCTGGAGCAGGTCGAGACGCAGCTATCGCGTGCGCCGTATCCGCTGCCGAAGCTCGTCATCCGGCGGCGGCCGGCATCGCTCTACGAGTATCGATACGACGATTTCGAGCTGACCGGCTACCAGTTCCATCCGCCGATCAGGGCGACCGTCGCCGTGTAGCGGAGTCAGCTTGCAGCCGCTCCGGCAAGGCCCCCCGAATATTTCGTCGATGCCATCACTGCTTTCTTTTATGCCGCTGTGGCGCGCGCTTCGTAAACACTACGCAATCCGCCTTTTTCGGACTTTGGCGCTACGCTCTTGCTCCCAAGCCTCGCTGCCATTGCTTTCGGTCAACCGCAGGTCCGGGTCACCGTAATGCTGATAGGCGGCCCAGAGCGCTCCGAACGTGGCATCCTCGTCCTTGAGCGCCAGACGTGCTTTCAGAAGAGCTTCGCCGAGTGAAGTGCCGCCGGGTTCACCGGGATTCTCCGGCAACAGGTTTTCGTAGAGAATCTTCGCAAACATGATCGCTCCCGAGTCGTTTACTTCCCACGCGGTGCCGACGTAATTCCGCACGCCGCGCTTGAAGAACTCATCGGCGAGCCCTGGCAGAAGTAGGTCGTCGGTGCCACGCGCGAGACCAGCCTTGGCGGTGGAGCCGGATGTCCGGGCGTCCGAAACAAGCCCGGACAGACAGGCATTGGCAACGATAAGCGCCGGTACGGTATCGACGCGCTCGATTTCGCGCGAGGTCAGCAATTGTTCGGCGAATACCCATCCTGCGCGCGCGTCCGGAGCGTCGGGGTCGAAGTCCCCGTGCCCGGCGTAGTGAAGAAGATCGAACGGTTCTTCGCCATTGAGCAAGGCAAGGACCTCGATCAAATCCGCCGGCGGAAAATCGGCCAGTTCTTCGTCGCGATCGACACCGGGCGCTCCAATCATTGCGGTTACATCCAGCCCACGGTCTTGGAGCAATCGGTAAACCTCCAACGCTTCCTGCCGCGCGCCCGGCAGACTGAAACCCGTCTTGGGATCGCCTGGGTCGCCGATGACCAAGGCGCGAAGACGCGGCCGGGGAGACGCGGCGCGAGAAGGCGGTGGGCTATAGGAGGTGCGCAACTGGCGGGCGACCGGCCCCAGCAAGCCTATCGGGCCTTGGGGGCCGCTGTCCTCATCGAGAAGCCCCAGCATTTCCCAATTGATGCGCGCGGTCTTGCGGTCCACTTCGAAGATGGTGGACTCGCTGCGCGCAAAGTACTCGCGAAAGTCGCGGGGAACTACGAAGCGCGCCAATAACGAAGCCATCCCGGCTATTTTCGAAACATCCTCCGGATCCCGCATATTCGCGATGAGCTTGTCCACGAGCGCCCAATTGAAGCCGACCGGGCGTTCAGGAACTACCGCTGTCTGGGTGAGGGCTGCCACGCGCATCCCACCGGGATCCTGCACGAAAGATATGCGAGCGGGAGTCTTACTGGCGCTGCGCCGCGGTCGCGCGCGGCGGAAATTGAGGCGGGCCGCTGTCGCCAGGATGTCGTCACGGTGAGGCGAGGATAGCGTCTGAAGGGCTTCCTCGCACCGCTGGCGGAGCTGAAAGTCCTTGGGGATAGCGCGCATCATCGCCAGCGATTTGTGCCGTGCAGCGCCCTTGCCGCGTTGATGGTCCTGGGCAAATGCAGCCAGGAGCACGGACAGCGCGAGATCGTCGCTGATTCGGCCATGCTGACCCACGGCGACATCGCTCGCGACACGAATGTCGATCTTGCCATGGGTGCGCCCTCGAACGTCCATGCCCTTCAAGGTGTCGCAGATGACCTGTGCGCTCGTGCGCTCGATTTCAACGATCCGCACCTTGCTGATCGCGCTCTGCTGCACGCCGGCGCCGAGCGCATCGATAAGTCCGTTCAACAACGCCTCGAGGGCCATCGGAATCGGTAGATTTCCTGCACCCCCGCCGATCAAGAGCATGTTGATGGTCCGCACACCGGGGAGGGTCGTCACTGATTCCGTCAGGCTTCGCGATAGTCGCCGCAGCTCGGGCTTGCCAAACGTCCCGACATTACCCATGCCCGCAATGGCGACGATCCGCCGCCGCTTGCCCGCTCCTGCCCACGGAAAAAAATTGATATCGCCGAGCGCTCCACGAATCATCCCGCGCTTCGTCAGCGACGTAATCACCAGCGGTGCGCCGTTCTTGGCCTCTTCCTCCGTCTTACCGGAGACGACGAGGTCCAATGCCCATTCGCCGTTTTGCGGTATTACCCCTTGATAGTGACCCGCCGCGAAGATCTCCCCGGGCACGAAACGGATATCGCCCCACATGACTTCGAGATCGAGCCGCGCTGGCTTCGGTTTCGTTCTTGCCCGTTCAACGGGCTTCGCCTGAACCCCTGTTACTTCGGTAAGCGCTGTTCGCCGCGCGCGGCCGAGGAACGTTTCCATCAGTTCCATCTCGACCGTCATCTGTTGCTCCGCGGAGAGCTTCGGCAGAGTGCCGCGCCGACCTGTACCGACGCCGGTTCCAACCAGGGCATTTATCGCGGGTGGAACGGGCGCAATCTCCCGGGCCTTGCGCCAATCCGACGACCGACGACCCCGACGGCTCGCGGGTACCTGCTGTTCAAGCTTGTTGGTCACGCCTTGGAGGAGCAATTCATGGATGGATGCGAGGACACGCTCGCTGCCGGGCAAGTCCCCGTGCTTTTCGCGCACGAAGAACGTTCGCACGTCTGGAAGTATCCCCAGCTCGTGCGGTACCCGACCATCGCCATCGCGCGTCTCCTGGTAGCTGAAATCGCCCGGTCCGTCGACGCGAACGCGAAACGGCGTGGCTTGGTCGTAACCGGCGACATAGACAAGGCGCGCCGCGTCGGTGACCGTATCGAGCGCTTCCTGAAAGCTGCGCCCGCGATCGAGGTTTGCCTGCAGCACCGGGAACGGCCCCCAATTCTGTTGCACAAATAGCTTCAGGCGGTCGTCCCCGAAATCGCGTCGCGGCGACGGCAGCATCTGATACGACCCGACGAAGGTATTGATGATCCCAAGCAGCTCGGCCATGTTGTGCGCAAGGTCGAAGCGTTCCAGAATGCGGACAGTTTTCTCCTCCCCCGTCAACACAAACGGGATCGCGAAGGAGCCCCGGTTAGGTGTTCCAAGCATGACAAGGCGCCCGCCACGCTTGAGTCCGTCGGGATCGGCCATTGCGGTCCAGGTTTTCGGATGCAGCTGGATGAATCGACGCGAGACGAGACCGCCCATCGAGTGAGCGACGATGTGGGTGGGCTCCCCGCCGCCCCACGTTTCGATCGCCTCGTTGAGGGCGTGCGCGCTCTGGTCGATGTCGAGGCGCCAATCGAAGGCGAACGGAAGGACTTTCCAAGGGCCATCCAACTCGACCACCAACGGCAGGTACTCGTCGAGCAGGCCCTGGGTAAGGACGTCGAGATCTGGGTTCGCCTGGTTGCCGTTGGCGTCGAGCTGGAAATCGCCGATTCGCCCCAGAACGAGGCGCGGATAGTTGACCCAGACAAGATCAACATCTGCGGACTTGTCCCGAGTCGCGAGCTTGCCCCCCATGATCCCGTGGATCACGACCACGCGACCGCCGACTCCCCGTCGTGCGCGTCGGGCATTCTGAAACATTCGCTTGACGGCGCGCTCGCCCAGCCGCTGCTCCAGTTCTTTTCGACCGGCGGCAGTCAAAGTCATCAACCCCGCGCGAACCGCGCGCATGTCGCCATCCGCAAGCGCCTCGCGGACCCGAGTCAACGATGGGTCGGAATGATGTTCATTGGCCATTTCGTTTCCCCATAGTCAGGCATGAACGCTGGACGTCGGCCGTAACGCAACCACCCGCGCGCGACGAGCATCAAGAAGACGCCGCCACGCGTGGAGCCAGATCGGCTCTCTAGAGGGTCCAGGGCTGTTGCGCTTCGAACTTCGGATTCGTCCCGCCGACGAAGTAATAATTCGGCGTTTGATCGGGCGGCATCTTTGACACGACCGTGTCACGCAGCTTGCGGTAACCGCCTTTGAATTTTCCCCCGTTCCAAACCTTCTTCAGGGTGCCGGTGAACAGGCCGTTACGCGCCCCGTCCTGAGAAGTCTGATTGTCCATGCATCCCGAAATGAGCAGCACACTGGCAACGACCTTGGTCTTCTCGGCGGAGCGATGCTCATCCTGGATCTTCTTGTAGAGTTTCGCGTGAGCTTTCTGGACCTTGCGCGCGACAGCCGTCGGCATCGCCCGTACGCGCGGTCCACCGGAAACGAACGCCGGGATCTTGCGCAGCACCGTTCCGCTATGGCAACTGTCCGAGAGCACGCCGATGCGAACACCGGATCTGAATTTGCCCCACAGCTCGTACAGTTCGTCGTCGACGAACTGCCGGTCGTAGCAGACCCAGGTTTCATCCATGCGGTCCTTTTCGTCGCCATTGGTATCGTCGACTTGCCCGCCGTGTCCGGAGTAGGTGAGAAAGAACAGGTCGCCGGATTTAAGCGTCTTTGCCGCGCCGAGGATGGCGTTCGCCACGGCCTCGGCTGTGGCGGCCTCGGTGAGTAGCAGGGTGCTGCTCGTAAAGCCCTGCTTCTTCGCCAATGCAGCCATATCCTTGGCATCCGCCTCGCAGGCGGTGAGCTGGCCGTTCCATCCTTCGTATTGATCTGGATCGACGCGATTGAGACCGATGTGCAGTGAGATTCCTACTGTCATGATGAGCTTCCTCTCGGGTTTGGATGTTCATGCGCCCGCCGGCAGGCAAGGTCGCAGATTCTCGCAGCTGCGTGCGAGCATCCCCGCGGCGTCTGCTGCATCGATCGACTCACTGGACCCGATACTTCACGAGCTCGTAGGTCTGCTCGTCGAGCTTGGAGCCATTTGCTGCGTAGACCGTGCGCACGTGCTTGATCGTGCGCTTGGCGTCGGAGGCGTACCAGATGACGTACCGGACGCGCTGCGGCTCCGGAGTCGAGCTGGCCCTGGCCGCGCGGCTGCTGTTGAGCTCGACGCGCAGCGCCTTGAAGCTGCCCGCCGGCACCGAAATAGACTCCCAACCGATGACGCGGCCCTGGCTGTACCAGTTGGTGTAGAACGGGTTCTCGACCGGTACGGTGAGCGACTTCCACGCCGTGTCGAGTTGCAGTGCGCCGAACGCCTGGAGGAAGGGGTTGAACTCGACGAAGTAATAGCCCTTGCCGCGCCATTCGACGAAGCGCGGGTCGGGGCCGAAGGACTTGCTCTCGGAAGCATTGTCCCCGCTTGCGACCTCGCCCATGGTCTCGCGTACTTCGCGCTCCGAGACCGCTGTCACCTGATGCACAAACGTGCGCTCTTCGACGTTTTTCCAGATGCTCCTGACGCGGTAATGCCAGGTGTCACCGACGCGTGGAAAGACGGTCGCGAGCGCGGCGGCCGGCGCTGGGGCGGGTGCCGGCGCTGGCGTGGCCGACGACGGCGCGGCTGCGATGTGAAGGGTCACGCGGCCGCCCGCCTTCAACTGTTCGCCGCCCTTTGGCAGCTGCGAAACGACCGAGTCGACCGCTGCCGAGGCGCTCGAATCGGGTTTGTCCTCGATGACCCGCACGTCCAACCCCGCCTTCTCCAGGTCGGCGATGGCGTCGCGCCGCGATTTCCCCACCAGGTCAGGCACGGTGATGGCCACTGTTGGCGGGCTCGCCCGTGCCGCGACCGTGAGCGTGCGGGAGACGACCTCCCCTGCCGCGTTACGGGCGCTCAACGTGTACGTCTTGCCGACGTCTGCGGCAACGGACACGCACTCCTTTGCCGACGGTTTCACCGCGCCGGGTTGCGGCGTGATCGTCGCGCTCGCCGCATTTTCCACGCCGTAGCAGAGCCACAGCTTGTCACGCTCGACGCGCGATTCGAAGTTGAGAATCTTCGGCGGCGCCGTCGCAACCTCGGGTTTGCGCTCGGGCGGAAGCGTCGGCCGTCCCGCGGGCGGCGGCTTGGGCTGGTCGAGCGGAGGTGTAACCACGGCGGTCACCGGCTCCGCGCCCCGCCCTTGCATGCTGACGGCCGCCGCCGTGCTCGTCCCCTCGGCGGCGATCGCCAGGGTGGCAACGCGCGTGCCCGACGCCTGGGGACTGAAGGTGACCTTGATCGAGCACGATTCGCCCGGGTCGAGTTTGCGTTCGTTGCATTGGCTCTCGCCGAGCGTGAATTCGGCAGCGTTCGATCCCTCGATCTTGACGCTGCGCACGCGCAGCGGTGCGCCGCCTCCATTTGCGAGCGTGACTACCGCGGTCGGGCCCGCAATTCGCAAGGGCTGCTCGCCGAACTCTACCTGGGCGGGGGTGACGCGAAGAACAGTAAGCGTTGGAGCTGGCTTGGTGTCCTTGCGCCACGGCTGCGTCAGATAGAGCAGTACGCTTGCGATACCGAGCAGCAGCACGGCGCCGATTCCCCAGTAGCGGCGGTCGAAGCGCCGATCCCCGGCCAGCGGCTGTGGCTCAGACCGCTGGGGCTCGGCCTGCGGCTTCGGCTCGGCGGTTGCGATCTTGACAATTCGCGCTTTGCCCTTATCGAGGATCTTCTCCAGCGTGCGGATCAATTCGGCGGTGGTGGCGTCCCATTGCTTGTGGCTCAGCTCCACCGCCTGCCGTCGCGTCAGCGGCGCGAGGTCCGGCGGCAACTGGTCGGCGCGCGGCATGACCGCACCTTCCACGAGCACCGGCACAACGCGGATGCCACGGGCGAGCGCCGTCGCGGTTTCGAGGCGCACGAAGTCGGCAGGATCGTCGAGCCGGCGATGGCCTGCGCTATCGACGGCAAGCCACTCGTTGCCGATGATGACGATCAGCGCTTCGCATGAGCCGACCGCGCGTTCGATGGCATCGAAGAAATCGGCACCCGGCTCGATTCCCTCGACATCCATGAACACGCGCTCGTCGCCGAAGTGGGCCGCGAGTCGATCGTAGAGCCGGCCGGCATAGCCGGCGGCGTCTTCGCGGCGGTAGCTGATGAAGATCCCGTGCATGACTTAGGAAAGCCTCTCGCAGATATCTGTGCGCACGCGGGCCCAGTTGCTCTCGTCCCCGAAAATTCGCACATCGTGGCATAAATGGGGCAACGGTGCGAAGCCGCGTTCCCGAGTTTTACGCCCCCGGTTCTCCTTCTTGCTTCTGAGAATATTCCGGCCATGCTAGCATTTCAAGGAAGGGGCAAGTCATGACCACGCTTGAGCCGCGTCACGATGAAGGAAGCGATGTCCCCGACAAGCGCCGACGCTGCTTTGTCATCAGCCCGATCGGTGAAGAGGGTCGGTAGTCCGCGACCGTGCGAACGACGTCCTGGAATTCATCATCAAGCCTGCGCTCGCCCGGTGCGATGTCGTAGCTGTGCGCTCCGACCAGATGGCGGAAAGCGGAACGATCACCGACCAGATGTTCCGCGAAATCGTCAATGCCGACGTCTGTGTGGCGCTGCTGACCGGCTTCAATCCGAACGTTTTCTACGAGTTGGCCGTTGCCCAGGCGGCGGCGCGTCCCCTGGTGATCCTGATTGAAAAGGGACAGTCTCTGCCCTTCGACGTGAAGGATCTGCGATGCATCGAGTACGAAACGGTCTCGATGTCCCGTATGGTCCATGGCACCTACGCCGACCGGTGGCGGAGATGCTCGAAGATATCGAGCGACAAGGCTGGAAGGCGCGGAACCTGTTTGAGGTCCGCGCTGTATTTTCGCAGGACGTTGTGCCGGGCCTTCTGCTCATCCCAGAAATTGGGTGATTTGGCCAACTCTTGAATGACCACCTGCTCGTTCCACTGAATTCCGCCGGCGGGATTCTGATGCTCGCGCGAGTCCGATCGCGTGGCCGAATTCGTGCCCTGCCGTGCCGCCGTCGAGAAAACCGAGGTTCATCGTGGCCTCGTTTGACGGGATGCCGCGGCAATCGGTGCCTATATAGGACCAGGCACCGTCGTTGGGGTCGAACGTAATGCGTATTTGCGCATCGGGCGCGTTGTTGAAATCAAACTTCAGGTTGGCGACCGAGGCCCACCAGCCGGCCTGCTCACGCGACAGCCTATTCGGCGGGCGTGCCGGACATGAACCGCACGCGCAGCGTCGAGCCGTTCATCCACGTCTTCCCGATAGGCGATATGGCGCGGGTACGGCCTCCGCGCCCGCGCATGGTTCGCTGGAAGCGCATCATGTCGCGAGGCAGGATGCGATCGAAGCAAACCTTGGGTCTAACGGTCAATGTCGTCCCTCGTTTCGGTGGTTGTCTTCAGAGGTGTCACTGGGCCAACCGGTCGGGCGGATGACCCGCTTGCATCGCTGCCTTGGTTTCCGGCACCCACGATATCACCAAAGCCAATGCGGAAACGATGCCCCATCTTGCGGAGCGAACAACTACGCCGGCGTCGGCCGCGCAGGCTGGAACATCGGCGGCTGTTGACAGGGTCTCCTTCCCTCACGAATATTCGCTTCCGCGCCCGTAGAATGGAAGGCATATGCCGAGTGCGTTCGGGTGGGCGGGAGCGCTTACGCGGCGCATTGCCGTCGCTTTGCGCTCCCACGATACGGCTGCCGCCCGCGCTGGCCGTTCCACGCGACGACCCAAGGAGACCGGACGATGGCTCACGTGACGTTCGTCCACGGGATGGCGAACAAGCCCCCTGCGGATGTCATGCTCGAGCTCTGGCTGCGCGCGCTTGCGCGCGATGATCCGAAGCCGGAGATCCACTTGCCGCCGAACGCGGGGCTCGATCTCGGGACGATCGGCGTCAGCGTGGACTCCGTCTACTGGGCCGATGTCCTCTACGAGCCGCCGGAGACCGACCTCAGCGGATACGAGGACGGCGCCGAAGAGCGTGAGTCGATCGAAGGCGTGCCGGTCGTCGATACGAACGCCACGCGGTCGATGACCGCCGCGAGCAGCCAGTGGCGCGCGGAGCTTTCACCCGGCGAGGCATCGTTCGTGCGACGGCTCGAGGAGCAGTTGCGATTCGAGACCGGCGACTCGCTCGATGCCGACATTCGTATGGCCGCCGCCTCGGCCGTGGAGCGCATCCCGCTACCCGAATTTATCAAGCGGCCGCTGATGGAAATGCTGCTGCGCGACGTGCATCACTATTTCTTCAACGTCGAGTATTCACCTCGCCCCGGAGAAAGCTATCGCATTCGCGACGAGCTGCAACGACGCTTTCTCGACCACGTGATCGCCCACGCCGCTGACCGCCCGCATGTCATCGTGTGCCACAGCATGGGGACGATCCTTACCTACGACTGTCTGCGCAATCGGGCCGATTGCCCGCCGATCGACGGCCTCATCACGCTCGGCAGCCCGCTCGGGCTCGACGAAGTCCAGGAGGCGGTCGCTCCGAGCGGAGGCCGTGTCACTTTTCCGGGAGAGAAGCTCAACGGGCCATGGATCAACATCTACGATCCTCTCGATCCCGTCGTCGGGTTCGATCCGCGCTTCGCCAACGATTACTTGCGCGACGGTGCCGGGGTCGTCGTCGATATGCGCGAATCGAGCTGGGGCAAGTGGCGGCACAACATCGTCAAGTATCTGAGTGGACCCCGCCTGCGCACCGAGGTCAAGCGCCTGCTGGCCGGCGCGCAGCTCGAATCGCCCGCGACGGCGCGCGCACGGCGAGCGGACACTGCCGCGGGAGGCGCCGGCGATCCCGAATCCGTCGCGACGGCGCTGCGCCGGCAAGCTTCGCGCGCACCCCGGGCGGTGGCTCAGCTGCAGCGCGTCGCGGCCGCGGAACTCGACGCACAAGCGCTTCGCAAGCTCGATCGCGAAGACCTTGCTCGACTTGGCGAAGAGGTCGTGCGCGCAGGGACGCTCCAAGATATCGCAGCGACGCCTGAGCAAGTCGTCGCACTCGCCTCCGCACTGCGTGCGCAACGCCTGTATCCCGAGCTGCGCGCCCTCGCCGGATCGGAATTTGCGCAAAGGGTGGACAGCCCGACCGTGCGGCGGTTGTACGCGCAGGCGTTGATCGAGGGCGGCGAGTTTGCCGAGGCCGCAAGGTTGCTACGCGGGCTCGTCAAATCGAGCGAGCAGGTCGAGGCGCAGGGCTTGCTCGGGCGCATCGACAAGCAGCGCTACGTCAACCAGGTGCTCACGGGCGGCAAGGGTGAGCGTGGCCAGTTGCGCAAGGCGATCGATGCGTACCTGGAGGCGTACGAGGGAGATGCGCGCAAACCTGTCTGGCATGGGGTCAACGCCGTCGCGCTCCTCAAGCTCGGCGAACGGAAAAAGGTTCAACACGAGCGAAGCGCCGACTTGCCGCGGATCGCGCGCGCCATCGTCAAGCGCATGCAACAGGATTTCGAGGGCGACAAGGCGCGCTACTGGGAGTTCGTGACCGCCGGCGAAGCTTGTCTTGCGCTCGACCAGCCGGACTTGGCCGAGCTCTGGTATCGCCGTTCGGTCGATGCCGACGACGTCGAGCCCTTCGCTCTCGCGAGCAGCATTCGCCAGCTCAAGGAGGTGTGGGGACTGAACGCCAGTGAGGGCGTCGGCAAGCATTTGCTGCCGCCGCTCGAATCGATGCTCGCGCGAATCGGCAAGCAGGCGCTATTCAACGCCGAAGTTGTCCGGCATCCTGACGCCGAGGGAACGTTCGAGAAGATCTTCGGCGACACCGGCTTCATGAGCCCCGAGAAAATTCGCCTCGGGCTCAAGCGCTGCGAGGCGGTGGGCAGGGTCGAGGAGACGACGGGCGACGGCATCGGCACGGGCTTTGCGATCCCTGGCACCGCGCTTTCCGGCAGCTGGTCGGGCAGGTATTTGTTCGTTACCAACAATCACGTCGTGAGCACGACAGACTCCAATGCGCTTCGCTTCGCCAACGCGCAGGTGACCTTCCATGCACTACGCGATAACACCGGCAAGGCGTTCACGACGCGCTTTGTCAGAATCCTCGGGGAGTCGCCTCCAGATCAGCTCGATTACACGGTGCTGGAGCTCGCCGACCAGCCGCCGGGGCTCGAGGCGTACCCGGTCGCCGATGCGATGCCGACGGTCAATAGCGGCCAGCGCCTCTATGTCATCGGCCACCCGCGCGGCGGCGGGCTGATGTTTTCGATGCAGGACAACCGGCTGGTCGACCACGGCGCGCCGGCCGATTACCGCGTGCACTATCGCACTCCGACCGAGCCGGGCAGCTCGGGAAGCCCCGTGTTCAACGGCGGATGGGAGCTCGTCGCGCTCCACCATTCCGGATCGGCGACGATGAAGCGCATTCACGGGACCGGTACCTATGAAGCCAACGAAGGTATCTGGATCCAGGCGATCCGCAAGCAGGTGAGCGCCTGATCGGCAGGAGGTTGACGTGAAAGAAGGTGATCCTGCGGTGCTGCGTCTGGCCGATATGCGCAGTCCCAGTGATCTGCCCGGAGCGGTGAGCGATCAGCGCTCGGGCGAAGGTGCACCCGAATCGCTGGAACGCCAGCATTTGCACGATGAGGCGTTCTTCCGCGACCGCCAGGGCTTCGACGAAGCCTTCCTCCACGACTTTCCCGTGCCGATGCCACGTTGCGTCGGCCGCACTGCGGGCGACCAGGCGCCGCTGAAAATGGACGGCGGGCACGAGTTGCGCTACAGCAATTTCTCCGTCGTGATGTCGATGTCGCGGCGGATCGCGCTCTACACCGCCTGCAACATCGATGGCGGGACGTCGCAAAAGATCAAGCGTGACGCCGACGCATGGTATTACGACGATCGGATCGACCGCGCGCACCAGGCAGGCGACGAGCTGTACCGTGACAACGAGCTCGACCGGGGCCACCTCGTCCGTCGCCAGGACCCGGTGTGGGGCTCGCAGGCTGCGCTCGCCAACGACGACACCTTTCACTTCACGAACTGCTCGCCGCAGCAGAGCGGGATGAACCAGAAAACCTGGCGGGGACTCGAGGACTACTTCCTGCAGAATGCGCGCGTCCACAGTCTGCGGATCAGTGTTTTCACCGGGCCCGTGCTGCGCGACGACGACATGGTCTACCGCGGCGTGAAGATCCCCAAGGAGTATTGGAAGGTCGTCGCGTTTCGTACCGACGATCGCCCATCGGCGACCGCTTACCTGATCAGCCAAGGCAAGCTCATCGAGGATCTCAGAGAGTTCGTGTTCGGGCGCTACAAGACCTACCAAGTGGCGGTCGCGGAGGTCCAGGAGCTGGCGGGGCTCGACTTCGGCGAGCTCAGTCGCTTCGATGCGTTTTCGAACGAAAATGCGCTCGAGGGACGGCGGTGGCGTCGCGAGGAGCTCCGGTCCTGGGAGGCGATCCGCATCTGACGGGCGTCATTCCGCGAACGCCACAGGTCGCTGAGCGAACAAGGAGTCGGGCATGTCCGATCTCGAAGAATGGCTGAAGCTTGCACCGCCGCCGGCCGAGCGCGCGGTCGCCCAGCGCTGGCACGTCTTTCTCAGCTACCGGTCGGCCGAGCGCCCGTGGGTGCTGTCGCTCTACGACACGCTCACGCAACTCGGCTACGCAGTCTTCCTCGACCAGTTCGTGCTCGACACGTCGAGCCGGCTCACACGATCCCTCGAGGAGAACCTGGAGGGAAGCCAGACCGGGATCCTCATCTGGTCGCCGAGGAATGAAGACTCGGAATGGTGCAAGCAGGAATACGATGCGTTCGTAACGAAGGAGAAGGAAGGCGGGTTTCGATTCGTCATCGCGCGGCTGGACAACGCCGAGCTTCCCATGTTCGCGCGAACCAAGATCTGGGTCGACTTTACCGAGTCGCGCGAGGGGCCGCGCGGAAGCGGTCTGCTGCGGATTCTTTACGGCCTGCAGGGCAAGGCGCTGCCCGACGGAGCGGTCCGTCTCGCCGTCGCCATCGACGAGGAGACAAGGCTCGCGCTCGCGCGGATCTGGTCGGCGCGCGAGGACCAGGACAAGGACCGCCTGCTGGAGCTCGGCAAGTCGGAGCAACTTGCCTGGCGGGCCAGCCCGCTGCTGCGTTGCGCGTGCGCCGAGGCCCTGGTGTCGATGAAGGTGGCCGAGGCAGCGATCGAACTTCTCGAGACGGTCATTCGCGAGTTTCCCAAATCCCTGCGTCCGCGACAGCTGAACGGTCTCGCGCTCGCCCGGGCCGGCCGATGGCGCGAGGCGAAGGCAGCGCTGGGTGAGCTCTACGAGCTCGGCGAGCGAGATCCCGAGACCGTCGGCCTGTACGCACGCACATGGATGGACTCGTTCGAAGTTACAAAAAACGAGCTGCACCTGCGCCGATCGCGCGATCTTTATGCCGAGGCATTCGAGGCGTCGCCCACCAATTACTACGTCGGTGTCAACGCCGCGGCTAAGAGCATTTTCCTGCATGAAATGGACGTCGGGCAAGCCCACGCGCAACGCGTGCAGTCGATCGTCGGCACTGCCGCGAAGCACGGCGACTACTGGATGACGGCTACCGTCGCCGAGGTGCAGTTGATCCAGAGACGCTTTGCCGAAGCGGCGCAGCTCTATTCCGCGGCCGTGGCGATGTCGCCCGGTCGCGAGGGCGACCACGAATCGACGTGGAAGCAGGCGAGCCGCCTCCTGAAGCACCTTTCGCCAACGGAGGCGGACATCGCTGCGGTGGCACGAGCGTTCCGACACCTGACGCAGCAGCCCGTCACGCCCTGACCGCGGCTCGACGGCCCGGCGCAAGGAGAAGCAATGAGTACCGAGACGACTAGCCCTCATGGGGAGCGCGGATCGCCGCCGGCGTCAGCCACCGGCGTACGCAGCGTCGTCGGGCCGGCCGACTGCGACGCAGCGATCATCAGTATCCGCAACGCAGGGCGTTCCGTCGTCACGTTCGTGGGATTTTCCGGGGCGGGGTATGAGGATGCGCCTGCCGTCGAACGTGTGATCGCGAAGGTGCTCGACGATCTGAGTCCGGAATCGGTGGTGATCTGCGCGGGCGCCACGCCCGAAGGGATTGGCGCCGTGTACCCGCTGGCGAAGAAGCGCGGCTTCACCACGATCGGAATCGTGTCGGCGATCGCGGAGAAGGAAGGCGCAAAGTTCTCTCAGGACGTAAACACGGTCTTCGTGATCGCGGACGACACTTGGGGTGGCCTGAATGCGGACGGAAAACTATCGGCGACTTCTTGCGCGATGGTCGGGGCCGCCGACGAGATGATTGCGATCGGAGGGGGCGAAATCGCCCGCGACGAGATTGCGGCCGCAATGGCAATGGGCAAGAGGGTGCGCTATATCGTGGCGGACATGAATCACGCCGCGGCGATCAGGAAGGCCAGAGAAATGCGCCGACCCGAGCCCGATGATTTTCGGGGTGCGGTGCACGCGTATTTCGACCGCAAGTAGGTGCAATGCGGCGCTTGCGTCGCGCCAGGGCTCGCCTTCGTCCGAACTAAAACCAAAAAAAAGCCCGCCGGGAGGAAGTAAGCGGGCAAGGGGGATTCCGATGGTCGGAGCACTACCCGGCTCCGAGAGGGTCAGGCGTTCCGGGCCTTTCGCCCCGCGGCCGCCTGCGGCCAGCTACCTGTTTATCCTGAGTCGCGTTAGTGCCTTCGAGGTCTAGACGACGCTTCGGGCAGCATTCACACGGTCGGCTAACTCTTCGAGCGCCACCTGTTGGGATGGCGACAAGGTCTGGCCGCTCGAGGCAGACTCGCCCCCATGGCGTTCGCCGGCCAGCTCGCGCTCGCTCTGCCAATAGGCAGAAAATTCGGGGGAGAACGTGTCCACGTCGCTACCTCATATTCCTTGTTCGTTTTTCGCCCTTACATCCACTCGCACACGGTCAAGCAATCTGCGTGCCAAATTTTTCAGGGCGATTTCAATCAACAGCTTGCAGTCCCGATAACGGATGAACCTCGCCGACGGTTGGCAGGAACTGCCATACGAACCCCGGATCCTGTCGTATTTTAGCGACACTATAGAGGGTCTTAAAACCAACCCGCTGATTTAGTGGCATAAATTATGTCGTTGAATGACGACAGCATAGACGCAGATGCAACAAACCCGAAAACGCACGCGATGTCCGCCGGTTTGCAGCGCAAGCGGCGGCCAGTTCCGGTGCGACGCTAGGGGCCTGTCGGGCTTGCTCTCACGTATGCGTTGCTGGCCAAAAGGCGATGATTGCAAGGCGCGCGGCGCAGCGAATAGCTCGAGTTATTCGCAAGCCGCGCAACACCGCAAGCGCGCTTTTTGGCCGCAACCCGGAGGGACGGAGGCGCTTTGGGCGCATTCCGTTGTTGCCGGCCGCTTGCAGTGGGCTGGCACTGCGGCACGGCCGGCGCCTAGGACTGCATCCCAAAGCGCCGCCGCCGCATACGCGACAGTAAGCCCGACAGGCTCCTAGGATGGACCTCATCCTCTTGCGCCACGCGGAAGCGGAGTCGGGCGAGCCCGATCTCGGCCGACGGTTGACCGCCAAAGGCATCAAGCAAGCCGAGCGCATCGCCGCCTGGCTCGACGGTCATCTGCCGGACACGACGCGAATCCTGGTGAGCCCTGCCGATCGCGCGCAGCAGACCGCGCTCGCGCTCAAGCGTAAATTCCGTGTGGCGGACGAGCTCGCGCCCGGCGCGACGGCTCAATCCGTACTCGCCGCTGCCGGCTGGCCGGACAGCCGCGAGCCCGTGCTCGTGGTCGGCCATCAGCCGACGTTGGGGGGAATCGCCTCGTTCCTGCTCGCCGGTGAAGAGCTGCAGTGGAGCATGCGCAAGGGCGCGGTATGGTGGCTGTCCAATCGCGTCCGCGACGGCAACGCCGCGGTCGTGCTGAAGGTCGCGATCGGTCCCGATTTCGTTTGAGATCAGGTCATCCGCGGGTCGATTTCCACAGGTAGCCCAGCGCTTCCCACTGCGAGCGCTCCCTGTCGAGCAGATGCGCCGTCAACGGATGCGCCGCGAGCCAGCGCGGCGAGACGGCGAGGGCGATGCGCCGGGCAACCTTGAGCCGGATCTTCGGTAGTGCGATCGCTGCGCGCGCATGGTGAAACGCCACCGCAAGGCGCAACGCGAGCAGCTGTTGGCGCATTGCGTCTTCACGCAGCGCCGGCCCGACCTTGGCCAGTCCGCCCCGGCAACCGAATACCAGCAGCGAGAGCCGGCTCTGCTCGCCCGAGGAGAATCCCGGCATGTCGGCGTGCTGCAGGATATACGCGCCGTGCTTGTGGAAGCCGATGTGCGAGACCGACATGCCGATCTCATGCAGCGTGGCGGCCCACTGCAGCAATTGTACGCTCGCGGCACCCGCTCCCGGCGCCGCCCGGCGGTATAGCGCAGCGGCCAGCGCCGCGACGCGCGCGGCATGCGCGCGGTCGATCGCGTAGCGCTCGACGAAGCGCTCGACGGTGACGCCGCGCACATCGGCATCGATAGTGCGACCGAGGAGGTCGTAGAGTACGCCGAGGCGCAGCGCACCCCCGACGGGGTCGATGCGCTCGATCCGGAGCTCGGTGACCGCTGCGATCATGATCGCCAGGCCTCCCGCCAGGACTGGAGCGCGCTCGGGCTTGAGCGCGTGCAGCGACAGGCGGGAGATGTGTCGCGCCGCGAGCATGCGCCTCTTGAGGCGCGCGAGGCCGGTCGGCGTGATTCCGCCCTCGGAGAAGCCGTTCTGTTCGAGAATTTCGGCGAGCGCGGCCGCGGTCCCCGACGACGCGTAGGCCTCGCGCCAGTGGTCCGGGGCGAATTCGCTGGCTATGGGCTCGATCTCGACGCGCGCCGCGGTTTCGGCGGCGTCAAACCCTTCGGCGGTGAGCCGGCCCTCGGGGAAAAAGCGCTGCGTGATGCCCACGCAGCCGATCTTGAGCGACTCGAGACGCTCTGGCTCGAGCGCGCGCCCGATGATGAACTCGGTCGAACCGCCGCCGATGTCGACGACTAACCGCGGCTCGAGCGAGCGCGGCAGCTCGTGCGCCGCCCCGAGATAGATCAGCCGGGCTTCCTCGTGTCCACCGATCACGTCGATCGGGAATCCCAGCGCGCGCTCGGCCTGCGGCAGAAACGCGCGCGCGTTTTTCGCCACGCGGAAGGTATTGGTCGCCACCGCGCGCACTGCCGACGGGTGCAGGCCGGCGAGCCGCTCGCGGAAGCGAGCGAGGCATTCGAGCGCGGCCTTCATCGCTGCGGACTTGATGCGGCCTTGCGCGTCGAGTCCGGCGCCGAACCGCAGCGTCTCGCGCCATGTATCGAGCCGGTAGATCTGGTCGCCTTCGACGCGGCCGATTTCGAGCCGGAAACTGTTCGAGCCCAGATCGACGACGGCGAGCGTGGTGGCGGGCGTGGACACGAGCGTCGTACGGCAACCGTATGCAGATGGCCAAGGCTAACAGAAAAGGCTCGCAGCGGCGCCTTTGGCGTCCGTAACGTTTCTGCTACGCTCGACGCTTTGCGAATGCTCGCGCATTCCGATCAGCATCCGATGCCGGTCGATTATCTCAAGAAGATTCTCACCGCCCGAGTGTACGACGTCGCCATCGAGTCGCCGCTCGAACTCGCCCCGACTTTGTCCTCGCGGCTCGGCAACCGGGTGCTGCTCAAGCGCGAAGACCAGCAGCCGGTGTTCTCGTTCAAGCTGCGCGGAGCGTATAACAAGATGGTGCATCTGTCGGCCGCCGAGCGTGCCCGCGGCGTAGTCGCTGCGTCGGCGGGCAATCACGCGCAGGGTGTGGCACTGGCGGCGCAACGACTCGGATGCCGGTCGACCATCGTCATGCCGGTTACGACGCCGTCGATCAAAATCCTCGCGGTCGAGGCGCGTGGCGCCAAAGTGGTGCTTCACGGCGACTCGTACAGCGACGCGTATGCGCGGGCGGTCGCGCTCGCTCGTTCCACGCGTGCGGTGTTCGTGCACCCGTACGACGATCCCGACGTGATCGCCGGACAGGGCACGGTCGGCATGGAGATCCTGCGCCAGCAGCAGGGGTCGATCGATGCGATCTTCGTCGCCGTCGGCGGCGGCGGGCTCATCTCCGGCATAGCCTCGTACGTCAAGCGCGTGCGGCCGGAGATCCATATCATCGGGGTCGAGCCGGTGGATTCGGCGGCGATGACGCAATCGCTCGAGGCGGGACGGCGCGTTAAGCTGGACAACGTGGGTCTGTTCGCGGATGGCGTCGCGGTCAAGCAGGTCGGAAAGGAAACATTTCGCATCTGCCGCGAGCTCGTCGACGAGATGGTACGGGTCGACACCGACGCGATCTGCGCGGCAATCAAGGACGCGTTCGAGGACACGCGCTCGATTCTGGAGCCCGCCGGCGCGCTTTCCATCGCGGGAGTCAAGGCATACTGCGAGCGCCATCGGATGCGCGGCAGGACTTTCGTTGCGATCGCCGGCGGCGCCAACATGAATTTCGACCGGCTGCGCTTCGTCGCCGAGCGCGCCGAGCTCGGCGAAGAGCGTGAGGCGGTCCTGGCGGTGACAATTCCGGAGCGCCCGGGCAGTTTCCGCGAATTCTGTGCCTTGCTCGGCAAGCGCAGCGTCACCGAATTCAATTACCGCTACGCCGACGCCAGGATCGCGCACATCTTCGTCGGCATCGAAGTCGCCAACCGCCATGAAACCGCAGAACTGCTGCGGGCGATGCACAAGCGCCGGATCGAGGCTTACGACCTGTCCGACAACGAAATGGCCAAGCTTCACGTTCGACACCTGGTGGGCGGGCACGCGCCGGCAGCCGAGCACGAGATACTGTTCCGGTTCGAGTTCCCGGAACGTCCAGGCGCGCTGATGCAGTTCCTGAACAGCATGAGCCGCGGCTGGAACATCAGCCTGTTCCATTACCGCAACCACGGCGCCGACTACGGCCGCGTGCTGGTGGGAATGCAGGTGCCGCCGTCCGACCACGCCGAATTCCAGCGTTTTCTGGCCCGGCTGGGCTATCGCTATGTCGACGAGTCCGCCAACCCTGCCTATCGGATGTTTCTCGGTCGCTGACCGTCCCAAGCTGCCGAAAAACGGCAGTTCTGCCTAGGATTTCCGCGAAGTGATTATTGCAAATCCCTCAGAAGGCTAAAGTTTGCCGGTTCTGGCAAGGATTATGCTCTAGGCATTTGGTTGTATCCGTGGCAAACTTTCATGAGGTAGACATGGGATCGACAGCCGCAAGCGCAGTATTGATAAGCGATGCCAGGAGCCAGGAATTGCCAGATGCAACCGCTCTGACGGGCGTGAAAGTCATGGTGATCGACGACAGCAACACGATTCGTCGCAGCGCCGAAATTTTTCTGCTCCAGGCGGGGTGCACGGTGATACTCGCCGACGACGGTTTCGATGCCCTGGCCAAAATCGCGGATCATCAGCCCGACATGATCTTTGTCGATATCATGATGCCGCGGCTCGACGGTTACCAGACCTGCGCGCTGATCAAGAAAAACGCCAAGTTTCACCAGACGCCGGTCGTGATGCTTTCATCCAAGGACGGCCTTTTCGACCGTGCGCGCGGGCGCATGGTCGGGTCGGATCAGTACCTCACCAAGCCGTTTACCAAGGACAGCTTGTTAAGAGCGGTCGCCACGCACGTGAAGACCGTTACGTAGTCCGGACAGACGATGCGCCCGCCGCGAATCGTGGCGCGGGCGCGGGGGGCGCAGCAAAGGCGGGAAGCGATGGCAATCAAGCGAATTCTGATCGTCGACGACTCGCCGACCGAGCGGCATGTGCTCAACGACATGCTGACCAAGGCGGGGTACGAAGTCGTCGCCAGCGACAATGGCGAGGACGCGATCCTGAAGGCCAGAACGGCCAAGCCGGACCTGATCCTCATGGACGTAGTGATGCCCGGGCTCAACGGCTTCCAGGCAACGCGGGCGATCAGCAGGGATCCTGCGACACGCACCGTGCCCATCATCCTGTGCACGTCCAAGACCCAGGAGACCGACAAGATCTGGGGAATGCGCCAAGGTGCCCGCGACTACATTGTGAAACCGGTGAAACGCGACGAGCTGCTCGCGAAGATCACCGCGTTTAGCTGAGCGTTCGATGGCCCGTGCCGGAAAGCTCAATCTCCGCGCGTTCCAGCAGGAGCTGGCGACGCGGCTCGCCGCGAAGACCACGGCGCAGGTCGAGCAATCGCGACTCGGCATCGCTTGCGCCGACGAGCGATGGCTGATCCGGCTCGCCGACGCCGGGGAAGTGATCGCGGTGCCGCCGATGGCGACGGTGCCGCTGACCAAGCCGTGGTACCTGGGCGTCTCGAACATCCGCGGCAATCTTTACGGAGTGATCGATTTCGCCGGATTTCTCGGCCACCCGCTCGAGCCGGTCACGCCCGGTGCAAGCCAGACGCGGCTGGTCCTGTTCGGGCCGCGTGTCGGCGAATTGCGCGCCGGGCTGATCGTGCACCGCGTGCTCGGCCTGCGCAATCTGGCGGACCTGTCGCGCAGCGATACGCTGGCTGGTGCGCCGGATTGGTACGGCTCGCGTTGGACCGAAGCGAACGGCAAGATCTGGCAGGAGATCGATCTGGCTCGGCTCGCGCAGGACCCCGCGTTTCTGCAGGTGGGGCTGTGAGGGTGCGAGGATGCGGAGCGACCCTTTAGGGGAGAGAACATGGCGCTTAGTCTAAAAAGCATGTTCGGCGCGGGAGCCGCGCGGGGGAAATCCCTGAATGAGGGCGAGCTCGAGATGCCGACGACCACGCAGGTCAAGATGAACGCTCCTGCGCAGGGTTATGATCCGCTGGGAGCGGCGTCGATCATGGAACAGCTGCGCACCGCGGCGGCCGAGACACGGCAGCCCGGGCGGTTGTGGTTCATCGGTCATCTGCCGGTAGCCAAGCAGGAGCAGATACTCGGCGTGCTGACCGGCGTTTTCGTCGTTCTGGCGCTCGTCATGCTGTTTTTCTACATCACGCTCAACAGCAAGACTGCCGCCAGCTCGGGGACCGCGACCGAGATGCAGATGCTCTCGCAACGGCTCGCTCGCGGCACGTCGCTCGCGGTGCAGGGAAACGCGCCGGCCTTCGAAAGCGTCAAGGACTCGCGCGACCGTTTTCGCGCCGACCTGGATGCGCTCACCAAGGGCGGAACGATCAAGGGCGTCAGCGTCGATGTCGCGACTGCCGAGCCACTGCAGACCCAGCTTGGCGAGGTCACCAGCCGCTGGGAGCGCGTCGAGAAGAACGCCACCGCCGTGCTCGACAACCAGCAAAGCCTCGTGTTGCTGTCCAAGGGCCTGGAAGGGATCAATCAAGGCAATACGGCGCTGCTCGAGCTGGCGCAGCAGGCAACGTCCCAGGTAGCTTCAGGCGGCGGCAGCGTACGCGAAATCGATTTTACCAATCAGCTCGCGATGCTCTCGCAGCGGATCGCGAAGAACGCCAATTCGCTGGTATCGTCGGAGGAAATCGATCCCGAGGTCGCATTCTTGCTGGGCAAGGACACCGGCACGTTCCGCGACATCCTGAACGGGCTGCTCAAGGGCAGCGAGCCGCTGCGCCTTACCGGAGTAAAGAACGAAGAAGCGCGGTCGACCCTGACCGAGCTGCAAAAGCGCTTTGCGGCGTACGAAGCCAGCGTCAACGCGATCCTGCAGAACATGCAACGGCTCGTCGTCGCCAAGCAGGCCGCACGCGGCATTAACCAAGACTCCGAGCCGTTGCTCGCCGATACTACCAATCTCGCGACCAGCTATGAAAGCCATAACGCAGCGAGACTGTTCACGCTGGGCGCAGCCATCGTTTTTGGCGTCGTCGCGCTCCTCTGCGCGGGCGTGCTCGCCAAGGTCCTCTACGACGAACAGCGGGTGAGCGCATTCGAGAGCGAACAGGAGAACAAGCGCAATCAGGAAGCGATTCTGCGGCTGCTCAACGAAATGGGAAATCTCGCCGACGGCGACCTCACCGTGCAGGCTTCGGTGACCGAGGACGTGACCGGTGCCATCGCCGACTCGATCAACTTCACCATCGAGGAGCTGCGGACGCTGGTCAAGGGCATTAACAGCGCGACCGACCAGGTGGCCAGGGCGACGACCGATGCGCAGGCTATCTCGAATCGACTCTTTGAAGCGTCGCAGCGGCAGAGCAGGGAAATCCAGCAGGCTTCCGCGTCGGTACTGCAGATGGCGCAATCGATCAGCGAGGTGTCGCAGAGCGCGGCGCAGTCGGCGCGGGTGGCACAGCAATCGTTGTCCGCCGCCGAAAAGGGCGGCCAGGCGGTGCAAAACCAGATCGCGGGGATGAACGAAATCCGGACGCAGATCCAGGACACCGCCAAGCGGATCAAGCGTCTCGGAGAATCGTCGCTCGAGATCGGCGAAATCGTCGAGCTGATATCGGATATCACCGAGCAGACAAACGTGTTGGCCCTGAACGCGGCGATCCAGGCAGCCTCGGCCGGAGAGGCGGGCCGCGGCTTTACGGTCGTGGCCGAAGAAGTGCAGCGCCTCGCGGAACGCTCGGGCGAGGCGACCAAGCAGATCGACGCGATCGTTAAGACCATTCAGGCCGACACACAGGATGCAGTTGCGGCGATGGAAAAGAGCACGGTCGGCGTCGTGGAAGGAACCAAGCTTTCTGACGCTGCGGGGCAGGCGTTGGACGAAATCCGGCGCGTATCGCGCGAGCTCGCGGATCTGATCGGCGGCATTTCCACGCAAACGCAACGACAGTCGGCATCCGTTTCGGAAGTGACCCGAGGCATGCAGGGCATCCTCAAGATCACCGAGGAGACGACGGAGGGCACCAAACAGACCAACGTTTCGATCGGCCAGCTCACCAAACTCGCGGCGGAATTGCGCAGCTCGGTTGCCGGATTCAAGGTATAGGGGAGATCAAGCGGAAGACGCGCGGCGCGCTTCTTGCTTCGAAGCTTCTGGAACGATCCCTCCCGGATAATCCCATGGTGACAGACACTGCCCCGGAATTCGATCTCGGCCCGCTGTCATGGGTGCAGGGTGAGATCGATCACGCGCTCTCCCGTGGCGTCGAAGCGCTGGCAACGTTCAAGGCATCGCCGCGCGACGCTACCCCGCTCAAGCATGCGCGGGCGCATATCCATCAGGCGGCGGGAGCAATCCAGATGGTTGGGCTCGATGCCGTCACCGCCTATACCGACGAGCTCGAGCGCCAACTCACCCGAATCGAAGAACTGCCGCCGCCCGACGCGCAGGCGGCGTGCGACCTCGTCGACCGCGCCTGCCGCAAGCTCAAGATCTTCCTGAGCGAGGTGGTCGGCGGCGCGCATCCGGTGCCGCTGAAGCTCTTTCCCGAGTACGAGCTGATGCAGCAGGCGCGCGGCATGAAGGCGGCCGCGCCGACGGATCTTTTCTATCCAGACCTGTCGCCGCGTGCTCCCAAGATCGCGAGCGCGAAGGCAGTGACGCCGCAAAGACTTCCATCGTACCTCGTCAAGCAGCGCCGCCTCTACCAGCGTGGATTGCTCGCGTGGCTACGCGGCGACGAGGACGGCGCACGCGCGATGCGCGACGCCATCCAGGGCATCGAGGACGTGCAGACGCACTCGGCGCAGCGCTCCTTCTGGTGGACGGTGGGCGCGTTGCTCGAGAGCATCGTCGAGAAAGGCGTTGAGAGCGGCTTCGGCGCCAAGACGCTGTGCGGCCGCGTCGACCTCCAAATCCGGCGCTTCGTGGAAGGGTCGGCGAAGGTCGCCGACCGGATGCGCCGCGAGGTTCTTTATTACGTCGCGATCAGCGCTCCGGTCGGACCGCAGGTGCAGGCCGTACAGCGCGCGTACCGGCTGCCGGGCCTGATTCCGACCGCAGAGGTGCTGTCCGCCGACGTTGTACGCGTGCAGCCGCATTTGCGCGAAGCGCGCGATCTGCTGGCTACGGCGAAGGATCTGTGGCTCAAACTGACCGGAGGCCGCGGCGAGAGCCTGCCCAAGCTCAAGCAGACGCTTTCCGCCTTGCGCGACAAAATCGCCGCGATCGGCGAGCCTTCGTTGTCGAAGTTGGCCGCCGCGCTGGCCGACCGGCTGGACAAGCTGCCCAGCGGTCCGGTCGCGGAAGCGCTGGCGATGGAATACGCGACGGGACTGCTGCTCGCCGAGTCCGCGATCGAGAACTATGCGACGGTCACGCCGGAGTTGCCTCGGCAGGTCGACGCCATGATCGCGCGTCTCGATACGAGCCGGCCGGCGGTCGGCGCCGCGGCGCCGTTGCTCGACGAGATGACGCGTCGCGCGCAGGAGCGCTTGCTGCTCGCGCAGGTCGCGCGCGAAATTCAGGCCAACCTGCGGCATATGGAGCAGGTGCTCGACGCATTCTTCAGAGACCACGATAAACGCGCCGATCTGGCGACGCTCGCTCACCACAGCAAGCAGATCATGGGCGCGTTGAAGATGCTCGGCCTTGCGCAGGCCGAAGAGCTGCTGACGTTGTGCCAGCAGCAGATCGACGAATACGCGCAGCCGGAGACACCGGTCGCCGACGAAGACCTCGAGCTGCTCGCGGAGTCGCTTTCGGGTCTCGGCTTCTACATCGAAGCCGTCGAGCAGCAGCGGCCGGATCGCGAGCGGTTGATCGAGCCGCTGCTGGCGAAGCGGCTGGGCATGCCCGCAAAGCCGCGCGTCGACGAGCGCGATACGGTCGAGGCCGCGGTGACCGATCTCAAGGCCGCGCTGCCGGCGACGCTGACCGCGTTCCAGCACTCGCCCAGCGACGCGAGCGTCCGCGACCGCCTCGCGACAGAGCTCACGACGTTGAAAAACGACGCCGAGCTGATCGGGGACGCGAACTTGCATTCCGACGCCGACGCTGCGCTGGAGCTGCTCGCACGTGCCGATACCGGTGACACCGCGGCGTTGCAGGACGCGATCGCCGCGATTGCGGAAGGTCGCGCTGCCGCACCCGCGCCTTCGCCGTCGGAAGAAACGATGCGGCTGCTCGAAACCGACGCGGCGCAATTCGACGCGGAGTTGCTCGACATCTATCTGACCGAGGCCGACGAGGTGCTCGACAGCGTGGCCTCGAGCGCGGCTCGGCTCGAGGCACAACCGGATGACCGCGACGCGCTTATCACTGTGCGTCGCGGATTCCACACGCTCAAGGGCAGCGGGCGCATGGTGGGTCTGACCCAGCTCGGCGAGCTCGCCTTTGCCGTCGAGAAAGTGCATAACCGGCTGGTAGAAGACGACCGGCCGGCGTCCTCCGCCATTCTTGCGCTCATCGACACCGCGCAAACGAGTTTTCGGGTATGGGTCGACACGCTGCGAAGAAAGGGCAGCGTGACCCCAGACGCGACGGCCTTGCGCGCCGCGATCGAAAGGGCCGAGTCCGAATTCTCGGCGCCGCTTGTACCGGCGGCTGAGGCGCCCTTCGCCGAGGTAGGCGCTGCGGAAGCAGTCGCAGAAGTGTCCGCGCCGGCACCCACAGCAATCGCGGCGACGATATCCCAGCCGCCAAGCGCGCCGCTGATCGAAGTGATCGAACTCGACGAGACGCTGACGGCAGAGCCGAACGCGCAAGCCGGTGCGGCAGAGGCAACGAGCGCGGTTGCCGAAGTCATCGAGTTCGCGCCCACGCAGCAACCCGCGGAGCCGGCGATGCCTCCCGTTCCGCCAGAAGCCACAGCAAAGCCCGAGCCGGAGGAAGTGACGATCGGAGACGTTACCCTTTCGACGGCGCTGTATCGGATCCTGTGCGACGAAGCACAGCAGCACCTCGCGACTCTCGACGCGGAGCTGCAGACGCTGCAATTCGATAGCGCAGCGACGCCATCGCAGGCCATGGTGCGGGCGAGCCATACGCTCTGCGGCATTCATCGCACCGGTGGGTTTCCGCTGGTTGCGACGACCGCGAAAGCGTTGGAACAATGCCTGCTGGGCCTCGAGGAACGCGGCGCGCCGCTCCCCTATACCGCGCAGCCGGTGCTCGCGCGCGCGATAGCCGGTCTGCACGCGCTCACGGCACGGGTGCGCGCGCGGTCGCCTTTCAATGCGGCCGACCAGGCGGAAGCAGTCGAGATCGTCGCCGAGCTCGAGACGTTGCGGTACGAGGCGATGCCCGAGGCCATGGCCGACGACGACAGCGAGAGCATCGCTGCGCGCGCTGCCGCGGAGGACGAAGCGCAGGAACCGGCTGCGACGACCACGCAGCCGCCGGCGCCGGTGCCGGTCGCGCCGCCTGCTCCTATCGTTCCCATCGCTGCCGCCTTCGGCAAGCCGACGCGCGCGAGCGCGGCAGGAACCGCCGTCAGTCCGCCGGTCGCAGGTTCCGAGATCAAGGCGACAATTGCTCCTCCGGTGGTGATTGCACCTGCGGTAGTACCGATCGCGCAACCCCCCGACGAGTCGCTTGCCACCGTTCAAGACGACGTCGACGAACAGGTATTGCCGATCTTTCTCGAGGAAGCGGCAGAACTTTTCCCGCAGGCGGGTGAGCAGCTTCGCGCATGGCGGCGCAGTCCCGCCAACCACGACGCTGCGCAGGCGCTCCGGCGTACCTTGCATACTTTCAAGGGCAGCGCGCGGATGGCCGGGGCGATGCGCCTGGGTGAACTCACCCATGCTGTAGAGAGCCGCCTGCTCGCGGGCGACGCGTTCGCCAAGCCGAGTCCGGAATTGTTCGAGACGCTCGATACCGATCTCGATCGGCTAGCTTTCGTGCTCGATCGCCTGCAGAAAGGCGAAGTGAACACGCCGCTGCCTTGGCTCGAGACGACGGAAGCATCTGCGCCAGCGCTTGCGCCCTCCGCACTGCCACCGCTTACCGTTGTCGCAGCGGCGCCGGAGAAGCCGCGGGCCGCTGCGGCCGCGCCGGTGGTTGCCGCCGCCGCCCCGCATGAACCCGAAGGTGCGCAACGCGCGATGCTGCGCGTGCGCGCGGATCTCATCGACCGCCTCGTCAACGAGGCAGGCGAAGTCGCCATCGCTCGCGCCCGGGTCGAGGGCGAGCTGCGTTCGCTCAAGGGCAACCTCCTCGAGCTGACGAACAGCGTCATCCGCATGCGCTCGCAGGTGCGCGAGATCGAGATCCAGGCCGAGTCGCAAATCCAGTCGCGGGCCTCGCAGGTAAAGCCGGGCGAGGCCGATTTCGATCCGCTGGAATTCGACCGCTTCACGCGCTTCCAGGAGCTGACGCGAAGCCTCGCCGAGGGCGTTAACGACGTCTCGACCGTGCAGCAATCGCTGCTGCGGAATATCGACGATGCCGACGCGGCATTGCTGGCGCAGGCGCGCTTGTCGCGCGACGTGCAGCAGCAGCTCTTCTCGATTCGCACGGTTCCGTTCGGCAGCCTGTCCGAAAGACTCTACCGGATCATGCGCCAGACGGCGAAAGAGCTCGACAAGCGCGCGAATCTGGAGATTCGCGGGACGCAGGTCGAGCTCGATCGCTCGGTGCTCGAGAAGCTGGTTGGTCCCCTCGAGCATCTGCTGCGCAACGCGCTCGACCATGGCATAGAAAGCCGCGAGGAGAGGCTCAAGCGCAGAAAACCCGAGACGGGTGAAATCACCCTCACCGTCCGCCAGCAGGGCAATGAAATCGCAATCGAGATCGCCGACGACGGTGCCGGTCTCGATTTCGACCGCATTCGGGAGAAGGCCCAATCGCTGGGCCTCATCACCGGCGATGCCGAGCCGACCGAGGCGCGGCTTACCGAGTGCATTTTCGCGCCGGGATTCTCCACGGCGACCAAGGTGACCCAGATCTCCGGCCGCGGCGTGGGCACGGACGTCGTACGCTCGGACATCGCGGCGTTGGGCGGCCGCGTCGATGTCACAACGACACGCGGCGCCGGAACGACGTTCTTGATCTACCTGCCGTTGACGCTGGCTGTCGCGCAAACCGTGCTCGTGCGGGCAGGAGGTCGGCTGTGGGCGGTGCCCGCGCCGATGGTGCAGCAGGTGCAGCAGATCAAGGACAAGGATCTGATCAACCTGTACCTCACGCGGGAAGTCGTGTGGCAAGACCGCAAGTACCCGTTCTTCTATCTGCCGCGCCTGCTCGGCAACGCCGAACACAATCCCGAGACGCTGCGCTACAACACGATATTGCTGCTGAAGAGCGGCCAGAGCATTACTGCCGTGCACGTCGACGAGATGGTCGGCAATCAGGAAATTGTGGTCAAGAATATCGGCCCGCAGCTGGCCCGCGTGTCCGGCATCGCGGGGGCGACCGTGCTCGGCACCGGCGAAGTCGTTTTGATCATCAACCCGGTGCAGCTCGCACAGCGCACCGATGCGGAAGACCAGGTGCCGATGGTCATCAAGACGATGCAGGCGGCCAGGGACGCCGCCGCCAGCGCGGCGGCCTCCGGCCCGCCGCTGGTGATGATCGTCGACGACTCGTTGACCGTGCGCAAGATTACCAGCAGGCTGTTGACGCGCGAGGGATTCGAAGTCATTACCGCGAAGGACGGCCTCGACGCACTGCAGATGCTGGGCGAACGCACGCCTGACGCGATCCTGCTCGACATCGAGATGCCGCGGATGGATGGCTTCGAGTTCGCGAAGACCCTGAAAGGCGATCCCCGGGTTGCGCAAATACCCATCATCATGATCACGTCGCGCACTGCCGAGAAACACCGCAATCGCGCGCGGGAACTGGGTATCGAGGTGTATCTGGGCAAGCCTTACCAGGAAGAAGAGCTGCTCCGGCATCTGCGCGAAATGCTGGCGCTTCACGCCGCGTAGGCCCGCGGGGCAACGACGCCACCGCCACCGGTGGCGGTCCGGACGGCTCGTCACGCGGTCATGACGACTACCCGGGCTGCGCCAGGATTCGCTGCGGATCGAGCTCGATCGCCCCTGTAACGACGAGTGGGGCCTGCGG
>JALYSM010000113.1 GCA_030854785.1 Pseudomonadota bacterium
CGGTCGCACAGTACGAATCGGCGCTTGCGGTGTTGCTCGGCCGCTCGCCGCGCGAAGTGTTCGAGCCCAGGCTCGCGCGCGACGCCGCGCTGGTGCGCCTGGTCGGCGTGCCGCCGACTCTTCCTGCCGGGCTGCCTTCGGACATGCTCGCGCGCCGCCCCGACATCCGCAACGTCGAAGCACAGCTCGCCGCCGGAAATCGCCGCATCGACGTCGCGCGCGCCGATTATTTCCCTTCGCTGTCGCTCACCGGTACGCTCGGGTCGGAATCCGGGGCGCTCAGGAACCTCTTCAGCGGCCCGGCAGTGATCTGGAGCATCGCTGCGTCGCTCGCGCAGCCGCTGATCGGCCTCAAGGCGATCGAAGCGAATGTCGAGAGCAAGACCGCCGCGCGCGATCAGCTCGCGGTCAGCTATCAGCAGACGGTTCAGACCGCATTCAAGGAAACGCACGACGCGCTGGTGGCCAATCAGACCACGCGCGACGTGCTTGCGGCCCAGACCGAGCGCCGCACCAAGCTCGAACGCGCGCTCGATCTGGCCGGTTTGCGATATCGCTCGGGCTATTCGCCCTACTTCGAGGTGCTCGACGTGCAGCGCCAGCTCCTGCAGGCGCAGACGCTGCAAATCCTCGCCGCGCGCGACGTGCGGCTTGCGATCGTCGATCTCGCCAAGGCGATGGGCGGAGGCTGGGAGTACAAGACCGCGGTCGCGGGGCCGTAGCCCGGGATGAGCGCAGCGAATCCCGGGAACAACGCACACCGGCGATGCCGCCCCGGGTTTCGCCTGTGGCTCAACCCGGGCTACGGTGCCTCCCAGTAGACCTCGATCGCGTGCACGTCCGGATCGGTGCAACGGAACGACGCGAACCCTTGGTCTTCGTATAGCGGTTTGACGATCGGCACGCCCGCGGCCTGCATCGCGGCAAGCATGGCGCGCACGGCGGCGGCGGAATCGACGCGAATGCCGAAATGGAACCAGGCCGGCACAGGCGCCGGCGCCGGGTCGTGCATCAAGGCGAGCAGAAAATCCCGATCGCCCGTAAGGAAGGTGATTTCATCGTCCGATCGCTTGGTCGCAAGGCCGAACCACTGGCGATAGAACCCTTCGGCCAGCGCGCGATCGCGCACGTGAAGGTGGAGGTGGCTGATATCCATCAACGTCACTGCAGTTGTGGTTTTTTGAGAAAATCGCTGCGGTCGGCGGAACGCAGGCTCAGCTGCGTGAGCTCGCTGTCGCGCGCGATCGTGAGCGGGACCTCGATGCCCGCCGGACCGAGACGCCACACTTTGCGGAACATATCGGCCAGCCCGGACACGCGCTCGCCTGCGACTTCGAGGACGATATCCCCGAGCCGCACACCGGCGTTCTCGGCCGGGCCGCCCTTGGCGATGCCGCTCACGACCAGGCGGCGCTCCGCTTCCGCGGTGTACATCCCCAGCCACGGGCGGGGCGCGGTCGCCCGCATACCATGCTTCAACATGTCGTCGAGTATGGGCACCAAGAGATCGATCGGCACGAATATGTTGCCCTGAATCGGCTCACCGTCCTGCGCCTGCTGAACCAGCAACGACCCGATGCCCAGGAGTTTCCCGTCGGTATCCACCAGCGCTGCGCCGCCCCATTGCGGATGTGGCGGCGACGTAAAGAGCGCGTCGTCCAGCACGTACTCCCAGTAGCCCGCGAACTCGCGCTTGGCGATCAAGCGCGCTTTGAGCGCATGCGCGCGGCCGCCGTGTCCTATGGTGATTACATCGTCGCCAACCGACGCCGCCGCCGCCGAGCCGCGGGCGAGCGCGGGCACACGCAGGCGGCCCAGAGGCTGCACCAGCCCAAAGCCGGTTACGGCGTCATAGGCGAGCGCATGCCCCGCCACGACTGCGCCGTCGTTTGCCGTGAGCCAGATCGATTCGGCCTCAGTGATCAAGTAGCCGATGGTGAGGATCAATCCGTCGTCTCGAATCACCACGCCGCTGCCGGTACGCTCGGTGCCGAGAATCGACGCGGTGAAAGCGTCCTCGGGAATTTCGGAGCGCAGCGAGACGACTGCGTCGAGCGCCACCTTGAGATCGAAGTGTAGCGATTCCGCGGAAGGCTGCAGCTCTGCGGGAAAGGCCCAGTCCGTTGATTCGGCCATCGATGGCGAAGCGTCGTTGGTTGAGCGCCCAGTTAATGTTACGCCATTTGTGTTCAGCGCTGGTGCGCCGCGGGACTGCCGAAATCTCCTACAAGCGCGCGCAACATTTTTCCACGTGGATACAAGCCGAGCGCCAGCGCACAATGGGATCGTTGCCAGAAAACTCGAGCCGGATGCGGTTCTAATGCGCGCACGCATTGTCGCACGTGGACATCTTCCGCCACCCGAGGCAAGCGCATGCGTCGCTTGCACCGTCGCGCCCGCAAAGGATGGCGATATTCCCGTTCCCCGAACCCGCGAGGGGCACTCCAAGGACGAGTGAGGATTTTCAGCGGTCAGGCGGCGTTGCGGTGTGCCTGCGCGATGAGCGCGGCGTCCAGCGTCTCCTGGTCGAGCCACCCCAGGCTGACCAGGATCTCGCCGAGCAACCCGCCCTGGTGTCGCTGCATTTCCAGCGCAAATTCCAGTTGGCTGGACGTAATGCGTTTGGCATTGAGCAGCATCTCGCCGAGCCGGCTGCGGATCGCACTGGCTACCATCAACGAGCCGACGAGGTCGTCGCTTTCGGACTGGGCGGTGCGCAGTTCCGAGAGTTCCCGATGCCCGATCAATCCGATGCTCACCAACGCTTCGCCAAGTGCGAGATTGTCCCGCTTCTTGGATTCGACCGCCCGCCCGAGATCCGTCTCCACCGCGACCGGCTCCCGCGACTGGAAGACATTGACGTCGGACTCGGTTCCAGAGGCGAGAGCTGCGGCACGCATCCACGCGTGGACGGTTCGCTCCTGTTGGCGACGCAACGTATCGCGCCGCTGGATCTCTGTATCGTACATTTCCATGGCCTTGTTTCCCTTGCTCCATCCCAAGACGGCGGTCGCCACCTCGCGCCATGACCACAGCAACTCCCATGCCTGCAGGCTCTCCCACGGCCGGCGATTTTCGACCTGCCGCATTTCGTCGGCTGCGGCCGTTATTCGGACGGCCAAGCCGGTCAGGTCGTTCGGCCCGAGAATCTCTGCAAAGAAAACACGCCGAGATCGACCGCAGTCGCACCGTCGATGGCCAGATCCGCGAGCGCTTCGCCGATCGCCGGCGAATGCTTGAAGCCATGGCCGGAGCACGGCGAAACGATGATCACGCGTTTCGAGTGGGGGTGCGTATCGATGACGAACCCGAAATCGGGCGTGACCGTATACAGGCACGACATCGCCCTGAGACAGCGGTCGCTTACGCCCGCGATGTACGGCGCGACGTAGTCCTCGTACATCGCTCTTTTTTCCCGGTCGGTCACGGTTCGGTCGACCGTTTCGGCGGTCGTGGTGGCGTCGTATTGCTCGGTGGCGATCTTCATTCCGCCGCGCGGCCCGTCGATCGCCGGGAAACCGTAGATGCCTTGCTTCTTTCCCTGCAGTTCCCAGATGAATATCGGCCAGCGCTCGGGCACATACGGCGCAACCGGGCCGTCGAGATCGAACCAGAACAGCGTCTGTCGATAGACCGTGAAGTGGCGCGCAAGCCGGCGATCGACGAGTCCCGGTAACCAGGGACCGGCGGTAACAATCAGCGTTCCGGCGACGTACGTTTCCTTGTCGGTGGTGACCGTCACGGCGTTTCCCGAGGCATCGAATCTGGACACCGTTTCTTCCCGGTGGATTTCCGCCCCGCAACGCTCGGCGGACACCAAGTGTGCGCGAACGCACGCTTCCGGACGCAGGAATCCGGCTTCGGGTTCGAAATAACCCTGCTCGTCATCGGCCACGTTAAAGCGGGCAAATCGCCGCCGGATCTCCGCCGCGTCCAGCACCTCGTGGGCGATGGCGTATTTCCTCGCCGCGGCAAGCGTGTTGTCGAAAAAATTCTCGACATGAGTACGCGATGTCTTTGCGCTGCTGGAGATGACGAGCCCGCCACAGGTGGTGAGCAGATTCGCCCCGGTTTCGCGCTCCAGTTCGCGCCAAAGCTGATGCGAGCGCAGGGCAAGCGGCGTGTACTGCTCTCCCTCGCCGATCGCGAGACGGGTGATGCGCGTGTCGCCGTGGCTCGAGCCGAGCGCGTGCGGCGGAGAGAATTGATCGAGGCCGAGGACGCCGTTGCCCCTTCGCGCGAGCTGGTACAGCGCCGCGCTTCCCATCGCTCCGAGCCCGAGCACGATGGTTTCGAAGCGTCTCATTCGCGTGATCGGATCGGCCGGGCGAAAGCTGCAGATGTTAACCCGGCCGCCGATGCCGCGCGGTATGCTTTCGGGTTTCCGATCGCCTCTTTTCAGCACCTTTCGTGAGTCCGCAGCGCAGGCCGGGTCGACCGGCATCGAGGTCCTTCGCGGTCGAAGCGCCGACGCTGTTTCAGTTTCTGCTGCTGTCGATGCTGCTCCACGTACTGGTGATCGTGCTTTTCGGCAACCCGGCCGGCGGGAGCGCACGGCGCAGCGAGGGATGGTTGGGGCCGCTGGACGTGACGTTGCAGCGGTTATCGCCACAATCCGGCTTCCGGCTGGCGCCGCGCGCGGAAACTAACGCGCCCGGCGTATCGCTCCGGCGGCGGCCGGGTGGTGCGGCGGACGCGAACCGACTCGAGCGAGCGTCGGAGCCGGTGAATGCTTCGGAACCCGCGCGGGAAGCGGCGCCACGCGCACAGCCGGAACCTGCCCAAGCACTGCCGCGGCTCGATCGCCCCGCTCCGCAAGAAGTCGATAAGCCTTTGACGCCGGTGCCGGCTGCCCCGTCCGAGATCGAGCGTGTTGCTCCGGCCAGGATCGAGCGCGAGCTCGCGCCGTCGCTGGCGCTGCCGCCCCGCGCGGTGCCCATCGCGCCCGCGGCGCCGCTCGAACGCGTCGCGCCGCCGCAGATCGAGCGTGAAGTTGCTCCGACGGTGGAGCTGCCGCCGCGTGCGGTGCCGATGGCGCCGGCCGTACCACTCGAACGCGTCGCGCCCCAGCAGATCGAGCGCGAAGTTACTCCAGCAGTGGAGCTACCTCCGCGCGCGGTCCCGATGGCGCCGGCCGCGCCGATCGAACCGGTCATTCCCGCAAGGATCGACCGCGAACTTGCTCCGCCCGTCGAAGTTTCGCCGCGCCAGGCGCCCGCCGAAACGGTTTCGCAACCGCCGCACACTACGGCGCCATCCGCCGTGCCGCGCAGCCTGCCAGGCGAGATGGCCCCGCCGACGGAGCGCGCCGCGCCGTCTGTTGCACCCGCACGACCGCAACCTCAGCCCGTTGCGCCCTCGCCGTCGCGCTTAGGCACTCCCGATATGGACGAGGAAATCTTCAAGCCACGCCGCGACGTCGGGACTCCGACTTCCGCGGCGCCGCGCATCGATCTCGAGGCGGCGCGCAAGAAGGCCGCGCGCGAAATCGTGAGCGAGGGTTCGGGCTCGCGCGGAGTCTTCGCGATCCCAGCCCCGCCGCCGCTGGAAAAGAAGTCGAAGGAAGCGATGGCGATGGAAAAGGCGATTAAGCCCGACTGCCGAACTGCGTACGCCAGCATGGGTCTGCTCGCCGTTCCGGTGCTTGTCGCGAGCGCAATCGCCGCCGACGGAAGCTGCCGGTGGTGAAATGAAAAGTCCGCTACGGATCTCGCCAAAGCCTACGAACTCGGGCGCTCCGCTGCGCGACCGACCGCGGTCCGCCGCCGGCATGCGCTCCGCGGCAAAGACGTCTAGAATTGCGACGTTGCGATGGACGCGGATCTCTTGCCCCGCGAAGGATAAAAATGCTTCGCTTGATCGTTGCAATCGTAGCGCTGGGTCTCTGCTCGCTCGCGGATGGCCAGGTGACATCGCTGACCGATGTCAAAGCCAAGAACGGCGTCCAGCTCGGTGCCGAAGAGCTGAAACAGCTCATGCCCGGTGCCAAGGTGGTCAGCCATACCCAGGCGGGTAGCACGCGCCGATGGACGAACACTGCGGACGGGACATTCATCGCATCGTCGGATGGCCGCGGCAGCCACGGAGGGCGAAACGCCTATGGATCGGCTCCCGGCACGTGGCGCGTCACGGACAACGGCAGGCTGTGCGTGACGATCAAGTGGAACGTGTCGCCCGATGACTGGTGCCGGTACATGTTCAGGCTCGGCGACAAGTATTACGGCGTCGGGAAACTGGAGGAGAACGCGCCGGCGAGCGAGTTTGAATTCTCGAAATAGCGCGCAGAGGCTATTGTGGAGGAACGCATCATGAGCGGAACCACTGTCAAAGCTTTGTTTCTTGTCTCGTCCGCCGTTTGCACGATGGCAGTCGTCACGTTAGCGCAGGCTGTCGATCAGGGCAGCGTCATCAGCGAGCGCGTCAAGAAGCTCACCCGCGCCATCAAGTGGACCCAAGTGGCCGCGATCCCGATTAATTTCAATACCTATCATCCGCAGGGCTTGGTGAAGATCGGCGATACGTACTTCGTGTCGACCGTCGACATCCGCAAACCGACGACGCGCTATGCCCAGTTGCAGGACGGCTACGACCGCGACACCGGCGAGGGCGTCGGGCACCTCATCAAGTTCGACGCCAAGGGCAGCCTCATCACCGATCTGACGCTCGGCGAAGGGTCGGTGTATCACCCCGGCGGCATCGATTACGACGGCAAGTCGATCTGGGTGCCTACGGCGGAATACCGTCCGAACAGCCGCGCAATCCTCTACCGTGTCGATCCAGGGACGATGAAGGCAACCGAGGTGCTGCGTTACGGCGATCACATCGGCGGGCTGGTCTACAACACCGAGAGCAAGACGCTGCACGGCGTGAGCTGGGGTTCGCGCCGGTTCTATCGCTGGACGTTCGATGGCGACGGCAAGGTCAGCAACGCCAGTACGCGACCGGAGGACTTGCGCGTGCCCAACCGCTCGAATTACATCGACTATCAGGACTGCAAGTACCTCGGCCGCCAGGAGGCATTGTGCTCGGGGCTCAACATGTACCAGCCGAAGAAGGACGGTCCGCGCTTCGCCCTTGGCGGTTTAGAGATCGTCGACCTCAGCGCCAACCAGGCGATCTATCAGGTGCCCGTCGAGCTGTGGACCGAGAGCGGCCTGCCAATGACGTACAACCCGTTCTGGATCGAGCCGACGAGTAGCGGGTTGCGGGCGTATTTCATGCCCGAGGATGAGAAGTCGACGCTGTACATCTACGAGGCGGAAGTCAAGTAGCGCGGCGGGCCGCGCGCAGGCTCTTGCGCATTACCGGCCGCGTCGGCTTGCGCCGCGCGACCTCGACGAAGCCGGCGCGGTCGAACATCGACTTGGCGCCGAACCACATCGAGTCATCCGCGGCCTTCGCCGGCTTGTCGCAGGGATAGGCTTCGAGCAGTGTCACGCCTTGTTTGCGCGCCCACGTCACTGCGCCCTTCAACATCGACTCCGCTACGCCCCGGTGCCGTGCTTTGGGATCAACAACAAAGCAGATGATCGACCACACCGGTCGCTCGTCGACCGGCTTCATCACTGGCGAGCGCTTGATCCTGGCGTAATCTTCGCGCGGCCCGAGCGATACCCAGCCGATCGGCCGGCCGTCGTCATAACCGATCAGACCCGGAACCACCCCGCGGTCGACCAGGCTTTTCAGCGCCCGCTTATTGGCTGCAGAGTACGTCATGCCCGCCGGTACGTCGTGCTTGCCGGAGCGGCGGTAGAACATGCAGTAGCAACCGCGCGCGACCGACGCGCCGGGACGCTCGAACAACTCGACGAGGTCGTCCCAGCGGTCAGGTGCAAGAGGCTCGATACGCAGCTTCAATTGCCTTTGAGCTGGGCGCGAACTTCACCCCCGGGATTATTGGCGCTGTGCACATTGACGTACAGATTCCCCGCCTTGTAGCTCGCATATTGACTTTCGCTGAGCTTGGCCCCTTCGGCTGCGGCGAACGTGTTGTCGCCAGTCTTGGTAAAGGGAACGATCACGGGCCCGTTGGCGCTCGCGGCACCTTCGTGAATATGCGATGCGGTTGCCGTCATGCCCGTCACGGTGATGTTTGCGCTGACGGTCCGATCCGGGTTGATCCTGACGGTTCCGGTACCCGATGCGGACGTCGTTACCGGCGGCACCTCGTTGCTTCCGGAAAGAGCGATCTGCTGGCTGGACATCGGCTGGGACATCGATGCGCAACCGACAACGATCCCGAGCACGCCCGCGACCGCGATGGCACGAAGCAGTGGGCGTTGACGCAACATCATGTCGTTCATGAATATCCTCCGTTGAATGGGTTGTCTTTCGTGGCGCCAGAAGCACGCCCTCGTGCGGCAGCCTCGCAACGATAACACCTCCGGCATCGGCAAGCGCATCGAGGATCTCGCCGCGTAGTGGTTCTCTGCTCGTCGTGGAGGGTGAAACCAAGAACACCCAAAATAGCGGAATACTCGGTGCGTCTCGAGTGTTAACTATTGCCCTTGGCGCCGATCTACTTCGCCTCGACCTGCTTGCGCTGATATCCGCTCGCCCGCATGCAGGCGTCATACATCCGGTTGAAGGTTGCATGCGTCGGGTCCATTTCGCCTCCTATACCAAACCTGCGCTGGTCCGCCTCGGCCTGCTTGGCACAAACTTCATTGTCCCTGAGGAACTGCGGCCGCGGTGCCTGGCCCTGATCGTAGTCATCCGTCGTGCGCGCAGCGTACTGGGCGCAACCGATGACGAACAACAGCGCCGGGAGCGCAAGCATTGGCAGGCGAGCGCTCACGGCGTCTCCTGCAACGCCTGCTCGATATCGCCGATCAGATCGTCGAAATGTTCGACACCGATCGACAGGCGCACCAAATCGACGGGGCACAGCGTGCCGGGCCCTTCGACGCTGGCGCGGTGCTCCGCGAGGCTCTCGACCGAACCCAGCGAGGTCGCGCGCTTGATTACCCGAAGATTCGCGGTGAACGCTTTCGCCGCCGCCTCGCCGCCGGCGAAGCGCAGCGACATCATTCCGCCGAAGCCGCCGTGCATCTGCTTCGCCGCGACGGCGTGCCCGGGATGCGTAGGAACCCCCGGATAGAGCACATGCGATAGCTGGCGGTGGCCCTGCAGGCGCAGCGCAATCGCGTGCGCATTCCGGGAGGAAGCAGCGACGCGCAGGTGCAGCGTGCGCATCCCGCGCAACAGCAGCCACGCCTCCAACGGCCCGAGCACTGCACCGCCATTCCCGCGCAGGTATCGGATGCGTTGCCACAGTGGGTCATCCTGTGCGGTCGCCAGCGCTCCTGCGATCACGTCGGAATGGCCGTTCAGATACTTGGTCGCGGAGTGCATAACGATGTGCGCGCCCAATTCGATCGGGCGCGTCAGCAGCGGCGTCGCCGCGGTCGAGTCGACGGCAAGGACTGCTTCGACCTCGCGGGCGATGGCGCTGGCCGCGGCGATGTCGGTGATCTCCCAGGTCGGATTGGCGGGCGTTTCGACCCAGATCAGGCGCGGCAGGCGCGCATGCGCTTTTCGTGCGAGATCGTCGATCTGCGCATTTTCGTAGAACTCGACTGCGACTCCCCACGGTGCCGCGACCTCGAGCAGCCATTTGCGCAGCGCCCAGTACATGCTGCGCGGCGCGAGCGCGCAAGCGCCGGGAGTAAGCGTCTGAAACACCGCCGCCGCTGCGGCTTGGCCCGACGCGAAGACCATCGCCGCGGCCGCGCCTTCCAGCGACGCAATCAGCGCCTCGGCTTGATCATAGGTGGGATTATCGGCGCGCGAATAGGTGCGTCCACCTGGAAATGTGCCGTCCGCGCCGCGCTCGTAGGTCGTCGACACGTAAATCGGCGGAACGATGTCGCGATATGGATCGGCTACTCGGCCCATGCCCTGGGCGGCGAGGGTTTCGGGGCGAAGCTTGGGCTGGTCGGAGCTCATTGACGCCCGGGCGGGATGGCGATTGTCTCGACAAAGCGCGTGGTCATCTGGTCACTCTGCGAGCGCATGATAGCCGATGTCAGGTCAGGGAATTCAGCTGCCGTAGCGACGCAGCCAAGCGATCGTTTGCGCGGCGGTTTCCGACGGGCGTTCGCGTTGCGGGAAATGGCCGGCGCCGTCGATGAGCAGCCGCTCGTAGGGTCCGCTGAAATACGCTTCCTTGCCTTCGCTCATCTGCGGCGAGTTCACCGGGTCGAGCGCGCCGTGCAGCGTCAGCGTCGGCACGCGTTGCTTCGGCGCCGGGTCGAACTGCGCCTCGAGCTCGCCGTATCGGGGGTCGGGAGCGGCATGACCCCAGCGCACGCGGTACGAGTGCAACACGATGTCGGCCCAATCCGGATTCTCGAAGGAGATCGCCGTGCGCTCGAACTCCTCGGCGTCCGGCTTGTACGCGACGAACCATTCGTTCCAGATGTGACGAGTGAGCGCACGGCGATCTTCGCGCACCGCCTTCTCGCCCCGCGGCGTCGCCATCAGCCAGTGATACCAGTAGTTCTGTGTCTGCCGGAAGCTCAGCGCCTGTCCGGGCGAGTTGGTGCCGTATCCGACCGAAAGCGCCACGCACGCGCTGACGCGCACATCGTTCAGGGCCGACGCGATGTATGCGGCGCGCGCGCCCCAGTCGTGGCCGATCAATGCATGCCGTCCGAGGCCAAGCGCCGTCGCGAACTCCTCCAGATCCTGCCCGAGTGCGACGAGTTGGCCGCTGCGAAACGTGTCGTCGCTCAAGAAACGCGTCGGTCCGTAGCCGCGCAGCCACGGCGTGTAACTGCGAAAGCCCGCTTCATGTAGCGCCGGCAGCATGGGATCCCAGGTGCGCACATCGTCTGGCCACCCATGCGCGAGGATCACCGGGAAGCCGCCATCGGGGCCACCGACTTCGTAGCCGATGCGCAGCAGCGAGGTCTCGACAAATCGCGTCGTCATCTGAAAACCCTGCGAGCGCATCATAGCAGGCAAGAAGCGAAGTTTTGGCGTAAGCTTTTCCGCATGAACGAAGTGCAGACCCTGTTTGCGGCGCTGCGGCAGTCGGCCGATGCCGAGGCGGTATCGGCAATCGAGGCGTTGGTCCGCGAAGCCCCGGATCGCCACCTGTGCCGCATCAATGCGCTGGATTTTGCCGCCAAGCGCGGCCTCGACGCGGACCGCGTGATCGCCGCGTTCTTGCACGCGGCCCGGCTCGGGCTGTTCGAGCTGTCGTGGAACGTGCTCTGCCCGGGGTGTGGCGGCGTGCTCGATGCGGGGGCGTCGCTCAAGACCGTGCACCAGTCGGAGTACGGCTGCGCGCTCTGCGCCTGCGGCTACGAGCCCACGCTTGACGAGATGGTCGAGGTGACGTTCACGGTCAGCCCGCGCGTGCGCCGGATCGCCGCGCACGACCCAACGCAGCTGCCGCCCGCGGAGTACTGCCGCCAGATGTTCTGGAGCTCGGGCATCGACATGCCCGAGGAATCCTTCGAGAAGATCCTGGAGGAAGTAACGCTCGAGATGATCGAGCTGCCTCCCGGCGAGAAAGCGCTACTCTCGCTCACCTTGCCCGCGGAATTCGTGATCGTTTTCGATCCGGTCACGCACACCGCGCAGTTCATCGACGTCAAGGGCGAGCCGACCCGCGAGCGCCAGTCGCTGTCGATCGTGTTCAACAAGGCGCAAGCGGCGACTACGACCGTGACCATGCACCCTGGGCCGCTGCGCCTGACGCTGGACAATCGCACCGACCTGCGCCTCGTGCCGGGCGTGTACGTCGCCGGCCAAGCGATGCACGACATGCTCGGCAAGCGAAAGCCGTTCCTCACCGCCAAGCGTCTGCTCACCAACCAGACTTTCCGCGATATCTATCGGACCGACACGCTCGACGTCGATCAGCGGCTCAAGATCACCAGCCTCACCTTTCTGTTCACCGATCTCAAGGGCTCGACCGACCTTTACGAACGCGTGGGCGACCTGGTCGCATTCGACCTGGTCAAGGAGCACTTCCGCATCCTGCACGAGATCATCGCCGCCGAATCGGGCGCCGTGGTGAAGACCATAGGCGACGCGGTCATGGCGACATTCGCGACGCCCGAACGGGCGATCGCGGCCGCGCTGCGGATGCGCGAGGCGATGGGTAGTCTCAATGAACAGCATCGAAGCGAAGACCTGCTGCTCAAGATCGGCATCCACGAAGGGCCTTGCCTCGCGGTCACGCTCAATGACCGGCAGGACTATTTCGGACAGACCGTGAATATCGCATCGCGCGTGCAGGGGCTCGCCGTGTCGCGCTCGATCCTTGCGACCGGGTCGGTTGTCGATCATCCACAGGTCTCCGAGCTGCTCGAGACTGACGGCATCAAGCCGACGCAGCGACGCTTGCCGCTGCGCGGCATCGCGGAGGAGCTGGCGGTCTACGAGATTCCGTGAGCAACCCGACTGCCGCACGACCGGTCGCTTCGGTTGCGCCTCGTTCCTCGTGCAACCGCCGCCGGTAGACTTCAGGCAACCGGGGGTTTGCCGTGGATGCCCGCGAGCGGCGCGCGGCGCAGAAATGTCGCGTCGCGACCGAGGATCAAGCGGACGAGATCTTCGAGGACCGGTTCGTCGATCGCGGTGCTGGGAAATTCCAGGATGACCCGATCGAAGCGGTCGACGTTGACCAGTGTCACCATGACGAGCCCGGTTTGATAGTCGGCGCGAAACGCTACGTTCGCTGGAATCGCCGGCGGCACCGAGATGACGCATTTGCGCACCGTCCCGCCGGCATCTTCCACGCGTCGGCTCATGTACTGCAGCCCCGCGTCATCGAGAACCTTGTCCGCAAGCGCGACGCCGCCGGGCGCGACCTCGATCGTCAGCGCCTTGGCAGCGACGATTTCATAATAGATGTTGATTTCGTCGAGCACCGGAAAGCCCACGATGCGGCGCGTATGCTGCCCGACCGAGCCGTGCCCGAACCGCGGCGATTCGAACACGAGACCATGACCAAGATCGAACCGATGCTCGATCGCCGGCTTGAGCCCGTCCAGATACGTTACCGCTTTCTCGAGCCAGCGAAACGCTTTGCGCAGCCGCGCGTCGATCTCCTGGAAGCCTTCGACGTCGGCGCGTTCATGCGTTGACTGTCGCGCCGCCTCGTATTGAGTGCGCAGCTCGTCGAGCAGCGAAACTCCTTGCGGCATTGCGATTGCTCCCGTGGGAACGACGCCCGGACAATCTCGGCGCCCGCCAGACAGACGCAATTCTAATCCTTACGATTTCTCCGGTCTTCCCGCGCGGCCTTCAGCAGTAGCGCTCTCAGGAAACTCCTGCAGCGCTCGGTCGAGCACCGTGTCTACACCACGCCGGTAGTCGTCGAACCGCCAGCCGACCGCGACGTCGGGATCGAGCTTGCCGGCCGAGACGTCGTAAGCGCAGATCGATCGCCCAGTCGACGATAGCCTCCTGCTGCCATGCGATGAACGCGAGAACGAGGACAGCGAGGAGCGAGATGACGACGGGCCAGCGGTGCCGGGGGCGCATGCAGATGAGATGTAGCGCGGGCGCGAGGCGGATTCAGTCAAGCTATCTGATATCGTTGACTCCAAGGCGACAAGATTGCCACGGGAGAACTGCATGCCAATACCCTTCTGGACTCCGGCTCAGGTTCAACGCGATCCCGCACTCGTCGCCGCCATCGAGCGGCGGCGCGGCGGTCGTCTGCTCAATCTCGACCGCATGCTGTTGTGGTCGGAGCCGTTGGCGCGAAGCTGGAACGTTTTCCTGCGCACGTTGCGGCAAGAGCTCTCGCTCTCTCCCAAGGCGCGCGAGCTGGCGATCTGTGTGGTCGCGCGCGCGACGGGGGCCGACTACGAATTCAACCACCACGCGCCCGAATTCGAGAAGGCCGGCGGTGGCGCTGCGCAGGTTGCCGCGCTCGACGATCTCGACGCGGCCGCGGAAAGCCCGCTGTTCGATGCGCTCGAACAGCACGTGATCCGCTACGCGCTGGCGAGCACACGCGAAGTCAGGATTCCCGATTCGTTGTTCGACGCCTTGGCTCGAGAGCTCTCACCCACCGAGCTGGTCGAGCTTGCCGCGGTCGTCGCGGGGTACAACATGGTGGCTCGGTTTCTGATCGCCCTGCGCGTTCCGCCTGAGTCCTGAAAATGAACGCAATGCCCCGTGCATCAATGCTTTGTGATGGACAGCCGCGGTGTCGATAGTCTTTACAGTCGTTGTATGTTGCAAGTCCAACATGCTGTTTGATTGGACATTTTTTTCTGGCCTGCGTATTGCTTACAAAGCTGGACTGTCTCATTCGCCTGGAAAAAATAGCAAATGAAAAATTCATGGGTTCGGCGCGGCATGTTCATGGCACTTTCCCTGGTGGCTTCAGCCGCGCTCGGCAACGCATTTTCGGGTGTCAACCCGGCACCAGGAAATCTTGTCTGGAACGGCGCGTCCGACGGTTATGTGACAGTCTCCACCAGCGGTGGTACTTTTTCCACCGGCCAGTTCCAGGGCTCTTTCGATCCGACGAGCGAAGCGGATGCTTTCGGCGCCGAGGCGGATGACTTTTTCCGTTTCTTCTGCGTCGATATTTCTCATGCTGCGGTCACCGGTCCCACTTCATACACGCGGATCCTCGGCCTGGATGTTTTCCACAACGCGACCGACGCCGCCGAACTGACCCGCCTGTTCAACGCGTACTACCCGAATGGAGCGATCGGGACTTATTACGCTGGCGGCAGTCCGACCGCTTTCGGCAGCTTTGGCGGCAACGCGACGAACTCGGCCGCGTTCCAGCTCGCGGTCTGGGAGATCTGGTTCGACACCGACAACAACCTGAATCTGTCCGGCGGCTCGTTTCAGGCTAGCCCGTCTGCAGTGACGACCCTGGCACAGAGTTGGTTAAACGCGATCGGCAACGGTTCGACGTTTGCGCCCGGGTGGACGCTCTACGAATTCGTCAGCACTAACACGCCGCTGTCGCAGAACTA
>JALYSM010000105.1 GCA_030854785.1 Pseudomonadota bacterium
CACTCGCAGTTCCGCAGACCGTCCAGAAGCGATTGTGCGGAGCAAATTGACCGTCGACAGATAGCACAGTAGGTATTCCTTTCTGTGCGCGCTCGCCCCGCGGCATCGCCCTCGAGCCGGGCCTCCGAGCAAAGGAAAGCTTTCCGAGCGCCTCCCTTGCCGTCCAGCCGTTGCCGGCGCACCAGGCGGCAGGCAAAATCATGCAAAATCATGGCCTTTAAAATCACGGCCTTTATTCCGGGTTCTAAATCCGCCGCGACCGTAAGGCAGCGGGGTGCCTTTGCGACTGTGGGAATGAGCGAACTAATTTCATCGGCTCGAACCCGTCTCAGAAGAAAGGAAGGAGGACACGATGCAACGGCGTAGTTTCCTCACTGCGCTACCGGCCGTGTCGCTGGCGTGGGCGCTGCCGCGACAAGGTCTTGCCGCCGCCGGCGCTGGTTCCGTCGCGGAAATCCAGCAGAATTGGAAGAAACTGCTCGCCTCCGGTGCCGACGTCGCGTTGACGACGACACCGATCAGCAAGACCGAAGCGGAATGGCACCAGCTGCTGACGCCGGCGCAGTTCAAGGTCTTGCGACAGGAGGGTACCGAGTACCCCAATTCGAGCCCGCTCAATGGGGAGAAACGAGCAGGTATATTCGTCTGCGCCGGTTGCGCGCTGCCGCTGTTTTCGTCGCAGATGAAATTCGAGAGCGGCACCGGTTGGCCGAGCTTCTTTACGCTGATCCCCGGAAGCCTCGCCACGAAGGAAGACTTCAAGCTGATCATGCCGCGGACCGAGTATCACTGTGTCCGCTGCGGCGGCCATCACGGCCACCTCTTCGACGACGGACCGCGGCCGACGGGTCTGCGTTATTGCAACAACGGCGTCGCGCTCAGGTTCATTCCACAGAAGGCAGCGTAGCCGCTGGCCCGGCCCCGCAGCTGGAAGACCGCCGGTAATCAGCCGGTGCGGCGGTGACCGGAGGCGTTCTTTTCCTGCTCCGCCAGCTCCTGCCGAACCACGCGCAACCGGCTTTCCGCCACGGATATCTGGTAGAAGTCGCCGTCCCCGGCCTTGAGCGCCAGCTCGAGTTGCACGACCGCTGCCTTCAGGTTGCCCTGCCAAGCATAGAACTCCGCCTGATGCTGATGCTGGAGCAGCTGCTTGCCAAGGGCGGCGTACGCGCGCGCGGCGAGCTGATGCAGAGGACCGTCCGACGGAAAACGCTGCAATTGATCGGACACAAAGGCAACCGCTTTCGCCGCTTGATTGTCTTTCAACAGCGCGTCCGGATAGTCGTAGACGAGCTGCATCTTGCCAGGGTAGCGGACCAGCGCAGACTGGTAGCGGGCGATCGCGGCCTGGAGCTCGCCCGATTGCGTGAGCACCTGTCCAGCAATGCCTTCGATCATCGGGTGCGGCGGGGCGGTCTTTTCCAGCTTGGCGAGCTCTTTTTGCGCGCGCTTGAGGTCCTGCGCGCGCAGCAACGCCGCAACCAGCCCATAGTGCGCGGCGACTTCGTTGTTGAACTTGCGTTCGGCGATCGAATCCTCGAAGAAAAGAACAGCGTCCCTCGGCGTCCCTTCGTAGCTCTTCAGCAGCGCGCGCACCATCTGGAAATCGAGCGAGTCCGGAACCTGGCGAAACGGCTTGCCTTGCGCGCGTTCCTGCGCGTCGGCGATCCGCTGGTAGGTAACCGGATGGTCCCGCAAATAGTTCGGCGCATTGCCTTCGACGAAGCGGGTAGAGCGCTGTAGACGCTCCATGAGGGTTGCCATCGCCGTCGCGTCGTACCCGCCGGCGACCATGCGTTCGAAGCCGATGCGGTCGGCTTCCTCTTCGTTCTGACGCGTGAAACTGATTTGGCTCTGCAGCGCAAGTCCCTGCGCCGCCGCAATTGCGCCCTGCGTCATGTCCCCGCTCGACGAGGCCCGCGAGCGCGAGGCCAAGACGGCCGCCGCGATTGCGCCCAGCGCCATCAGCACGGCGTCGCGCTGATTGCCGATGCCGCGCGCGATGTGGTGCTGCGTGACGTGCGTGATTTCGTGCGCCAGCACCGAGGCGAGCTCGGATTCGCTTTGCGTGAGCAGGACCAATCCCGTGTTCACGCCGACGAAGCCTCCGGGCAAGGCAAATGCATTGATCGAAGGATCGGCCATCGCGAAGAATTCGAAGTCGAACGGCGCTCCGGGAATCGCCGTCACCAAACGGTTGCCGATTTCGTTCAGATAACCGTTTACCTCCGGGTCGTTGAGATAGCCGCCGCTGCCGCGGATCTGGCGCATCACGCTCTCGCCGAGCTTGCGTTCCTGAGCGCCGGACAGAATTGCCTGCGAGGGATCGCCCAGCTCAGGCAGCTGCTGCGCGATGGACACCGGCGGCGTCGCGAGAGAGATCGCGATCCATGCCACCATTGCGGCGAGCGAACGGCGCGGCACGCGCGCGACCCGAGGTGTCAGGGGCATGGTGCTATGATTGCCGCGATTGGCGGAAAGTTTCTGGCGCAATGACGGGGCGACGACCAGCGATGGCAGGGCAGCGCTCGCATTTTACCCATTTCGACGCGGCGGGGCAGGCGCATATGGTCGATATCGCCGGCAAGGAGGTCACGCGTCGGCTCGCTCGCGCCGGCGGCCGCATTGCAATGCGTCCCGAGACATTCGCCCTGATCCGTGCCGGGTCGGCGCAAAAGGGCGACGTGCTAGGCACAGCGCGCATCGCCGCGATCCAGGCCGCCAAGCGGACGGCGGAGCTGATTCCCCTGGCACATCCATTACCCCTTACGCGCGTCGCCGTCGACTTTACGCTCGACGAGGCGGACAGCGCCGTGGTGATCGAAGTCGTCGCGGAAACCATGGATCGCACCGGCGTCGAGATGGAGGCACTGACCGCGGCGACCGTGGGACTGCTGACGATCTACGACATGTGCAAGGCGGTCGACCGCGGCATGCGCATCGACAACGTGCGCCTGCTGGAAAAATCCGGCGGCAAATCGGGGCACTACAAGGGCGTGTAGGTAGCGCAACGGCCGGCCCTGCCCGACCGCATCGGGTCATCGGCGATCCCGTCGCGGCTTGTCTGTTGGTCAGATGGCCAGGCCACTTGACCACGCCCGGCCCAGTGGTAAGATTCGGGCCGACCATCGAGCGGACCGCCGGGATAAGGCGCCCGCGCGTTGAGGCCGGCCCCCGGCCACGGAGGATCCCACTTGCCTTTGCAGGCGGTCGAGCCGCGCAGGCTCTACCGGCAGATCGCGAACCAGATCGCGCAGCTGATCGCGAGCGGCGAATTTCCGCCGGGCGCGAGGCTGCCCGCGGAACGCGAGCTCGCGACTTCGCTCGGCGTCAGCCGCGCGTCCGTGCGGGAGGCGATCATTTCGTTGGAGATGGGAGGATTGGTCGAGGTTCGCGTTGGTACCGGGATCTTCGTGACCAGACCGGTCGCGCACAGCGCCGCGGCCCGCGATGCGGGGCCGGGACCGTTCGAGTTGCTGCAGGCGCGCAAGCTCATCGAAGGCGAGATTGCCGCGGCGGCGGCGGCGGCGGCAACTCCATCGGACCTTGAATTTTTGCGACAATGCGTCGTGCGCATGGAGGCGCAGGTCGACGATTTCGCGGCGGGCGAGACGAGTGACCGCGAATTCCACCTCGGCATCGCCAAGGCGACGGGCAATGGCTCGCTCGAACTCGTGGTCGAAGGGCTTTGGGATCAGCGCGCGGAATTGTGGGGCCGCATGCAGCGACATTTTCATACGCCCGAGCTGGCGCGGAAGACGATGCGCGATCACACGGTGATCCTAAATGCGATCGCCGCACGCGATCCGAAGGGCGCGCGCGCCGCAATGCACAGGCATCTCGCGCGCGTCGTGCGCGAATTTCAGCGCGGCCTGGATGACGGCGGGCATGCCGCGCAGCAACGGCGTGCCCCTTCGCCGGGCGGCACGCCGCGCCGCGCGCGGGCACGCAACTGAACATGTTCGCCATCAAGGCACCGCCGCGCCGACGGCCTCGACGCAGCTCCGCTGATGGCTGGCCCCGCCAGCCTTGGCACACGTACTCACGAGGAGAAGCAAAATGAGTTTCCGCAAGAGATCAGATCTGCCGGGATTTGGGCCGCGCCGCTCGGCGCTGCACGTCGCCGCGGCTGCGCTGGGCGCGACGCTGTTGCTGTTGTTGATGCTGGGCGCCTTGCCCGCTGCCGCCCAGGTTCCAGCGATGCCGAAGAGTCCCGTGACGATCAACATTTCTGATCCTGCGGGTGATCTTGCGCTCACCCAAAGTGCAATCGAGGAATATCAGAAAAAGCACCCGGAGCTTCTCGCCAAAGTGAACATCGTCAGGGCAACGGCGCCCGAGCTGCCAGGCAAACTGAAGGCGATGCAAGGGGCAGGGCGTAGCGATATCGATCTCGTGCTGACCGGCACCGACTTTCTCGCCGCGGGCATCGAGCAGGGCCTATTGACCAGGCTGCTGCCCGACTACGCCGCCAAATTTCCGAACCTGACGGCGAACTATCAACCGGCTGCTGCGAAAATGCAGGAGCTTGCACAAGGTTATGGGATCGTGGTCACGTTCATGCCGGCAGGCCCGCTGCTCGAGTACAACCCCGACAAGGTCAAGCAGGCGCCGACGACGCCGGCGGAGCTGCTGGCGTGGTGCAAAGCCAATCCCAACCGTTTGATCTATGCGCGGCCCGCCAACTCGGGGCCCGGCCGCACCTTTATCATGGGGCTGCCCTACATCCTCGGCGACAAGGATCCCAAGGACCCGGTGAATGGGTGGGAGAAGACGTGGGCTTATCTCAAGGACCTCAACAGTTGCATCGAGTACTACCCGACGGGGACCGGCGCGGTGATGAAGGAGCTCGGCGAAGGTTCGCGCGACATGACGGTCACGATGACCGGCTGGGATATCAATCCCCGCGTGCTCGGCATCGTGCCCAAGGGCTACAAGGTCACGCCATTCAAGGGCATGACCTGGGTCAACGACGCGCATTACATGGTGATTCCCAAGGGCGTCCCGCCGGAGAAAATCGCCGTGGTCCTTGATCTGATGGCCTACCTGCTCACGCCGGAAGCGCAGGCCTATACGTACGACAAGGGTTACTTCTACCCCGGTCCCGCGGTCAAGAACGTGACGCTGTCGATGGCACCGAAGGAAAGCCAGGACGCGATCAAGGAATATGGGCGTCCGGAATATGAAGGATGGCTCGCGCAGTTTCCGCACACGCAGTCGCTAGAGCCGAAGGCGCAGGTGGAAGCGTTCCGTATCTGGGATCAACAGGTCGGCGCACAAAAGACGAAGTGACGCAACGGTCCGAGAGCCAGACGCGCAGCGTCGCAGCGATCGGAGACAGTTGCGTCATCCCCGCGAAGGCGGGGATACAGTGGCTTGACCAATGGCGCTGGATTCCCGCGACCCAGTCCCCGCGAAGGCGGGGAGCAGGAATGACGGTGAGGATTTTTTCGGGCCAAGTCCCTCATGAAACACGATTTCTCCGAGCTCAGGCTCGACCATGTCACGCGGGCGTTTGCCGGCGCGGGCGGCAAAGCGTTCAATGCGCTGAACGAGCTCACGCTGACGGTCAAGCGCGGCGAGTTCATCTGCCTCCTCGGTCCATCGGGATGTGGCAAGTCGACGGCGCTCAACTGCATCGCCGGGCTCATGCAGCTTTCCGGCGGCAGTATCTGGCTCGATGAGCAGCGCATCGATACGCTGCCGCCCGAAAAGCGCGGCTTCGGCATGGTGTTCCAGAATTACGCGCTGTTTCCGCACATGACCGTCGCCAAGAACATCGGCTTCGGACTCAAGATGCGCGGTGTGCCGCAGGCCGAAAGTGCGCCGCGCGTTTTGCATGCGCTCAAGCTCGTGCAGCTCACCGGTCAGGAGCATAAGCTGCCCGGCCAGCTTTCCGGCGGCCAGCAGCAACGCGTCGCCATCGCCCGGGCCATCGTCATCGAGCCGCCGCTGATCCTGATGGACGAACCGCTGTCGAATCTCGACGCCAAGCTGCGCATCGAGACGCGCGCGGAGATCCGGCGCATTCATCGAGAGCTCGACCGTGCCACGATCTACGTGACCCATGATCAGGACGAGGCGCTGTCGCTGGCGGACCGGATCGTGGTCATGAAGGACGGCGTGGTGCAGCAGATCGGAACACCGGCCGAGGTCTACGCGCAACCCGCCAATCTGCACGTCGCGCGCTTCATGGGCTACCGCAACGTGCTGGAGCTCGACGTCGCGCGCGAAGATGGCGATCGCGTCGCGCTCACGGGCGGCGACATCGCCATCACCGGCGTGCGCAAGCAACCGCTCAAAGGCGTCCGCGCCGCGGTGGCGATCCGCCCCGACGAAATCGTCGTCGGCGAGGGCCCCGGGGGCCTCAATACCGTTGTGGCCCGGGTGGAGAACGTCGAGTACGGCGGACGCGATTCGCTGCTCGACGTGGTTACCGCGTCGGGCATGATGCTGCACGTGCGCGGTCCGGTCACAACCGCGCTCGGCGACAACGTTCGCGTGCACGTACCGGTCGAACGCGCGCTGGTCTATCCCCTGGATTAGCGGCACTAGCGCGATGAGCAAGCTCCCCGATGTTCTGGTCACCGACCTCGACCGGGAAGTGGAGGCTGCGACTGCCGCTGACACGGCGCCTCGCGCGCCGCTCGACCGCTCGCTGCTTCTGGTGATGCCGGCGGCGGCGTTCATGCTGCTGCTGTTCGTTTACCCCTTTCTTTACGGGCTGTGGCTTTCGTTCAATCCAAAGGAAGGTGGCTGGCTCGCGAACTATGCGTTCTTCTTTACGACCGATAATGAGTGGCCGACGATCTGGACTACGCTCAAGCTCGCGTTGCCCGCGACGCTGATCAACGTCGGCTTCGCGCTGCCGATCGCGTACAAGATGCGCGTGAAGACGCGCTACCAGCGCTGGGTGACCACGATCCTGGTCGTGCCGATCACGCTCGGCACCGTGTTGATCGCCGAAGGCATGCTGATCTATTTCGGTCCCAAAGGCTGGTTGTCGCAGTTCCTGCAGTTTTTTCACTTCTACGACGGACCCATACGGCTGACGCACAATTACTGGGGCGTGCTGATTTCGCTGGTGATCTCCGGCTTTCCGTTCGCGTTCCTGTTGATTCTTTCCTACATCACCGGCATCGATCCGGTGCTCGCGCGCGCGGCTGCCACGCTCGGCGCCGGACCGAAGTCGCAGTTTCGCCACGTCTACCTGCCGCTCCTCGCACCCGGCCTGGCGATGTGCTTTTGCCTCGCATTCGTGCAGGCGTTCTCGGTGTTTCCGTCCGCCATCCTGCTCGGTTCTCCCGCCGGCCCCACGCGCGTGATATCCATCGCGGCGTACGAAGCGGCGTTCGAGCAATACGACTACTCGCTGGCATCGGCGATCGCCATGATCATGGGACTGGTGCAGCTGGTTATCGTCGCGGCGGTCCTGGCGCTTCGGAACGCCTTCTATCGCGGCCCCGTGACCGGAGGCAAAGGCTAGCCGCATGATCGCAGCGCGCCCGGATCTGCAC
>JALYSM010000118.1 GCA_030854785.1 Pseudomonadota bacterium
TCGACGGCGCCGAGCTGCTGCGGCGCCGGGTGGAAACGCCGAAGGAGAACTACGGCGGAATTCTGGAGACTGTGGCGAGACTCGTGCACGACGCGGAAGCCGAGCTGGGCGATCGGGGTAGCGTGGGCGTCGGCACACCCGGCTCGATCTCGCGCGCGACCGGATTGTTGCGCGGGTCCAACTCGGTGTGTCTCAACGGCAAGCCGATCAAGGCCGACCTCGAGGCGTTGCTCCACCGCGAAGTGCGGATCACGAACGACGCCAACTGCTTCGCGCTGTCCGAGGCGACCGACGGCGCAGCGGCGGGTGCAGAGACCGTCTTCGGTGTCATTCTGGGCACCGGCGTCGGCGGCGGCATCGTCGTCCGCGGTCATGTTCTCACCGGTCGGAATGCGATCGCCGGCGAGTGGGGCCACAATCCGCTGCCCTGGCCAAGGGACGACGAGCGCCCCGGTCCTCCGTGCTTTGCAGGCCACTCGGGATGCATCGAGACGTTTCTCTCCGGCCCGGGGATCGAGCGCGATCATCGGTTCGTCCGCGGGGAAGCGCTGACGTCACACGACATCGGCGCCCGCGCAGCGAGCGGCGACGCGGCGTGCGAGGCGACGATGCGGCGCTACGAAGAGCGCTTGGCACGCTCGCTCGCCCATGTTGTCAACATCCTCGATCCCGATGTGATCGTCCTCGGCGGCGGGATGTCGAACATGCAGCGCCTCTATGTCAACGTTCCGACGTTGTGGGGACCGTGGGTGTTCTCCGACCGCGTGGATACGCGGATCGTGCGGCACAGGTACGGCGACTCCAGCGGCGTGCGGGGCGCTGCGTGGCTGGGCGCCGGAACATCGTAGCCCGGGTTGAGCGGAGCGAAACCCGGGGTGGCGCCGCAACGAAGCGGAACCGAAGCGTGGTCCCGGGTTTCGCGCTGCTCGCTCAACCCAGGCGGCCTCCTTGAATCGTTGAATTGATGCGAAACATTGCGCGTCGGCCGCAGCGGCGACTCGCGGACGCTCGACCCCCGCTCGCACTGCTCGCGGGTCCCCTCTCGCTGCTCGCGCCGCTACATGTTCGAATAGTTCGGGCCGCCGCCGCCTTCCGGTGTCACCCAGCGGATGTTCTGCTTCGGGTCCTTGATGTCGCAAGTCTTGCAGTGCACGCAGTTCGGCGCGTTGATCTGCAAGCGCTTCGCGGGCCGGGCGATCGCTTTGTCGCCTTCGTCGCCGGCTCCTCGCTGTACTACTTGTACTATCTCGTCGCCGGCTTCTCGGCTTCGCGCGCTCATCCCGGCCGGCGAACCGCTTGATCCGCTCTCGTCCGGCACGAATTCGTACACGCCCGCGGGGCAGTAGCGTTGCTCCGGGCCATCGTAGAGCGCGAGATTTACGCGCACGGGAACCGTGGCGTCGCGAAGTTGGAGATGCACCGGCTGGTTCTCCTCGTGATTGGTGTTGGAGACAAAGACGGACGACAGCTTGTCGAAGGTCAGCACGCCGTCGTATTTCGGATACTCGATCTTCGGCATCTCCGCAGCGGGCTTCAGCGTCTCGTGGTCCGCCTTGCCGTGGCGCAGGGTCCAGCCGACCAGCGCGCCCAGGCCGAGGTCGTTCAGCCACATGTGCAAGCCACCGTGCAGGGTGCCCGGCCACAGGCCCCACTTGAGGCCGGGCTTGACGTTGCGCACCTTGTACAGGTCTTCATACACCCACGAGTTACGGAACGCCTCCGTGTACGCCGTCAGCTCGTCGTGCGCGCGACCCGCGCCGAGCGCAGCAAACGCCGCTTCCGCGCCGAACATCCCGGTCTTCATCGCGTTATGCGAGCCCTTGATGCGCGGCAAGTTGACGAACCCCGCGGAACAGCCGATGAGCGCTCCGCCGGGGAAGACGAGCTTGGGAATCGATTGCAGGCCGCCCTCGTTGATCGCTCGCGCGCCGTAGCCGATGCGCTTGCCGCCTTCGAACGTTCCGCGGATCGCGGGATGTGTCTTGAAGCGCTGAAACTCGTCGAAGGGAGAGAGATGCGGATTCTCGTAATTGAGGTGCACGACGAAACCGACCGCGACCAGATTGTCCTCGAGGTGATAGATGAACGAGCCGCCGCCCGTTTGCGAATCGAGCGGCCAACCTTGCGTGTGGATGACCAGACCCTTGCTGTGCTTGTCCGGAGCGACCTGCCAGAGCTCTTTGATGCCGATGCCGTATTTTTGCGGATCGACGCCGTCGCGAAGGTTGAATCGCGCCATCAGCTCCTGCGACAGCGAGCCGCGGCAGCCTTCCGCGAGCAGCGTGTACTTCGCGTGCAGCTCCATGCCGGGCTGGTATTCGGGCTTGTGCGAGCCGTCGCGCGCGACGCCCAGGTCGCCGGTCGCCACGCCGCGGACTGCGCCGCGCTCATCGTAGAGCACTTCCGCCGCCGGAAAGCCGGAATAGATCTCGACGCCGAGCGTCTCCGCCTGCGCGGCCAGCCAGCGGCAGACATTGCCGAGGCTCACGATGTGGTTGCCGTGATTGCTCATCAGCGGCGGCAACAGCCAGGTCGGAATGCGCAACGCCTTCTCGGGCGTGAGCACCATGAAGCGGTCTTCCGTGACCGGCGTGTTTAGCGGTGCACTCTTGGCTTGCCAATCGGGGATCAACTCGTTGAGTGCGCGCGGATCGATCACCGCGCCGGAAAGAATGTGCGCGCCGACCTCGGAGCCTTTTTCGAGCACGCAGACGCTTACCTCGCGGCCCGCTTCCGCGGCGAGCTGCTTCAGGCGAATCGCCGCCGACAGACCTGCCGGTCCGCCGCCGACGATGACGACATCGTATTCCATCGTTTCGCGCGGCATGGTGTTACCTCAGGGCTTTCGCGGTCGAAGCCATTATAATTGTCTTTTCCTCGCGGCTCGGCGCGACCTGGCGCAACCGAGCCCGCAACCGAGCCCAAGCGACCAATGACCGAACCCCGCAAGCTGGTACATACCTCGCGCATTCCGATCCGCTGGGGCGACATGGACGCCATGGCACACGTCAACAATACGGTTTATTTCCGCTACATGGAACAGGCGCGGCTCGACTGGATTCATGCGTTCGCGCGGGATCAAGGACGTGACGCGTATTCCGGCGACGGACCTTTGATCGTCAATGCGAGTTGCACGTTCTTCGCTCCGTTGACGTATCCGGGCGAGGTCGAGGTCAGGATGTTCCTCGATTCACCGGGTCGCACAAGCGTGGAGAGCTATTACGAGATCTGGATGGATGCCAGGAAGTATGCCGACGGCGCTGCGAAGCTGGTCTGGATCGACATGAAGACGACGCGGCCCATCCCGCTGCCCGAGCCTTTGCGGGCGCTCCTCAACGCCACCGGCAGGGCGCCGTCCCCGGCACCCGCCAATGCGAAGTCATCATGAGCGCACCGTTGTGGCAGCCTTCTCCGGATCGCGTCGCTCACGCCAATGTGACCGCGTTTGCGGCGCGTGTCAGCGCGAAGCACGGCGTCGCGCTGCCGGATTTCTCCGCGCTGTTCCGCTGGTCCACGGAAAAGCCCGCAGCATTCTGGCGCGAGATCTGGAGCGATGCGGGCATCGTCGGCGAGCCCGGTGGGCGTACGCTCGTCGACGCCGACAAGATGCCCGGCGCGCGCTGGTTTCCGGACGCGCGGCTCAACTTCGCCGAGAATCTGCTTAAAGGTCGATCGCCCGACGACGCGGGCGATGCGCTCGTGTTCTGGGGCGAAGACAAGGTCAAGCGCCGCGTTTCCAACGCCGAACTTGTCGCCGGCGTGTCGCGCGTAGCCCAGGGTCTTCGTGCGGCGGGCGTGCAGAAGGGAGATCGCGTCGCCGCGTATACGCCGAACACGCCCGAGGCGATCATTGCGATGCTCGCCACTGCGAGCCTTGGCGCGATCTGGTCGTCGGCGTCACCGGACTTCGGCGTGCAAGGCGTGGTCGACCGTTTCGGCCAGATCGAGCCCAAGGTGCTGTTCACCGTCGACGGCTACTGGTACAACGGCAAGCCGCAGCCGGTTCTCGACAAGCTCGCCGCGATCGCGAAGCGCTTGCCGACCGTCCAGCGCGTGGTCGTGGCGCCCTACCTGCGCGAGATCGCCGGTACGTCGAGCGGTATCGGGGATGTCCCGCATGCGGTCGGCTGGGACGATTTCATCGCGCCCTTCGGGCCCGCGCCAATCGCCTTCGAAAGCCTGCCTTTCGACCAGCCGCTTTACATCCTGTACTCGTCGGGCACGACGGGCGTGCCCAAGTGCATCGTGCACGGCGCGGGCGGGACGCTGTTGCAGCACGTCAAGGAGCACCGGCTGCACACCGACATCAAGCCGGGCGATCGCCTGTTCTACTTCACCACCTGCGGCTGGATGATGTGGAACTGGCTCGCGTCGGGACTCGCTTCCGGGGCGACGCTGCTGCTCTACGACGGCTCGCCGTTCGTGCGCGAGGGCAGGATCATCTGGGCGCTGGCCGACGCGGAACGGATGACCCATCTCGGCACTTCGGCGAAGTACATCGACGCGATCAAGAAGATTGCACTCGACCCGCGCCAGGACTACGCGCTCTCGTCTCTGCGCGCCGTACTGTCGACGGGCAGCCCGCTGGCGCCGGAAGGGTTCGACTACGTCTACGAGTACGTCAAGGACGACGTATGCCTGTCGTCGATCTCGGGCGGCACCGACATCGTCTCCTGCTTCGCGCTCGGTTGCCCGACGCGCCCTGTCTGGCGCGGGGAGCTGCAATGCCGGGGCCTGGGGATGAAAGTCGACGTGTACGACGAGAACGGCAAGCCGGTCCGCGGGCAAAAAGGCGAGCTCGTCTGCACCGCGCCGTTTCCGTCGATGCCGCTCGGCTTCTGGAATGATGCCGACGGCGCGAAGTACCGCGCCGCGTACTTCGAGCGTTTTCCCGGCATCTGGTGCCACGGCGACTGGGTCGAGCTCACCGCGCACGACGGCATGATCATCTACGGCCGTTCGGATGCGACGCTCAATCCCGGCGGCGTGCGCATCGGCACGGCGGAGATCTACCGCCAGGTCGAGCAGCTCGACGAAATCGTGGAGAGCATCGTGATCGGTCAGGATTGGCCGCCGGGCGAGGTGGGCGACGTGCGCGTAGTGCTCTTCGTCCGCTTGCGCGATGGCGTCGCTCTCGACCCGGCGTTGATCGACCGTATCAAGCAGCAGATCCGCGCCAACACGACGCCGCGCCACGTACCGGCGAAGGTGGTGCAGGTAAGCGACATCCCTCGCACCAAGAGCGGCAAGATCGTCGAGCTGGCGGTGCGCAACGTCGTGCACGGTGAGCCGGTCAAGAATGTCGAGGCGCTGGCCAACCCCGAGGCGCTCGAAGAGTTCAGGGATCGCGACGAGCTGAAGAGCTAAGGTTCCTAACTCGCGGCGCATGGCCGCAGATGGGATGGAGCGATGCTGATCGATGCCCAGCGGTCGATGCTGCTCGCGATCGACCTGCAGCAGAAGATGCTGCCGGCGATCGCCGACGGCGAGCAGATTCTCGCCAACTGCACCTGGCTCATTCGCGCCGCGCAAAAGATCGGCGTGCCGGTGGCGGCGTGCGAGCAGCACCCGAAAGGATTGGGTCCGCTGGTGGGACCCGTGCGCGAGCTGCTGCCGGACAAGGCGATCGCGGCGAAGAACCGCTTCTCCGCCGTCGCGGCGGCGTGCCTGTCCGATCTTCCCGGCGCCGACCGCGCGCAGACTATTCTGATCGGCATCGAGGCGCATGTCTGTCTGCTGCAGACGGCGCTCGACCTCTATAACGAGGGCAAGGAGGTCTACGTCGTCGCCGATTGCGTCGGCTCGCGCCGCCACGGCGATCGCGATCTCGCGCTCGCCCGGATGCGCCAGGAAGGCGTGCGAATCGTGTCGCGGGAAATGGTCGTGTTCGAGTGGCTGGGTGAGGCGGGAACGCCGCTGTTCAGCGCGGTGAACAAGGAGTTTCTGAAGGCATGAATTTCCTCGCCATCGTGATCGCGCTGGCGTTGGAGCAATGGCGGACGTTTCGCTGGCGCGGCGGCCTGCAGCGCGCATTTGTCCGCTACGCGCGGGCGCTGGAGCAGCGCTTCAACGCCGGGACTTCGCAGCAGGGGGCGATTGCGGCCGCATTGGCGTTGCTGCCCCCGGTGGCGATCGCCGCCGCCGGGTATTGGGCGCTCGAAGGATTGCATCCGCTGCTCGCGCTCGTCTGGAACGTCTTCATCCTCTACGTGCTGGTCGGCTTCCGCCATTTCAGTCACGCGTTCGCCGCGATCGCCGAGGCGCTCAAGGCGGGCGATGCGATCGCAGCTCGCCGGCGCCTTGCGGCGTGGCGCGGTATCGACGCCAGCGCAGCGACCGCAGAGGAGATCCCGAAGCTTGCGATCGAACAGGGTCTCGAAGATTCATACCGGCACGTCTTCGGAACGCTGTTCTGGTTTCTCGTGTTGCCGGGACCCGCGGGTGCCGTGCTCTATCGTCTCACCGTGCTGCTCGCCGATCGCTGGCGCGGCGCGCTCATGCCGACGGGTCACGAGCTCGGCCAATTCGGCCAGCCGGTGCACCGATTGCTGTTCTGGCTCGACTGGGCGCCGGTTCGGCTCACCGCGGCGACCTTCGCCATCGTCGGCGATTTCGAGGACGCGATCTATTGCTGGCGGACGCAGGCCAAGGCATGGCACTCGCTGCACGAAGGCATCCTGCTCGCCAGCGGCGCCGGCGCGCTGGGTGCTCTGATCGGCGGGACGGTGACCGGCCCCACGGGCGAGCCCGAATTTCGCCCTGAGCTGGGGCTGGGCGAGGTCGCCGACGCCGACATGATGCCGAGCGCGGTCGGGCTGGTGTGGCGGGCGTTGCTGGTCTGGCTGGTCGTGTTGCTGCTCTTGACACTTGCGTATTGGGCACCGTAGCCCGGGTTGAGCCGCGCAGCGGCGATACTCGGGGCGACCGCGAGATTTATGATGCGCCGTCCCCGGGATTCGCGATGCTCATCCCGGGCTACACCACTTGCCATCATGTCCAAGTCTGCGCGCGTCGTTCGCTTTCCACGAGCAGCCTTTGCCATAATGCGACGCGCCATGCCTTGACCTCGCCGCGCGCGACTGCGTCCTGCACCGCACAGCCGGGCTCGGCACCGTGACGGCAATCGCGAAAGCGGCAGCGGCCCACGAACGGGCGCAGATCGACGAATCCCTGCATGATCGCAGCGGCGGAAAGATGCGCGAGTCCGAACTCCTGCATTCCAGGCGAGTCGACGATCCATGCTTCGCCCTCGAGCGCATACAGCGTGGTCTCCGAAGTCGTGTGGCGCCCGGCGTGCAACGCGCCCGACACTTCGCCGACACGCGCCTGGGCGCCCGGCACGAGCGTGTTGATCAGCGTCGACTTGCCCATCCCCGACTGGCCGATCAAGACGCTACGGTGGCCCGCCACAAGCGCTCTCACCGTCGAGACGTCGCCCTTGGCCGAAACCGGCACGACCGGATATCCCAGCGCGCGACAGGCTTCGAGCCGGGCACCGAGCTTCGCGAAGGCGGGAAGGTCGCTCTTGTTGGCGATCAGCGCGAAGGCGCAGCCGTTGCTCTCGGCGGCGACGATCCAGCGTTGCACGAGCTCGTCGTCGTAAGGCGGATCGGGCGCGACGATGCCGAGAACCTGCGTCACGTTGGCCGCGATAAGCTTTTCGCGATGTGCATCGGAGCGGAAGAGCAGCGTGCCGCGCGGCAGGATCGCATGGATCGCTCCCTGGCCGTCCGCTGTTGGCGCGACGCTCACTCGGTCACCGCACGCGACGCCGAGGCCCCGGCCGCGCAGCAGGCATTTGATCGTGTCGCCGTCGGCGAGTCTGACCGCGTAGTGGCGCCGCCACGCCGCCGTGACCAGCCCCATTACGGTATGCGGCGCGTCGGCGCCGGACGGATCCTCGCTTCGCCTGACGCGGCTCACGCGCCGAGCGCTTCGACCTTCGCGGCGCAGATGCAATCGTTGAGGGTGACGCCGCCCGCGTCGTGGGTGGAGTACGAGGCAACGACGCGGTTGTAATGCATCGACAGATCGGGATGGTGATCCTCGCGATGCGCGATGTATGCCACGGCGTTGACGAACGCCATCGTTTCGTAATAGTTCTTGAATCGAAAAGTCTTGATGAGCCGGTTATCGGTGTATTCCCAGGCCGGCAGCGCCTTGAGCCGTTGCGTTACTTGCGCGACGGACAGCAGCGGAGCGCGAGCGCGACAGTCAAGCGCGGAAAGTGCGGCAAGCTCGGGAGTCATGTGGGCGGTCGTGTCTGCAATCAGAGCGCGGTACGCTCCAGCTGCGCAATGCGTGCTGGCGCCGGCGGGTGCGAATCGAAGAACGCCGAATGCAACGGATCCGGCGTCAGAGTGCTGGCATTGTCCTCGTAGAGCTTGACCAGAGCCGTGATGAGCGCCGGCGTGGACGCGTTGCGCGCGGCGTAGCGATCGGCCTCGAACTCGTGCCGCCGCGAATACATCGCGGCCAGGGGCGAGGCGAGGAAGGTGAACGCGGGTAGTGCGAGCATGAACAGGACCAGCGCGACACCATAGCGAGGCGCGGGCCCGGGTACGCCGAGGCCGGCGTAGAACCACGGCTCGCCGACGAGCCAGGCAAGCAGAGCGAGAAGCCCGAAACTCAGCACCGCAAACCAGAGGGTACGTTTGCGTACGTGTCGGAGCTTGAAGTGCCCCAGCTCGTGCGCGAGCACGGCCTCGACTTCTTCGGGTGCGAGGCGCGAGATCAGGGTATCGAACAGAACGATCCGGCGCGCTGCGCCGAAGCCGGTGAAATACGCGTTGCCGTGCGCAGAGCGCTTCGAACCGTCCATCACGAACAGGCCCCGGGCTGCGAAGCCGCAGCGCGCGAGCAGCCGCTCGACGCGTTCCCTCACGAGCGTATCGGTGAGCGGCTCGAACTTGTTGAACAGAGGCGCGATGACGAGCGGATAGAGTGCGAGCACGAGCACCTGGAAGGCAACCCATGCCAGCCACGCATACAGCCACCACAGCGTCCCCGCGCGCGCCATCAGCCACAGCACCAGCGTCACCAGCGGGATGCCCAGCGCGGCGCCGATCAGCGCGCCCTTGATGATGTCGGCGACCCAGAGTCTCAATGTCATGCGGTTGAAGCCGAAGCGTTGCTCGATCACGAAGGTGCGGTACCACGCCAGCGGCAGCGCGAGCGCGCCGCTCAGGAGCGCAACGCCGACGATCAGCGCGACATCCTGCGCGAGCGGGGAAACGGGAACCGCGGCGATCCAGCCGGCGATCAGCGCGAGCCCTCCACCCAGCGTGAGCGTCAGCAGCACGACGGCATCGAACAGCAGATCGATTACCGAGACGCGGGTGCGCGCCGCGGTGTAGTCGGCAGCCTTCTGATGTGCGGCGAGCGTGATCTGGTCGGCGAAATGCACCGGAACCGCACCGCGGTGCGCGAGAACGTGGCGGAGCTGCCGGCGCGCGAGCCAGAGCTGCAGCCCGAGCGAGATGGCGAGCGCAAGCAGGAACAGCAACGTGAGCAGAGAGGCGGTCATGAAACGGGGTTCGGCGCGACCGGCGGCTGCCCGTTACGAGCACATACGGTGGAGCACAGCGGTATGCGAGAATACCCGATCATCACGACGCGTCTATTCTACGCCACCTCATGCCGCAGGACGCCAATCATCTGATCTGGATCGACATGGAGATGACCGGGCTCAGGCCGGAAACCGATCGCATCATCGAAGTCGCACTGGTCGTCACCGACGTTGCACTGGCTACGGTGGCCGAAGCACCGGTGCTCGTGGTGCACCAGGACGACGTGACGCTCGCCGGCATGGATTCGTGGAACCAGGCCACTCACGCCCGCTCCGGACTGACCGACAAGGTCAAGGCCTCGACCCTGGACGAGGCGCAGGCGGAACAGCGCATGCTTGCATTCGTGCGCGAGCACGTGCCGCCCCGGACCTCGCCGATGTGCGGCAATTCGATCTGCCAGGACCGTCGGTTCCTTGCCCGGTGGATGCCGGCTTTCGAGGATTATTTTCACTACCGCAACCTCGACGTATCCACGCTGAAGGAGCTGTGTCGCCGGTGGAGGCCCGAGGTCGCGAAGGGCTGGGTGAAGCAGGGCAAGCACGAAGCGCTCGCCGACGTCTATGAATCGATCGATGAGCTCAAGTATTACCGCGACACCTTCATTCGCCAGTGAGATTCTGCAGCCACTGCGGCGCCACCGCGCCCGAGTTCCGGATTCCCGACGGCGATTCGCTGCCGCGTTACGTCTGCAGCGACTGCGGCACGATCCATTATCAGAACCCGAAAGTCGTCGTCGGCTGCCTGCCGGTATGGGACGATAAGGTGCTGCTGTGCAAGCGAGCGATCGAGCCGAGGCGGGGATTGTGGACGCTGCCGGCGGGTTTTCTGGAGAACGGCGAAACGATTCTTGCCGGCGCCGAGCGCGAGACTGCCGAAGAAGCGCGCGCCCGGGTCGACGTGGGGCCGCTGTACACGATGATCAGCCTGCCGCACATCAACCAGATCTACGTCATGTTCCGCGCGCGCCTGCTCGACCTCGATTTCAGTCCCGGACCGGAAAGCCTCGAAGTCAGGTTGTTCGACGAAGCGGAGATCCCGTGGAGCGAGATTGCGTTTCGCACGATTACGCGCACGCTGCGCAACTATTTTCTCGATCGCAAACTTGGCGAGTTTCCGGTGCGCGTCAGTGCGCTGGAAAAGCGCGCGCCGCTCAAGCCCGAGCTGCTCGGCGCGGGCTAGCTCGGCAAGGTGGCGGCAGATTCTTCTTCGTTCGTTTCAGGGGAGTGCGCGCGTCCTTGGCGAATTGCAGTGACTTGCTGTGGCCGGACGCTCGCGTCAGTGTTTGATCATCGGTTGGAAATCGAGCCAAGCGCACAGCGCGACTTTGAGCGCGGCACCGGCACGCCAGAACCCCGCATCCTGCGGATCGAGCAACGCCGCATGTTTGACGATGAGACCGTAGGCGCGCTTCTTCTCGTCGAGAGTAAGCGACGGATCGGCGATCGTCTCGCGAAACTCCTCGACTTCGGACTCGAAGCGATTGGGTGCGAGACAGGTTCCCTTGGTGTGCATTGTCATTTCCATTTGCAGCTCCATTGTCAGCTCGAGTCGTCCAGTACAACTCGTCGCTTTCGCTGTTCGGGCTGTATTTCGACTCCTGCCAGGGTCATACGCAAGGGTCGTACCAGATCGACGGCTGGGGCAGCGCGAGCGGCTCGGTGGCGCTGAATCGGCAGGTCACGCCCGCACCAGGGCTTGGAGCGCACTTGGGCGCTGACCGCCCGGTCTGGATCCGGAGCAATGCGCGCGCAATGTCACCGGATTGCCGTGGCGCGTAACGTCGATCGAGCCTTCCGCGCGAGTTGATCGCAGGAGTTTCAGGTAAACTCCGCGCCAAGTAACGGCGCGGCGCGCCCGCTCCGGCGCAAGCTTGGGTTTCTCTATTGGAGGAGATCATGACCAGACTGCTGCGATGGGCCGTGCTCGGCTGCGCACTCGGCGCGAGCCTTGCGCTGGCGCAGACGACGCGCATCTCGATTTCGACCGGCGGTACCGGTGGGGTCTACTACCCGCTCGGCGGCGGCATGGCCAACATCTTGTCGAAATACGTTCCCGGGCTGCAGGCGACCGCGGAAGTGACCGGCGGGTCGGTGGACAATCTGAAGCTCATCGGCGCCGGCAAGACGGAAGTGGCCTTCACCATGGCCGACAGCGGATATGACGCGTTGCAAGGTATCGACAAGTTCAAGGACGCGAAAGTCAATGCCCGGACGCTGATGGTGCTCTACCCGAACCGGCTGCACGTGGTGACCATCGAGGGGACCGGGATCAACAAGCTTGCCGACCTCAAGGGCAAGCGGATTTCGACCGGGTCTCCGGGCAGCGGCACCGAGATCATGGCCTTTCGCCTGCTCGAGGCCGTCGGCATCGACAAGGACAAGGACGTCAAGCGCGAGCGCCTGTCGGTCGCGGAGTCGGTCAACGCGTTGAAGGACCGCAAGATCGACGCGCTGATCTGGTCGGGAGGGGTGCCGACCGCCGCGCTTACCGATCTGGCCGCAACGCCCGGTGTGAAAATCAAGCTCCTCGACCACGGTGACGCGGCGGAAGCCATGAACAAGAAATACGGGCCGCTGTATGTAAAAGGTACGATACCCGGCAAGTCGTATTCCGGGCAGGATGCGCCGACGACCAATGTCGACGTTTGGAACCTGCTCGTCGCGAGCGACAAGATGAGCGACCAGATGGCGTACAACATCGTCAAGACAGTGTTCGAAAAAAAGGCCGAGCTGGTTGCGGTGCATCGCGACGCGGAGGCGATCGCGCTGGAGACTCAGGCGCACGCTTCGCCGCTGCCATTCCACCCGGGGGCGCGGAAGTATCTCGAGGAGCGCGGCGTCAAGTTCCAATGAGTTGAGGCGGGCAGGTCGACGCGAGTGTCCCGCGCGGTGCGTCGATCCGGGCAAGACGCGATCGGGAGGAAACGTTGAGCGAGGCGCCGGGCCGTCCTGAGGCGAACGCGTCCGTCGTCGAAGTCCAGGTCTCCGACGAGGCACTCAGGAAGGCCGAGCAGTACATCGAGGAAGACGAGGGCGCCGTCAGCCGCTATCGCGGCGTTCTGGCGAAGCTGACCACGACGCTGCTGGTCGTGATGTCGCTTTTCCATCTCTACGCTGCCGTGGCTATCGTGCCCACGCAGACACTCCGGCCGGTTCACGTCGGGTTCATGCTGCTTCTGGTGTTCCTGCTTTTTCCCATCGCGCCGCGTTTTCGCAATCGCCTGATGCTCTGGGACGTGCTGCTGGCGCTGCTCGGCGTGGCGGCCATCGTCTATCTCCTGAACGGCGGAGACGACTTCTGGGATCGCAACACGACTCCGGACCGCTTGGACCTGATTTTCGGAACCGCGTTCATCGTGCTGGTGCTCGAAGCCGCGAGGCGGACGTCGGGATGGATCATGCCGGGTGTCGTCTGCATGTTCATCGCCTATGCATTTCTCGGCCCGTATCTGCCCGGTCAATGGACGCACCGTGGTTACGATCTCGCGAGCCTGGTGGGCTTCATGTATCAGACGCTGGAGGGCATTTTCGGCACGGCGGTCGACGTTTCCTCGACCCTGATCATCCTGTTCACGATTTACGGCGCATTCCTGCAGCACTCGGGCGCCGGCAAGTTCTACCTCGATTTCTCCTTTGCCGCGATGGGCGGCAAGCCTGCCGGCGCGGGGCGCACGGTGGTACTGGCGTCCTTCCTGCTGGGCGGGCCCTCCGGATCGGGTGTCGCTACGACCGTGACGATCGGTACCGTCGCGTACCCGATGCTCGTGAAAGCGGGGTACGGCAAGAACGCCGCGGGCGGCTTGCTCGCGGCGGGCGGCCTGGGCGCGATCATCTCCCCGCCGGTACTCGGCGCCGCAGCGTTCCTGATCGCCGAGTTCCTCAAGATCAGCTATTTCGATGTGATGCTGATGGCGACGATACCGACATGCCTTTACTACCTGTCGTTGTTCCTGATGGTCGAAATCGACACACGCAAGTTCGGCATGCCCCAGGTCATCGTCGCGGGTGCGCAAACCCTGTGGCAGCTCACGCGTCGCTACTGGTATCACTTTCTGTCGTTGATTTCGATCGTCGCCTTCATGTTCGTCGGGTTCTCGTCCGTGCTGTCGGTGTTCTGGGCGACGGTGGTCACTTTCGCGGTCAGCTTCTTGCGTCGCGACACCGCTCTGGTGCCGCGCAAACTGGTCGCCGCTCTCGCCGACGGATCGCGCCAGATGCTCAACGTTGCGGCAACCTGCGCGGCCGCCGGGCTCATCGTCGGCGTGGTCGCCAAGACCGGGCTGGGACTAAAATTCAGCGCGATCGTCATCGACTACGCCGGCGGCAGCCTGTTGCTGACGGCGATCTATACGTCGCTGATCGTCTGGATCGTCGGCCTCGCGGTGCCGGTGACGGCGAGCTACATCATCTGCGCGGTCATCGCGGCACCGGCGCTGATCAAGCTCGGCGTACCGGACTTCGCCGCCCATATGTTCATTTTCTACTATGCCGTTCTGTCGGAGGTGTCTCCGCCGACCGCGCTCTCGCCGTTTGCGGCCGCGGCGATCACCGGCGGCGACCCTTACAAGACGACGCTGCAGTCGTGGAAATACACCTTGCCGGCGTTTCTGGTGCCGTTCGTGTTCGTGCTCGACCCCGCGGGTGTCGGGCTGTTGCTGAAGATGCCGCAAGGCGGCTCGACGCTCGACGTGGCATGGATCACCTTCACGGCGTTCATCGGCATCGCCGCGCTGGCTGGCGGTGTGCAGGACTGGCTGTTTCGGCGCTGTACGCTCCTCGAGCGCGTGCTGCTGATCGTCGCGGGGTTGCTGCTGGTGTACCCGAAGCCGCTGGCCGACTGGATCGGGCTCGCGTGCGTGGCCGTCGTCATCGCGTCGCAAAGGCTTCGTCGCGGCCACGCGACACCTGTCTAGTGGCTATGGACTCCAGGGCCAGGCCACGGCCAATGCGTCCCGTCGATCATCTTTTCGAACGCTACGGCAGCTATCACCGCCACGCTACGAACAAGGCGCTGCACTGGGTGTGCGTACCGCTGATCGTCTGGAGCGTGCTCGGCCTGCTCTGGTCGGCCGCGCCGGGCGCGGCGTACGCCGCCATCGCCGCCACGCTCGCGTTCTATCTCTGGTTGTCGTTCCCGCTCGCGCTCGGGATGGCGGCGGTGCTGGCCGTGATGCTGTATGCGCTGACGTGGCTCGGCGAGCGTACGCTCGTCGTCTCGGCCGTGGTATTCGTCGGCGCGTGGATCGGCCAGTTCGTCGGGCACGCGATCGAGCGCAGCCGGCCATCGTTCCTCGAGGACGTGCGCTCGTTTCTCGTCGGCCCGGCGTGGCTGCTGGGCTTCGTATATCGACGCCTGGGCATCGCCTACTAGCTCTGGCATGGCGCCGCCCGACAAGGTCAGTTTCATCGTCGCCGGCGCGCAGAAGGGCGGCACGACCGCGCTCGACTACTACCTGCGCGAGCATCCGGAGCTGTGTCTCCCGCGGCGAAAAGAGCTGCATTTCTTCGACACCGACCGTATTTTTGCCGCGGAACCGGTCGACTACGGGCCGTACCATGCCGCTTTCGCGCCCGGTCCCGCCCAGCGCCTGCTGGGCGAGGTGACACCGGCGTATCTGTACTGGCCCGCTGCCGCCGAGCGCATCGCGCGCTACAACCCGGCGATGAAGCTGATCATGGTCCTGCGCAACCCGATAACGCGGGCTTTTTCGCAGTGGAACATGACGCGTCAGAGTCGGAGCGATCCCCTGCCGTTTCTCGACGCGCTCAAGGCCGAGCCGGAGCGGGTACGGACGATGCCGCTGGAACGCGCGAAGCGCTATACCTACATCCATCGCGGGTTCTACGCGCAGCAACTCAAGCGACTCTGGCACTACTTCCCGAGGCAACAGACGATCGCGTTCAAGAGCGAGGAGCTGCTCGAGTCTCCCGGGGCCGTGCTCGCCACGATCGCGAATTTTCTCGGCATCGCGCCGTTTCCGCCCGTCGCGGAAAGGACCGCGCACGCGCGCGACTACGACACGGCGATGACGGAAGAGGAGCGGCGTTACCTCGCCGCAGTGTTCGAGCCGGAAATCCGCGAGCTCGAGGCGCTGCTGGGGTGGGACTGCTCCGCCTGGCTGGCGCAGCCAGGGTCGAGCTCGTAGCCCGGGCTGAGCGCGTCGCGCGATACCCGGGGCGGCGTGTGCAAACTGGGTGGCTCCCGGGATTCGCCATGCGGCTCATTCCAGGCTACGCGACTTGGCCGACATCGAGCTCGTAGCCCGGGTTGAGCGCGTCGCGCGATACCCGGGGCGGCGTGTGCAAACTGGGTGGCTCCCGGGATTCGCCATGCGGTCATCCCGGGCTACGCGACGACGTTCATTCCTGCGTTCGTCAGCGCGCGGTGCAGCTCGGCGATATGCGCGCGCCCGGTCGTGTCGACGACGCAGACGACGCGCACTTCGGACAGGTCGGGGCCTGCGAACGCGCGGTCGTGCACGATCTCCTTGATACTGGCGCCGGTCGACGCGATGACGTTGGCCAACCGCGCCAGGCCGCCCGGACGATCGGTTATCGACACCGTGAAGCGCGCCAGCCGTCCATCGGCGACCAAACCGACTTCGATTACACGATCGAGCATCGTGAGGTCGATGTTGCCGCCGCAGAGCGCGAGCACGACGCGCTTGCCGGCGTAGCCGCCCAGCTTGCCGGCGAGAAACGCCGCAAGCGGCGTCGCGCCTGCGCCTTCGACCACGCTTTTTTCCAGCTCGATCAGGCGCAGGATCGCGAGCGCGATCGACGCTTCGTCGACCGTAACCACTTCATCGACGATATCCTTCAGTATCGCGAACGAGCGCGTGCCGATGCGCGCAACCGCCAGCCCGTCGGCGAGGGTCGGCCTCAACTTCACGTCCACCGGCTCTCCGGCCGCGAGCGCCGCGACCAGGCAAGAAGCGTGCTCCGCTTCCACGCCGATGACTTCGATATGCGGCCGCCGCGCTTTCACTGCGGTGGCTATACCCGCGATCAAGCCGCCGCCGCCGACCGGCGTCACGATGGCGTCGATGTCTGGCGTCTGATCGAGGATTTCGAGCGCCATAGTGCCCTGGCCCGCGATCACGTCGAGATTGTCGAACGGATGCACGAACGTGAGGCCGTCGGTTGCGGCGAGCTCTTCCGCCTTTGCGCGCGCTTCGCCGAGATCGGCGCCGTGCAGGACCACCGTCGCGCCCAGCAGCCTGCAGTTGGTGACTTTGATCAACGCAGCAAATTTCGGCATGACCACGGTCACCGGGATCCCGAGCAGGCCGCCGTGATAGGCGACGCCCAGCGCGTGATTGCCCGCCGATGCCGCGACCACGCCGCGCCGGCGTTGCTCGGCATCCAGCTTCTCCAGCGCATTGCGCGCACCGCGCTCCTTGAAGCTGCCGGTGCGCTGCAGGTAGTCAAGCTTGCAGAAGATATGCGCGCCAGTCAGTTGCGACAGCGGAATCGACTCGACGCAGGGCGACATGTAGATGCCGTGCGCAATGCGCTCGCGCGCGGCTTCGATGTCGGCGAGCGTCAGCAGCGGTGCCGGTGGCATCAGAAGGGAAGCGCAAGCCCGGGAGCGCCCACCGCGAGCACGCGGCGGAACTCCGACTGGATGCGCGTGAGCGCCGCTTCGCTGTCGCCTTCGAAGCGGAGCACGACGACCGGTGTCGTGTTCGAAGCGCGGGCAAGGCCGAAGCCGTCCGCATACTCCACGCGCAGACCGTCGATGCGGATCACTTCGGTAGCGCCCGGAAACTCCGACGTCGCCGCGAGCCTGGCGATGAGCGCGTGCGGCGACTCGCTGCCGCAGGCGACGTTGAGCTCCGGGGTCGAAACGCTGTCGGGCAGCGCATGCAGTGCCGCGGACGAGTCGGCCTGCCGCGAGAGGATCTCGAGCAGCCGCGCGCCCGCGTACATCCCGTCGTCGAAGCCATACCAGCGCTCCTTGAAGAACGTATGGCCGCTCATCTCGCCCGCGAGCAGCGCACCGCTCTGTTTCATCTTGAGCTTGATCAGCGAATGCCCCGTCTTCCACAACAGCGGCGTGCCGCCGTGGTCCACGATCCAGGGTTTGAGGTTGCGGGTCGACTTGACATCGTAGATCACCGTTGCGCCCGGATTGCGCGCGAGCATGTCGGCGGCGAAGAGCATCAGCTGCCGGTCCGGATAGATGATTCGACCGTCCTTGGTCACGACACCGAGTCGGTCGCCGTCGCCATCGAACGCGAGCCCCAGCTCGTTGTCCGTCGTCGCCAGACACTGGATCAGATCCTGGAGGTTCTTCGGCTGCGAGGGGTCCGGATGGTGATTGGGGAACGTGCCATCGACCTCGCAGAAAAGCTCGGTCACTTTGCAACCGAGACGGCGGAACAGCACGGGGGCGAACGCGCCCGCAATACCGTTGCCGCAGTCCACCGCGATCCTCATCGGGCGCGCGAGCGCAACGTCGCCGGCGACGCGGTCGAGGTACGCGCTGCCGATGTCCGCGCTGCCACAATGGCCGGCGCCTGCCTTCAGCGCACCGGTCTCGATGCGGATCTTGAGCGCCTGGATGTCGTCACCCGCGAGCGTGTCGCCCGCGATGACCATCTTGAGCCCGTTGTAATCCGGCGGGTTGTGGCTGCCGGTGACGATGACGCTGCACTGCGTCCTGAGCTCGTGCGCCGCGAAATAGCTCATCGGCGTCGTGACCGCGCCGATGTCGATCACGTTCGCCCCACTCGACTGAATCCCATCGGCGAGGGCGCTACAAAGCTCCGGCCCGGAAAGTCTGCCGTCGCGGGCGGTAACTATCGTGTCGCGGCCGCGTTCCTGCGCGAGCGTCCCCAGTGCTTGACCGATGCTGCGCACGACCGGCGGCGTCAGCGTCTTGCCGACGATGCCGCGGATGTCGTAGGCCTTGAAAATCTCGGCAGGAAGCTCAGGCATCGCGAATCTCGCTGAAGAACGTTACCAGGCGCTGCGGCAGCCAATCCGGGCGGCCCGGAAAACGCTGCTGCGGGAATCCCGCGTGCCCGCCGTGATCGGGCTGCTCGAGCGTTATCGCGGGGCCGGCTTCGGCGCGCATAGGAAGCGAGCTTGCCGGAATGAACGGATCGTTGCGGGCGTTGAGCACAAGCGTGGGCACCGCCACGGCCTTTAGCCAGGGCTTGCTGCTGGCCCGCTGCCAGTAATCGTCCGTGCCGGTAAAACCGTGCAGCGGCGCGGTGACGATCTGGTCAAAACCGTACATCGAATCGACCCGGACAATCGCTGTGGCGTCGAGCGTCCCGGGGAAGCGTCGCGCCATTGCGATGGCCTTCGGCACGAGCGTCGCGCGGAAGTGCCTGGAGTAGATGCGGTTCAAGCCTTGCTCGATTGCGATTCCCGCCGCGGTGAGATCGAGCGGCGCCGACACCGCGGCGGCGGCGGTGACGATCCTCGCGGCTCGGTGCTCCTCGCGGCCGAGCCAGTTGAGGAGCGCGCTACCTCCGAGCGAGATACCTACGGCGAACAGCGGTGTGCCGGGCTCCAGCGCCCGGATTGTCTCGAGCATCCATGCAACCTCCGTGTAATCGCCGGAATGGTAGGCGCGCGGCCGACGATTCACCTCGCCGCTGCAGCCTCGAAAATGCGGGACGACGCCACGCCATCCGATCGAGCGCAAATGCGCCATCAACGCCAACGCGTAGTGCGATCGCGAATTGCCTTCGAGGCCGTGGAAAAGAACGACCAGCGGCGCATTGTCCTCTGCCGCCGGTGTTTCCAGCCAGTCGAAGTCGATGAAATCGCCATCGGGCGTGTCGATCCGCTTGCGCCGGAAAGCCACCTGCGGCCGTCGGATCAACGCCGGATAGATCGTCTGCGCGTGTCCTCCGGGCAGCCATCCGGGCGCGCCGTACTTGCCGTTGGTCCGTGTCATCGGTCGAGCGCCCGTTTCAGGCTGTCATGGATGGTCTTCAACACCTTGATGCGGGCGTAGCGCTTGTCCTCGGCCTCGACCAGCGTCCACGGCGCGATTTCGGTGCTGGTGCGATCGACCATGTCGCATACCGCGTGTTCGTATGCGTTCCATTTTTTCCGGTTGCGCCAGTCGTCGGCGGTGATCTTGAAGCGCTTGAAGGGAGTCTGCTCGCGCGCCTTGAAGCGGCGCAGTTGTTCGGCCTTGCTGATCTGCAACCAGAACTTGACGACGATCGCGCTGCCGTGAGCAAGCTGCTCTTCGAACTGATTGATCTCGTCGTAGGCGCGCATCCAGTCGCTCACGCTGCAGTAACCCTCGACGCGCTCGACGAGCACGCGCCCGTACCACGAACGGTCGAAGATCGTGATGCCTCCCAGGGGCGGCACGTGCTTCCAGAAGCGCCACAGGTACGGGTAAGCACGCTCTTCGTCGCTCGGCGCGGCCACCGGCACGGACACGTATTGTCGCGCATCGAGCGCTCCGGTGACGCGGCGGATCGCGCTGCCCTTGCCCGCGGCGTCGACGCCCTCGAAGACCATGACCAACGAGCGCTTGGCAAAACGCTTGTGGCGCGTGCTCCTGGCCAGCTTGCCCTGGTACTTTTCGAGCTCGCGATCGTAGACCTTCGCCGGCAATTTCTTCGACAAGTCGAGATCGCGGATGAGCTTGATGTTGTCGATGACGGAGGGCGCCGGCGGTGTGATCGCGCGCTTCGGCGGCGCCGGCTTTTGCGCGAGCGTCGAGCGCAACGCATCGAGCAGGATTTTCCCCACGGTGAGGTAGCGGTAGCGCTCGTCCACGCCTTCGACGACGTACCAGGGCGCGACGCCGGTCGAGGTCTCGCGCAGCAAGTGCTCCCACAGTTGGTGCGACTTGCTGTAGATGCGGTACGCCTCCCAGTCGGCACGCGTCACGCGCCACGACGTGCGCGGATCGTGCTCGAGCTCTTCCAGCCGTTCTTTCTGCGCCGCCTTGGACAGGTGGATCCAGAACTTGAGCAGCACGAGCCGCTCGTCGGAGAGCATCTGCTCGTAGTGGCGGATCCCCTGCACCTGCGAGTGCAACCGGTCTTCGTCGATCTCACCCCGGATGTGGGGAAGCATCGCCTCGTTGTACCAGGCGTTGAGAAAGATCCCCAGCTTGCCCTTCGGCGGCAACGCACGCCAGTAGCGCCACGCCGGCGGCCTAGTGCTCTCTTCGGGCGTGCGCGGTCCGAACGCGACCACGCGAATGTGCCGCGGGTCCATCCATTCGGTCAGCTTGTTGGCGGTCTCTCCGCGGCCCCCGCCCTCGACGCCGGAGATGATCAGCAGCACCGGGCCGCGGTCGGATTGCGACAGATCGAACTGTGCGTTGAGAAGCGCTTCGCGCAGCTTCGGTTCTTCGCGCGCGTACACTCGCTTGGAAACGCGGTGTCCGATTTCGGCCGATTCGAGCATCGCGCGCCCGTTCACGTGGTCCAGAAAGGCTCGCACTTGCCGAACGCGCGCCGTGCCTCGCGTAGCCGCTCGAGCTCGGGCGCGACGCTGGCGGCAAGCCAGCCGCGCACGATGCCGGTTGCGTGCGCAGCGCCGGGCGCCGCGTTATCTCCCGGCGCGAGCTCGTCGAGAAGCTTGCCGGCAATTTCGAGGTCGTTGAGGTGCCCAAGTACAGATTGCAGCTTGGACAGCGCGGTGATGTACGCCTCGGCGCGCTTACCGGAAAACAGCAGCGCAAAGAATTCGGCGGCATAGCGCAGCTTTTTTGCCGCGACGCGCGCACGATGCCGGTCCGCTGCGCTGAGGCGATGAATATGCCGCGCGCGCTTCGAGAGCTTGTCGTGGCGCCGCTGCAGCACCGGCGCGATCCAGTCACTGGCGAGTGTCGGCACCGAGGCGGAAACCGGAAAGCGGGCGAACACCGCGAAAAACGCGCCGAGCGCGAGCAGCAGCCGCTGGAAGCGCGGCGATGCGATCGCCTCGCGCGCAGCGCAGGAGAGCCGTCGCCGGCGGCGCCCCACACGCGCGCGCAAGCGCGCGATCTCGCGCTGACCGCGAAACTGCGCGGCCACCTTGGGCAGCATTTCCAGCGCGAACACGTCGCAATCGCGTGCCGGGCCGAGTATCGAGCCGAGCCAGCGCAACTCCTGCTCCAGCGGCGCGATCGATTCCGCCGGGGCAATAAGCGCTACGAGCCTGAGCAGCGAACGCAGGCGACGCCAACCGACGCGAATCTGATGCAGGTACTCCGGATTGTCCTGCGCGAGCATCGCCTCGGCATTGGCTTCGATCTGGGCGATGCACTCGGTGGCGATTGCAACAAGCGCCGCCTGCGGCGTCGCATCTTGCTTGAGCTGGACCTCGCGGGCCCGGCGTGGCGCGGGCGCGGTGCCGGCGGCGAGCGCGTAGCCGCGTTCGGCTTTGCTGGTGTGCGAGACGCGGATGGGCAGGTCGGCGGCCAGCGCCGACGCGAGCTCGAACAGACGCGCCGGATCGCCGCGCTCCAGCTCGACTTCGATTTCGGCCAGCACGGTGCGGCGACGGCCGGCGCGGATCTCGCCGGCGTCCAGACAAAGTGTCGCGCGCGTGCCGTCGGAGAACGCAAGCGGCACCTCGCTCCTTCGCACGGCAGTGGCGAACACCCGCCGGTAGCGGCCATCGTTGCGGGCGAAGAGCTTTCGCCAAGGCGTCCGGGCGAGCTTGGCGGTGTCGAGCTTCGGTGTTGGAACGCGCCACTCGAACTCGGAGCGACGATGCACTCCCGCCGCGGCTTCGCCGTCGCCTTTGACGGTCTGCACCCAGCGTGCTCCGGCGCGGCGCAGCCTCAGCGCGACGCCGGCAGCGGCGAGATCGCGCCCGGGCGTGTCGTAATACGTGCTAACGATCTGTCTCGTGCGCATGCGACCGCTCGCAACGGCCGCGACTGCGGGGTGCGCCCGCACTGCCGCCAGCGCATCCGCGGGTGCGGTCAGCTTAAGTTCGATTTCTTCGGCCACCGGCCGGCTTTCCTGGAGGGCGCCGCGCCGCGCACCGTCTTAGGACGCGTCGGTCAAGAGCACGCGGCGCCGACGAACGGCGTCGGCAAGCTCGCGCAGCACGCCGACGGTCGCGTCCCAGCCGATGCACGCGTCGGTGATGCTGACGCCGTATTGGAGAGGCTCCCCAGGTTGCAGGTCCTGCCGTCCGGGGTTGATGTGACTCTCGAACATCACGCCGAAGACGCGATCGTCGCCGCGCGCGATCTGGCCCGCAACGTCGCGCGCCACCTCGACCTGCCGCTCGTGTTGCTTCTGGCTGTTCGCATGCGAGCAATCGATCATCACCCGCGCGGCGAGACCGGCATGTCCCAGCTGACCGCAGACCTTGTCGACGCTTGCAGCATCGTAGTTGGGCACGAGCCCGCCGCGCAGAATGATGTGGCAGTCCTCGTTGCCCGAAGTGTGCACGATGGCGGAGTGACCGCCTTTGGTGACCGACAGAAAGTGGTGCGGCGCGGAGGCTGCCTTGACCGCATCGACGGCGATCTTCACGCCGCCATCGGTGCCGTTCTTGAACCCGACCGGACACGACAGGCCCGACGCAAGCTGCCGGTGAACCTGACTTTCGGTGGTGCGGGCTCCGATCGCGCCCCACGCGATCAGATCGGCGATGTACTGCGGCGTGATCATGTCGAGATACTCGGTCCCGGCGGGCAGCTCGAGCTCGTTGATCTCGAGCAGGATACGCCGCGCCAGCCGCAAACCTTCGTTAATGCGAAAGCTGTCGTCGAGCCGCGGGTCGTTGATAAGGCCCTTCCAGCCGACCGTTGTTCGGGGCTTTTCGAAATACACGCGCATGACCACGATCAGATTGTCTGCAAGCTCGCGTTTCAGCGCGGACAGGCGGGTCGCGTAGTCGATCGCCGCATCGTAGTCGTGGATGGAGCACGGGCCGACGACGACCAGCAGGCGATCGTCCGCGCCGTGCAGCACGCGGTGGATCGCGGCTCTTGCCTCGTAGGTTGTCGTTGCCGCCGCATCCGACGTCGGAAACTCGCGCAAAAGATGCGCCGGCGGCGCGAGTTCCATGATCTCGCGGATGCGGGTGTCGTCGATCGGCAGCTGGGCGCCAGACAAGGCGGCAGCCTTGCTGCGATGAGCGGTAGGGGCGGGCACGGTCCGTTTTCCCTGGGGTTCTAACGGGCTTTTCGATGCAAAAACATCATTTTACCGGCGAATGATCGCCGCGATAAGCAATTTTGACACAACCGATGGTGCAGTGCACGATGGGTGTTTGCGACACCGCCCTAGGGCTCGCCGTTCGGAAATCATTGCCTCGCTTCTCCGGCTTGTCGTAGACTCGGCGGCAACCCAAGCCCCGCTCTCAAAAACCATAGGCAGGGAGGCCGCGATGAAAAAATTGTTTGCAGTGCTGGTCGCCGGGCTGTTCGCGTGCGGCAGCGCATATGCTGCCGACACCAAGACCGACAAGAAGACGGATGCGATGAATCCGCAACAGAACAAAATGAAGACCTGCCAGGCTGAGGCCGGCGACAAGAAGCTCGAAGGCAAGGCGCGGCAGGATTACGTGAACACCTGCCTGAAGGCAAAGCCGGTGAAAGCAAAGAGCAAGATGGCAGAATGCAACGCCAAGACCAAGGGTATGAGCAAGGCGGAGGCTGACAAGTCGCGCTCCGAGTGCATGAAGGCCTGACACTGGGTCCATGAACACGGCTGGGTGACCTCCTGTCCACCCGGCCGCACCGACAAGGCGGCGCCGGAGCGATCCGGTCGCCGCCTTGTTTTATGGAGGATTCTCGGCCGGGACGGAAAGACGCACCGTTCGAGCGCAGCACGGCGAGCGGTATCCGTGTGGATTCGCCGCTCTGCTCGAGCACTCACTGCGGCGACTGGATACGCGATGACCACTCGCAGCCGCGAACGATCGGCACGCACAGGCATACACAATTTGTTCGATGATCTACGTCCTGACCGTCCATTGGAGCCGCGACTTCTGGGTTGACGTGCAGATCTCGCATCTGCGGAAGTACATTCTTCACCCCTTCAAGATATTCGCGTTCTGCGAGGGAACGCGGCACGACCATGCGGCAAAATTCGACTACTGTTCTCCGGTCAAGGGCATTGTCGATCACGCGAGCAAACTGAACGCGCTGGCAAGCGTCGTATGCGACTCGGCGCACGATGACGATGTGCTGATCTTTTGCGACAGCGATGCGTTTCCGGTTCGGGATATCACGGATTACATTCGATCGGGATTGGCAAGATGGCCATTGGTCGCCGTCCAGCGATTGGAGAATGCCGGCGACGTGCAACCGCATCCATGCTTCAGCATGACGACTGCCAGCTTCTGGCGTCGAATCGAGGGCGATTGGCGCGCCGGCCCCACCTGGACGAATTCCCATGGGCAAGTGGTCACCGACGTCGGAGCTAACCTTCTTCGATCGCTGTGGCTGAACGGCGTGGAGTGGGGAAAAATGCGCCGCTCGAATCGGTTGAACCTGCACCCGCTTCTCTTCGCGGTTTACGATGACGTCGTCTACCATCACGGCGCCGGGTCGCGACCATCCATCGGAGGGCGTGCCGTGAGGCATGGCGAGCTGTCGCGGCTCGATCCCGCGGAGGCCGCTCACCGGTCGTCAAAGCTGCAGCAGGAGATCGCGGATGCGTCGCGCCGTCTTCTGGAAATCATCTCGCGAGGACGCGACGACGAGTTACTCGCGTTGTTGTGCTGAGCACAGGTTAAGGGCGGAATCGCGTCTCGGACGCGGTCAAAGGATGGTGTTGGCGTATTTTTGAGCGAGCTCCGGTGCCTTGCGACGCCATCCAAACACCAGCGGAATCTGCCATGCATCCCCGGACCTGTAAATGAAATCGGGGAACGCCGAACATCGTATCGCGTACCCTCGGCGAAGCACGGCCTGGCTGATCGCAATCTCGCCGCGGAGTATTGCTTCTTGCTTGGACGAAAGCGCACCTTGATAGAGCCGCTCCGGGAAAACGTCGCGCAAGACACGCATACTCGTGTAGAGAAAAAAAGACTGCACGTGCGGTAACTCCGGCAGACCATCGCTCACCTTCATCGTGTTGAGGGTGATGCCACACAGTCCGATGTCATCCTGCTCATGGAAGAGCGCGGAGTATCTCGCGAGCCAATCGTCCGCGTGGGGTCCGCGCAGGGACGAGTTCATGAACACGACGTCCCCGTCAAACTTCTCGCGCCGCAGGGTTTGCAGCCCGTATTCGTACGCCCCAATGTCGAAGTCCAGGTTGGGGCGAAAGCTAACGTCCCTGACGAACGAGAATTGCTTTGCGAACGACGACCAGCGTCGTTTCGCAATGGCGGAGCGGCTCGCGGCCATTGAACGCGTGGGACGCGACGGCTCCATCTCGTTGAGTACCAGGATTACGAAAAAGGGCATGCCGGCGGAGAATCGCGCCATGTTCGCTAGGATCGGGCCTGCCCCGACCTCCAGTCTGGTCGTTCCCACCTGCTTCACGCGAGCGGGTTCGTAGCCGAGCCAGTCGTTGATGATGATGGCGATCACCGGGGTCCTTTCTCCTCGGCAGAAACGCGATGGTCTTGCATTGTCGCGCCGGCGACGACCCGCGATCAAGTCGACGGGCAGACTGTCAACCACCGTCTTCGCCTCCGCGGGAGGCTCGAGCAACTCGTCAGAAAGGAGCGCCGAGCTGCTCGGGTACTGTGTGACTCGGACCCCGTGAAGACGCTAACACAGCCACGATGCGGGACAGCTTGGGGCGTGCATACGGCGCGTGGCGACGGTTCGTCGCCCCGCCGGGCTGGCCATCCGCATCATCCGAAGGTCTGACGCACCCTCAGCCTCCAGCGCCGTTAATGCGTATGTGCTGCAGACGTTTCCGTCCCGCCGCACTTGAAGCACCCTAACCAACGTCAAAGGAGAGCAACATGAAGACACTGTACGCACTTGCCCTGGCCGGTCTCATCGGCCTCGCCGCATCGACCGCCGCTGCAGACGACACATCGACCGTCAAGCCGCGTCCCGCCAAGCTGCAACCCATCGCGGCCACCGCCGGGGCACCGGCGGCGGCGCCGGTCAAGATTTCGCAGCAGGACAAGATGCGGTTGTGCGCCAAACAGGCAACCGGCAAGAAAGGCGCCGAACGCAAGACGTTCATGAAAACCTGTCTGTCGAAGAAGGCTTGAATCCCGTAGCCCGGGTTGAGCGAAGCGATACCCGGGGCGGCGCAGCAATGGAGCGCCGTCCCGGGATTCGCGCAGCGCGCTCATCCCGGGCTACCCATCTGTCGGGGCGCACCGCGAAACGCCGCGGAGCGAAAATGCTCAGGCAACGCTGACGCCGAACAACTTGCCGACGGCGAAGGTGACGGCCGCAGCAAGGCTGCCCAGCAGCAACATGCGCGCACCCGAGAACACGGCGGCGCGGCCGGTAAACAGCGACAGCGTTGCGCCAACGGCAAACAACGCGATCGCGGTCAACAGCCCGGCGATCGGCAGCGCGCGCGCTCCGGCGCCGAACGCGAAGGGCAACAGCGGCACCGCGGCGCCGAGGGCGAACGAGAGCAAGGAGGAGATGGCAGCACCCCACGGCGAGCCGAGCTCATCCGGATTGAGGCCCAGCTCTTCGCGTGCGAGCGTGTCGAGCGCGTGCTCGGGGTCGGCGACGAGCTGCTTGGCGATCCGCTCGGCTTCGCTGCCCGACAATCCCTTCGCCTTGTAGATGAGCGCGAGCTCCTGCGCTTCCGCGTCGGGATACTCCTTGAGCTCGGCGCGCTCCAGGGCGATCTGGTACTCGAAGAGCTCGCGTTGCGAGCGTACCGAGACGAATTCGCCGGTGGCCATTGCGAACGCACCAGCGCTCAATCCCGCGACACCGGTCAGCAGCACGACGGCGGGGTCGGAGCTCGCACCGGCGACGCCGAAGATGAGGCTCGCGTTCGACACGAGCCCGTCGTTGATGCCGAAAACCGCCGCGCGCAGGTTGCCGCCTCCGGCTAGGCCCCGATGCCGGTGCTCGATGTTGCCGGCGACCGGTGCGCTGTGCCCGCCCGGCTCGCGCCGACTGTAGATCGCCATCCCGCGCACCTTCATGGCGGCGAGCACCGCACGCAACCGCCGCGGGCCGAAAAGCTGGATCAGCCTGGCGACGAGGCGCGTGCGCAGATCCGGCGTGAACGGCGGCGGCGCGGGCTTGCCGCTCGCGGTCAGCTGGGCGCGCCAGATCGCCGCCTGTGCTTCCGCCTCGCCGGCAAGGCGCGTGAAAAGATCGGCGCGCGCCGTTCCGGCCTCGGCCTCGGCGCACACGCGGTAGAGATACGCGGAACGCTGCTCCTCGGTCCAGCTCTCGAGCGGATTGCTCACGGCTTGCCGCGCTTTCAGTCGGCTACGCCGGTGACCGCGTCGATGCGCGCGAGCACCTCCGCGGTGAGCTTCGGCACGACGTCCTGCGCTTTCATGTTCTCGGCCACCTGTTCCGGCCGGCTCGCGCCGGTGATCACCGTGCTCACGTGCGGATTTTTGGCGCACCATGCGAGTGCCAGATGCGCGAGCGTGCAACCGAGCTCCTTTGCGATCGGAATCAGTTGCCGGACTTTCGCGATCTTCGCCGGATCGATGATGCTCTCGGCCAGCCACTCGAAGCCCTTGAGCGCAGCGCGCGAGCCTGCCGGTATGCCGTCGTTGTATTTGCCGGAGAGCAGGCCCGACGCAAGCGGGCTCCAGGTCGTCAGCCCGAGGCCGATATCCTGGTAGAGGCGGGCATATTCGTTTTCGACGCGATCGCGGTGAAAAAGGTTGTACTGCGGCTGCTCCATGACCGGCTTGGCCAGATGATGCCGCTCCGCGACCTGCCACGCCGCCATGATCTCCGCCGCGCTCCATTCCGATGTTCCCCAGTAGTGCGCCTTGCCCGCGCGGACGATGTCGTGCATCGCCCATACGGTTTCCTCGATCGGCGTTTCCGGGTCGGGACGGTGGCAGAAGATCAGATCGACGTAGTCGAGCTGCAGGCGCTCGAGCGAACCGTCGATCGCCTGCATGAGGTATTTGCGATTGAGCGTGTTCTTCTCGTTCGGAACGTCGTTGAGGCCCCAGAAGAACTTGGTCGAGACGATGTACGAGCTGCGCCGCCAGCCCTGCTTCTTCAGGACATTGCCCATGATCGTCTCGGACCGGCCCTTCGCATACACCTCGGCGTTATCGAAAAAATTCACCCCGGCGGCATACGCGGCGGCCATGCATTCGCGGGCGAGATCGTCACCCATCTGATTCCCATAAGTGACCCAGGAGCCAAACGACAATTCGCTGACTTTGAGCCCGGACGAGCCCAGCCGACGGTAATTCATCGTGTGTGTCTTTCCAGAAAATCGTTCACTGGCGTGCGGCGAGATATCGTGGCAAGAAGCGTTAACCGGCGCGCACGAACGAGACGGTTCAGTAAGCTGATAGGACACGTCCCGCGCGCCGGTTCAACGCCTCGCGCGACGTACCGCGAAGACAAGGGGAATTCTACCGCATTGCAGCAGGCGTCCCCGCGAGAGCCAGCGTACAATCCGCGCTTCGCGCGCACCGGCCGGCGCAACAACAAAACGTTTCCGGGATCGGTCATGCCTCGAAGCCATACTCCCCTACGCGTCGAAGATCTGTGGGCGATCAAGCGTATCGGCCCACCGACGCTGTCGCCCGATGGCCGCAACGCCTGTGCCGCGGTCACTTCCAACGATATGGAGAAGAACGAGGGAAACACCGAGCTGTGGCTTTTCCCCACCGGCGGCGGACGGGCGCGCCGGCTCACTGCCGGCGACAAGGACAGCGAGCCTTGCTGGTCGCCGGATGGGCGATCGATCGCGTTCGCGGCCAAGCGCAAGGACGACGAGGAGCCGCAGGTATACCTGATCGCCCCCGATGGTGGTGAAGCGCGGCGACTCGTGTCGGTGGCCGGAGGTGCATCGGGCTTGCGCTGGTTCGCCGACGGCAAGCGCATCGCCTTCATCTCATGGGTGTGGCCGGATCTCAAGACCGACAAGGCGCAGGCCAAACGCAGGAAGGAGCGCAAGGAAGCCAAGGTCAAGGCGCATCTTTCCGAGCGCAGGGAATGCCGCTTCTGGGACCATTGGCTGACCGACGGGCGGGAGCCGCACGTGTTCGCAGCGGACGTCGCGACCGGCCGCGCGCGTGATCTGCTCGCGGGTACCGGGCTCGCGCTGCAGCCCTGGGACCCGTCGGCCGAGCTCTACGATCTGAGTCCCGACGGCGGCGAAGTCGCGCTGACCGCCGATCTACATTCTGAGCCGGGGATGATGAACGAGAGCGATATCGTCGTCCTGGGCATCGCTACCGGACGACATCGCACTCTGACCGCGGACAGCGGCTTGAGTGACGCGAATCCGCGTTATTCGCCCGACGGGCGTTACATCGTCTGGAATTCGTACAACCTCAAGCGCGCGTTCAACGATCAGGGAAGGCTGACGTTGTACGAGCGCCGCGGCGGCCGGACGCGGCGTCTCGCCTCCCGGCTCGATCGAGCGACGACCCGGCACGCGTGGGCGCCCGGCGCAGCTGCGCTCTACTTCCTCATCGAAGATCGCGGCCGGCAGGGACTCTACCGGCTGGGGCTCGACGACGCGTTGCCGGCGGTGGTCGCGCGCGGTGGCGTGATCAGCAGTTTTTCAGTGTCGGGCGATGGCACGCGCATCGCTGTGGAGCGCTCCACGCTGTCCCATCCGCCGGCGCTGTTCGCGCTCGGCGCGGACGGCCGCGGCGAACGGCCGATCGAAAACCTGAACCGCGCGTTGTTGGCCCGAGTCCGGCTCGGAACAACGCGTGAGCTGACGGTCAGGGGCTGGGGCGGAGAGCCCATCCAGGTCTGGATCACGTACCCGCCCAATTTCGACCCGCGCAAAAAGTGGCCCCTGTTGCACTCGATCCATGGCGGCCCGCACGCGGCGCACGTCGATGGCTGGCATTTCCGGTGGAACACGCAGGTTTTCACCGGCTACGGCTACGTCGTCGTCGGCGTGAACTATCACGGCTCGTCGGGCTTCGGTCAGCGATGGCTGGAGACGATCACGGGCGACTATGGGACGAAGGAATACGCCGACGTCGAGGCCGCGACCGATTTCATGCTGCGCCAGCGCTATATCGACCGCGGGCGGCTGGTCGCGACCGGCGGCAGCTACGGCGGGTACATGGTCGCGTACATGAACGGTCACACCGACCGCTACCGGACCTTCGTGTGCCACGCCGGCTGCTATGACTGGGTCAGCATGATGGCGACCGACGGTTACATGTTTTTCGCCAAGGAGCTCGGTGCTTTCCACTGGGACAAACTCGCGCGGGTGATGAAGCAGTCGCCGCACAACTACGCCCGGAGATTCAAGACGCCGACGCTCGTGATTCACGGCGAGCTCGATTACCGCGTGCCCGCGACGCAGGCGCTGCAGTATTACAACACGCTCAAGGCGCGCGGCATCGCAGCGCGCCTGGTGTATTTTCCGGACGAGAACCACTGGATTCTGAAGCCACAAAACTCGCGGCTCTGGTACCGTGAATTCTTCGCCTGGATCAAGCGTTACGCGCCGGGCGGGCCGGCGCGTCGTAGCCCGGGTTGAGCGCGGAGCGCGATACCCGGGGCGGCGCTGTCCACTTCACGGGTGTTCCCGGGATTCGCTCCGCTCATCCCAGGCTACAACGTCGGATGTCCGGGGCGGCCTGAGCGGGCCTCGAGCTTTTCCTGGCAGGCAATGCAGCGGTCGGCGGTCGGCTGAGCGTTGAGACGCGGCCAGCCGATCGGCTCACCGCAATTGCTGCAGGTTCCATAGGTCCCATCGGCGATCCGGGCGAGTGCCGCCTCCACCTCGGTCAGCTCGGCGATGTCGCGGCTGACCATGGCGATGTCGAGGTCCGTGAGGATGTCCGCCAGTACCCAGTCCTCGGTAGCCGCAAGCTCGTTCTTGAAGCCGACGATGCGCGGGTCGTCGCTATTGGCGAGCTCGCGCTGTACTTCGGCGCGCAGTACTTGCCGCCGGGCGGCCAGCCGAGCGGCGAGCTCGTCGCGCTGGCTTTCGGTGAGCTTGGTCATCGGCAATCTCCACAGTGCGCTGTTCCGATCCGACCGGCCGGCATGGCCGGTTTGACCGGTACTAAGGATCGCACGCTTTTCAGGTCCCGTGGACCTAAACTGCGGCGGCGCCGCGCCGCTAACGCACCCGTTTGGCGGGGTAGTCTTCCTCGATGTTGTCGCGGAAGAAGCTCCACGGCGACGACGCGCCGGCAAAGCGGCGCCAGGTGTCGAGCGCGACGCCGGAATACTCGAACGTCCCGCTGGTGAGCTCGACCCGGAGCAACCGATTGCGCTCGTCGTAGCCCGCCGCGCGCAGGTTGCCGCCGGAAAGCCTCTTCATCTCCACCGCCGCGCCTCCGTCGGTTCGCGATCAGAAACGGGGGGTGTGGAGCGCTCAGCGCTTCTTCCGCTGTTTCGGCTTGTGCGGCCGTTTCTTTCCGTAACTGCCGTTGAAGATCTTGCCGCGGCGAGTTCGAACGTCGCCTTTGCCCATGTCTCATCTCCGTAGAAAAGTCTTCGAATGTTAGGATTATAGCGCGGCCGTCCGCTCCGGACGCCCGGACTTTCCTGCAGGAGACGCCGTGAGGTTCGCGCGCATATTTGTCGCGGTGCTATTCGCCTCAAGCTTTGCCGCCGGCGCCGCCGATCCCGGCAAGGTGCTGCGCACCGCGTTTTCCATCGCCGAGTCGAGCTTCGATCCGGTGCTCGCGTGGGACGCGGCCTCCGACTCCGTCGTCGAGCACATCATGGAGCCGATGCTCGAGTACGAATATCTCGCGCGACCCGTGAGACTCTCGCCGCTAACCCTCGAGCGGCTGCCCGAAGTATCCGACAACGGGGCGACGTACCTCTGCCGCGTTCGCAAGGGCATCTTCTTTGCGGCGGATCCCGCGTTCAAGGGCAAGCCGCGCGAGCTCGTCGCCGCCGACTACGCGTACTCGCTCAAGCGCCTGCTCGATCCGGCGCTGCGCTCGCCCTGGACGTGGCTTGTCGAGGGCAAGCTCATCGGCGGCGACGAGATGCTGGCGGCGGCGAAAAAGAGTGGCAAGCTCGATTACGATGCCCCGCTCGGCGGGCTAGAGATCGTCGCTCGCTATACGCTCCGAATACGCCTGAAGCAGCCCGACTACACGTTCTTATACGTTCTGGCGATGCCGGCCACGTCGGCGGTCGCGCGCGAAGTCATCGAGGCCTATGGCATCGACGCCGGCGCGCATCCGGTCGGCACCGGCCCGTATCTGCTGCGCGAATACCAGCGCAGCAACCGCATCGTACTCGAAGCCAATCCCGGCTTTCGCAAGATCATATTCGACGAGGCCATTCCCGCAAACCGCGACGACGCAGCGATTGCGCGCGTGCTCAGGGGCAAGCAAATTCCCGCGATCGGCCGCATCGAGATCTCGGTCATCGAAGAGCAGCAGCCGCGCTGGCTCGCGTTCCTGAAACGCGAAGTCGATTACCTGCAGCCGTTTCCACTGGATTTCGTCGACGAGCTGCTCGACAATGGCAAGCTCAAGCCCGGGCTCGCGGCGAAAGGCGTCCATCACGAGCTGCTGCTGCGCCCGAATAGCTGGTGGGCGTACTTCAACATGGAGGACCCGGTCGTCGGCGGCTATACGCCGGAGAAGATCGCGCTGCGGCGCGCGATCGGCATGGCGTTCAATACCGACGAGTTCATCCGCGTGCTGGTCAAGGGCCGCGCGGTTCCCGCGCAGGGGCCCATTCCGCCCGACATCGCCGGCTACGACTCCAGGCACAAGACACAGGCGCAGGTCTACGACCCGGCGGGGGCGCGCGCGCTGCTCGACCGCTTCGGCTACAAGGACCGCGACGGCGACGGCTACCGTGAGCTGCCCGATGGCAAGCCGCTCACCATCGAACGCTGGTCGACGCCATCCTCGAGGGACAGGCAGAACGACGAGCTGTGGAAAAAGAACATGGACGCGATCGGCATCCGCCTGGCGTTCAAGAAAGACAAGTTGCCGGAGCTGCGCAAGATGGCCCGCGCCGGCAAAATACAGATGCGCAGCGACGGCTGGCAAGCGGATTACCCCGACGCCGACAACTTCATGCAGAACCTTTACGGTCCGAACATCGGGCAGTCCAACGATTCGCGCTTCAACTTGCCCGAGTTCGACCGCCTCTACGAGCAGACGCGGAAGCTTCCCGATTCACCCGAGCGAACCAAGCTCTACAACCGCATGACAGACCTCGTGGTCGCGTACGCGCCGTGGAAGCTCACGCACCACCTGATGGAAGATCATGTCATCCAGCCGTGGGTGGTCGGATATAAGCCGCATCCGATTCGCTCCGACATCTGGAAGTACCTGGACATCGACCCGAGCAGGCGGTCGCAGTAGCGATTCGGCAGCCTGGCTGGCGGATTGGCGGCTGGCGACTCTTAACGGCACAATACGGCCGGCAAGGAGGCTATCCATGACC
>JALYSM010000134.1 GCA_030854785.1 Pseudomonadota bacterium
GTCCGGAGCACGGCTCGCGTCGAGCTGCAGGCGGCCGAGGACCGTACCGCCGAGCGCCGACGCCTGCACCACCGGCACATCGAGCTTGCCGTTCACAAGCGTGAGCTGCACGTGTACCTGGTCGAGATGCCGACCGTCGGGCAGCAACAGCGTGCCGATGGTGAACTCTCCCTCGGCATCGAAGCCTTTCAGAGCAGCGACGTCGATGGGCGCGTCGCTGAATACATATTTCGACGGCGCTGCAGCCTTGGCGGCGGCGACCGCTTGGGCAGGGAACGCGAAATCGGCGAGCGAGGAAGTCGGCGCATCGAGCTTGAACGTCAGCTTGGGCCGCGCGCCGCCGGTGAGCACGGCCATCTTGCCGGTCATCGCGGTCGAGCCCGAGCCGATCTTCAGTTCATCGAGTCCGACGACGTTACCCTGCACGGTGACCTGCGTGCCGACCGAAGCTTTCTTGCCGTTGATCTCGCCCTGCACCGTGACCGGATACGGCCAGCGCTGGCGTACAAGCTGATCCAACGGTCCGAAGTCGCCTTCGAGCGCGAGAGCCGTATCGTTGATCTTGCCGCGGAAGCGGCCGCTCACGGGAGATTGCGCATCGCGGGCGTGCAGCGTCAGATCCTGGATCACGATGGTCGTGATATCGCCGGTCTTGCCGTCACGATACGTGACCGCACCGTTGGAGATCGCGATATCGCCGATCGCGAAACCGCCCAGGGTTCCGCCGGACGGCGCCGGCGTACTGCCTTGCGCCGCGGCGGGCAGCGCCGGAAATTCCCAGTTGCCTTTGCCGCCGGAGTCGGTCTCGAGCACGATCGTCGGCTCGATGAGCTTGAAGCGGATGACTTCGAAGCGCTTGCGCAGGAGAGGCAGGAGCGCGATTTGCGCCTCGACGTGCTTGGCGGTAATCATCTGCGGCTGCTTGCCCCACGGCGCGTTGCCGAGCGTCACGTCGTCCAACACCAGCTTGGGCTCGAGCCCCAGCTTGAGGTCGATGCCGCCGCGCACTTCGAGATCGCGCCCAGTCGCTTCCTTCACCCGTTGCTTGATCGGGCCGATGAACTCCTTGACGTCGACCGTGTGCACAGCGATCGCGACCGCGACGAGCAGCAGCACGACCACGCCGCCGAGCACCGCCAGGCATCGCCAGAAGATGCGCATCGAGCGATTGTACGCCCGGTGCGCGCGAGACGAATCACACCAAAGAAGTGTCGGGGTTTGGCAACAATCAACGCGTAGCCTGGGATGAGCGAGGCGAATCCCGGGACCGACGTTACGACGAGATGCCCCGGGTATCGCGCTTCGCGCTCAACCCGGGCTACGCCCGTCGCGAGCGCGCTGCCGACGAGCGCTACCGCAGCGACGCGTTGAACTTCTCCAGCGCCGCGGCGCCGGGGATCAGTTCCTTCTCGCCGAGCTGATTGAGCGGCACATCGACAGTGTTGAGCAGCCGGTGCAGATCGTCGGCGTCGGGACGGAGATAGAGAAGCCCGGTGACGATCTCGCCCGCCGCCTGGCCCTGCAGCAGATAATTCATCGCCGCGGCCTTGTCGCTGGCATCGTAATCCTCGTGCAGCTTGCGGAGGCGCAGCACCGAGCCGTCGTGCTGCATTACTTCCTGCACGGTGCCCGGTGCATAGTCGGCCGTGATCTCTGTCTTGGCGGGCATGAAGTCGAGGCGGTTGACCGCTTCGTTGTGCTCGCGCACGAAATCGTAGCTTTTGGTCGAGCCCGCGTGATTGTTGAAAGCGACGCAGGGGCTGATAACGTCGATGAACGCTGCGCCCTGGTGCGCGATCGCGGCGCGGATCAAGGGCACGAGCTGCTCCTTGTCACCGGAGAAGCTGCGCGCCACGAAGCTTGCGCCGAGCTGCAGCGCGAGCATCACCATGTCGATCGACTCTTCGTTGTTGACCGCCCCGCGCTTGGCTTTGGAGCCCTTGTCGGCGGTGGCGGAGAATTGCCCCTTGGTAAGGCCGTAGACGCCGTTGTTCTCGACGATGTAGACCATGTTGACGCCGCGGCGCATCACGTGCGCGAATTGCCCGAGCCCGATCGACGCCGAGTCGCCATCGCCGGAGACACCGAAATAGATCAGGTCGCGGTTGGCGAGGTTGGCGCCGGTCAGCACCGACGGCATGCGGCCGTGCACGCTGTTGAAGCCGTGCGAGTTGCCGAGGAAGTAGGTCGGAGTCTTCGACGAGCAACCGATTCCGGAGAGCTTGGCGACGCGGTGCGGCGGCACGTCGAGCTCGAAGAACGCCTGGATGATCGCGCCCGAGATCGAGTCGTGCCCGCAGCCCGCGCACAGCGTCGATACAGTGCCTTCGTAATCGCGGTGCGTGTAGCCGAGCTTGTTCTTCGGCAGGTCGGGGTGGTGGAGCTTCGGTTTGGCGAGGTAGGTCATGGCGCCACCTTCCGCAGCGGCGTTACGTTGAACATGGTGAGCTTCTCGCCGATCTCGCGCAGGATGAACCGCGCCGTGATCGGCGTGCCGTCGTAGTGCAGCACGGAAATGAGCTTCGCGGCGTCAATGGCGAGCTCGTTCACGAGCAGCATGCGCATCTGCGCGTCGCGGTTCTGCTCGATGACGTAAACCTGCTCGTGCTCGGCGATGAAATCGGCGATTTCGTCGTGGAACGGAAACGCGCGGATGCGCAGCGTGTCGAGATGAATACCCTGGCCCGCCAGCGCGGTGAGCGCCTCTTCCATCGCCGGTGCCGTCGAGCCGAAGTAGATCGCGCCGCAACGGGTCTTCTGGGCAGCGTCCTTGCGCACCGGCTTCGGCAGGTACTGCTTGGCGGTCTCGAACTTGCGCTGCAGCCGCTGCATGTTGTCGACATACGTCGCGCCGTCTTCCGAATATTTGGCGTAGCGATCCTTCGTCGTTCCGCGCGTGAAATACGACCCGCGGTTCGGATGCGTTCCGGGATACGTACGATACGGAATGCCGTCGCCGTCGACATCGAGATAGCGGCCGAAATCCTTGCCGGACTCGAGGTCCGCGTAGGTCATCACCTTGCCGCGATCGAGCTTGCGTGAATCATTCCAGGCGAGCGGCTCGCACAGCCACTCCTGCATGCCGATTTCGAGATCCATCATCACGAAGATCGGCGTCTGCAGCCGATCCGCGAGATCGAACGACAGCGCGGCGAACTCGAAGGCCTCCTTCGGGTCTTCCGGGAAGATCAGCACGTGCTTGGTGTCGCCATGCGAAGCGTACGCGCAGGACAGCAAGTCGGCCTGCTGTGTCCGCGTCGGCATCCCGGTCGACGGGCTCCCGCGCTGGATGTCGAACAAGACGGCGGGAATCTCGGCGAAGTACGCGAGGCCGATGAATTCCTGCATCAGCGAAATGCCCGGCCCGGACGTGCAGGTGAACGCGCGCGCGCCGTTCCAGCCGGCGCCGATGGCGATTCCGATCGAAGCCAGCTCGTCTTCGGCCTGGACGATCGCGTAGCGCGCCTTGCCTGTCGCCGAGTCGGTGCGGAACCTGCGGCAGTGTCGCGCGAACGCTTCGGCGAGCGACGACGACGGCGTGATCGGATACCACGCCGCGATCGTCGCCCCGCCGTAGACGCAACCCAGCGCCGCGGCGCTGTTGCCTTCGATGAAAATCTTCTCACCGACCGCGTTGGCGCGCCTGACGCGGATGCCGAGCGGCCAGTCGAGCTCGTTCTGCGCGTAGGTGCGGCCCATGTGCATCGCCTGCACGTTAGGCTTGAGCAGCGCCTCCTTGCCCTTGTACAGCTCGCCGATCAGCTCGGCGATCGCTTCGGGCTCGATCTCGAGCAGCGCCGATAGCGCGCCGACGTAGATGATGTTCTTGAACAGCTGCCGCTGCCTGGCGTCGCTGTACTGGCGATTGCAGATCTCGGTCAGCGGCATGCCGATGATCGTGATGTCGTCGCGGAATTTCGACGCCGGGAGCGGCTTGGTCGAATCGTAGAAGAGGTAGCCGCCCGGCTCGATCTCCTTGACGTCCTGTTCCCAGGTCTGCGGGTTCATCGCCACCATGAGATCGACGCCGCCGCGGCGGCCGCGCCAGCCGTTTTCGTTGATGCGAACCTCGAACCACGTCGGCAGGCCCTGGATATTCGACGGGAAGATATTGCGTGGCGCGACGGGGACACCCATGCGCAGGATGGACTTGGCAAACAGCAGGTTCGCCGACGCCGAGCCCGAGCCGTTGACGTTGGCAAACTTGACGACGAAGTCGTTGACCCGTTCGATCGGCGCGACGGTGTGCTTCATCAGTCGGCCGCGTTGCTCAGCGCCGGGCCGCGGCTCGTCATTGCGACCGCAGGTGCCCGGCGGTGGCAATCGTGCGCCTGTGCCGGTTCGAGAAAGAACTTCTGCATATCCCACGCGCCCGTCGGGCAGCGCTCCGCGCAAAGGCCGCAGTGCAGGCACACGTCCTCGTCCTTGACCATCACCCGGCCCGTCTTCAATCCGCCGGCGAGGTAGAGGTCCTGCGTCAGGTTGCGCGACGGCGCGTTCAAGCGCGTGCGCAGCTCCTGCTCGTCGCCGTCGGGCGTGAACGTGATGCAATCCATGGGGCAGATGTCGACACAGGCGTCGCACTCGATGCAAAGCTTGGGCGCGAACACGGTCTGCACGTCGCAGTTGAGGCAGCGCTGTGCCTCGGCGAAGGCCTGCGCGGCGTCGAATCCCAGCTCGACCTCGACCTTGATGTTCTTGAGCGCGATCACCATGTCCTTAAGCGGCACCTTGAAGCGAGCGTCGTTGGAGACGTCGTTGTCGTAGCTCCACTCGTGAATGCCCATCTTCTGCGACAGCAGGTTGAACAGCGGCGGCGGGCGCTTCCCGAGGTCCGCGCCGCGGCACAGCGCGTCGATCGAGATCGCCGCGTCATGGCCGTGCGCCACCGCCCAAATGATGTTCTTCGGACCGAACGCCGAGTCGCCGCCGAAGAAAACCTTGGGGTGCGTCGACTGCAGCGTCGTCTTGTCGAGCACCGGCAAACCGTGGTCGTCGAACTCGACGCCGGCGTCGCGCTCGATCCAGGGAAACGCGTTCTCCTGCCCGACCGCGATCAGCACGTCGTCGCAGGCGAAGTGCACGTCGGGCTCGCCGGTCGGCACGAGCTGCCGGCGCCCCTTGTCGTCGAATTTCGCTTCCACTTTCTCGAAGAGCATCCCGGTCAGCTTGCCGGACTCGTGGACGAACGCCTTGGGCACGTGAAAATTGATGATCGGGATGCCCTCGTGCATCGCGTCCTCTTTTTCCCAAGGCGAGGCCTTCATCTCTTCGAAGCCGGAGCGCACGATGACCTTCACGTCCTCGCCTCCGAGGCGACGCGAGCTGCGGCAGCAGTCCATCGCGGTATTGCCGCCGCCGAGCACGATGACGCGCTTGCCGATGCGGTCGACGTGGCCAAACGAAACGCTGCACAGCCAGTCGATCCCGATGTGGATGTTCTTCGCCGCTTCGTTGCGCCCGGGAAGATCGAGATTGCGTCCCCGCGGCGCGCCGCTGCCGATGAACACGGCATCGTAGGCACCGCTGCCGTTGCCGGCGAGCAGCGCCTTCAGGCTGTCGACGCGCTGTCCGCCGCGAAACTCGATGCCCAGATCGAGCACGTAGCCGACCTCTTCGTCGATCACCGACTCCGGCAGGCGAAACTTGGGGATCTGGCTCCGGATCATGCCTCCGGCCTGCGGGTCCGCGTCGTAGATCACGCATTCGTAGCCGAGCGGCGCCAGGTCGCGCGCGACAGTCAGCGACGCCGGCCCCGCACCGACCAGCGCAATGTGCTTGCCGTTCTTTTTCCCGGCGCGCTTGGGCAGCCGATGGCGGATATCGTCCTTCAGGTCGGCGGCGACGCGCTTCAAGCGACAGATCGCCACCGGTTCGGGCTTGACGCCCGCGACCTGACCGTTCGCATCGGGAGTTCCCTCTTCCACGCGCCCGCGGCGGCATGCGGGCTCGCAGGGCCGATCGCACGTCCGCCCCAGGATTCCGGGGAAAACGTTCGACTGCCAGTTGAGCATGAAGGCGTCGCTGTAACGCCCCGCAGCGATCAGCCGGATGTATTCAGGAACAGCAGTATGGGCCGGGCACGCCCACTGGCAATCGACGACCTTGTGAAAGTAATCGGGATTCGCAATATCCGTTTGTTTCAATGCTCCTCCGAGTGTGGCGCGTCCGGTCACTTTGGTTTTGACCGCCTCGCTTCCCTTTTTGCTGCACGAGGTCTACGACCGGTACGACGCCCAAAGTGGCGCCATCCTACGCTACCCAAACTATCCTGAAAAGCCTTTTGCTTTCAACTACTAGCGATAGGGCTTTTAGGTACACTACACTGGAGGTCCCGGCTGAAGGACTTGCCGGTCGCCCCGCGATTCCCCCTTCCTTAAAAGCAATAGACTGGGCCCACCCTTGGACGCTGGTAAATGAACGCCCCTGATCGCGCCGTGCTGCGCCTCACCCAGTTCAGCCACGGGGGCGGTTGCGGCTGCAAGGTCGCGCCTTCGGTATTGCAGGAGATCCTCGCCAAGACCGCGCCCGGCCTCGTGCCCAAAGAGCTTCTCGTCGGCGTCGAGACGGCGGACGATGCCGCGGTCTATCAGATTAACGACACGCAGGCGATTGTCGCGACGACCGACTTTTTCATGCCTATCGTCGACGATCCGTTCGACTTCGGCGCCATCGCCGCAACGAATGCGCTTTCGGACGTGTATGCCATGGGCGCATCGCCGCTGTTCGCGCTGGCGCTGGTCGGCATGCCGGTCGACCGGCTGCCGGTGGAGACCATCCGCCGGGTGCTCGAGGGCGGTGAAGCGATCTGCGCCAAAGCCGGCATTCCGGTTGCAGGCGGTCACACGATAGACTCGGTCGAGCCGATCTACGGCCTGGTGGCGATCGGGACCGTCGATCCCCGGCATCTGAAGCGCAATGTCGGCGCACGGCCGGGCGACACGCTCGTCCTCGGCAAGCCGCTTGGCGTCGGCATCTACAGCGCCGCGTCGAAGAAGGGCCGGCTCGATGGCGCCCGTTACGCCGCGATGCTCGCCAGCACGACACAGCTCAACACGCCGGGCATTGCGCTCGGGCATATGAGCTCCGTCCACGCGTTGACCGATGTCACGGGCTTCGGCCTGCTCGGCCACCTGCTCGAGATGTGTCGTGGCTCGCAAGTCGGCGCACGCATCGAGTTCGGGCGGTTGCCCCTGCATCCGGGCGTGCTCGACCTCGCACGCGAAGGCATTGCCACCGGTGCGTCGAAGCGCAACTGGGAGAGCTACGGCAAGGACGTCGTGCTCGCTCCCGACCTCGACGATGCGACGCGCGCGCTTCTCACCGATCCGCAGACTTCCGGCGGGCTGCTCGTCGCTTGCCTGCCGGACGCCGCCGACGAGGTGCTGGCCGTGTTTCGGGACGAAGGTTTCGAGCGCGCAGCGATGATCGGTCAGATGGTTCCTGGCATGGCGCAGGTGGCGGTAGTCTAATTCCGCATATTCCGGTACAACTCCCGAACGATGAACGACCGCGCTCCTTTGACGGACTTGACGCAGCGGACGCCTGTGTCTGCTCTCGCGCCGCGTTATCGCGCGATCCGCGCCGCAACCGAAGCGCTGGCCGCGCCGCTGTCGCCCGAGGATTGCGCGATCCAGTCGATGCCCGACGCGAGCCCGGTCAAGTGGCACCTCGCGCACACGAGCTGGTTTTTCGAGACTTTCGTGCTCGAGCCGCACGTTTCCGGGTACCGCTTGCACGATGCTGCCTTCCGCGTGCTGTTCAACTCCTATTACAACGCGGTCGGCGACAAGCACCCGCGTCCCCAACGCGGGCTGGTGTCACGACCATCGCTCGACGCGGTCCGCGCTTACCGGGCGCACGTCGACGCGGCGATGGCTGCGCTGCTTGCCTGCACCGAGCCGTCGAACCATCTCGGCGGGTTGATCGAGCTCGGCCTCAATCATGAGCAGCAGCATCAGGAGCTTATCTTGACCGATATCAAGCACCTGTTGTCGTGCAATCCGCTCAAGCCGGCCTACGCGCCTGCGCGTGTCGCGGACGAGCCCGCGCGTGCGGCGCCACTCGACTGGGTCGCGTTTGGCGAGGGCGTGGTCGAGATCGGGCACGACGGTGCCGGCTTCGCCTTCGATAACGAGACGCCGCGGCATCGGCAATACGTCGAGGCGTTTGCGCTCGCGAGCCGCCCGACCACGAACGCTGAGTACGCGGCATTCATCGCCGACGGCGGCTACCGCCGGGCCGAGCTTTGGCTCTCCGAAGGTTGGGACTGGCTGAACGCGAATGGCATCGCGGCGCCGCTGTACTGGAAAGACGACACCGGCGCTCGCCAGTTCACGCTGCAGGGCATGCAGGCGCTCGAGGGCGACGCGCCGGCGTGCCACGTCAGCCTGTTCGAAGCCGATGCCTACGCGCGCTGGGCCGGAGCGCGGCTGCCGACCGAAGCCGAATGGGAGCATGCCGCCGCGACGGTCCCGGTCGAGGGGCGCTTTGTCGAGCACGGCGCGCTGCGCCCGCGGCCGGCGCGGCGCGATAGTGCGCCGCTGGTGCAACTCTTCGGCGACGTTTGGCAATGGACCCGGAGCGCGTATGCGCCCTACCCCGGCTTTCGCCCCGCCGCGGGCGCCATCGGCGAATACAACGGCAAGTTCATGTGCAACCAGTACGTGCTGCGCGGCGGCTCGTTCGCCACGCCGCGCTCGCATATCCGCGCGACGTACCGCAATTTCTTTCCAGCGGCCGCGCGCTGGCAGTTCAGCGGCGTCAGGCTCGCGCGCGACGCGTGACGATGGTCGCATCGCCGCCGGCCGCCGCGCCGGTCCCTTTGCCCGCGGCCGCAAAAGCGATTCCGCACATCGTCCCGAGCTCGAACGGGGATCGCGTGGACGAGTATTACTGGATGCGTGACGACGATCTCAAGGTCAAGCGGCCGGAAATCATCGAGTATCTGAACGCGGAGAACGCGTACGCGGCGACGGCGCTCGCCCACGTGAAATCGCTGCAGGACAGGCTGATCGCCGAAATGCGCGCCCGCATCAAGGAAGACGACAGCTCCGTACCGTCCTACGACAACGGCTATTGGTATTGGCGGCGCTTCGACACCGGCGCGGAATACCCAGTGCTGCTGCGGCAGCGGGGCGCGCCCGACAAGCCGGATCCGGCCGCGGCCGTCGAGACGCTGCTCGATTTGCCGGCGCGTGCAAGCGGCAAGCCGTACTACAGCGCCGGCGGCGTGGCCGTGAGTCCCGACCGGCAATGGCTCGCCTGGACCGAGGACACGGTCGGCCGCCGGATGAGCACGCTGCGCTTCAAGAATCTGAAGAGCGAAGAAGTTATGCAGGAGTCGATCCCGGGCGTGCTCGAGCAAATCGTCTGGGCCAACGACAACAAGACCGTGTTCTACATCAAGCAGGATCCGCAGACGCTGCAGAGCGGTCCCGTGTACCGGCACGTCGTTGGAACCGACCCGGCCGCCGACTCGCTGGTGTACGACGAGAAGGACAAGACCCAGTTCACCGAGATTCACCGCAGTGCTTCGCGCAAGTACCTCGTGATCGAAGTCGGCGGCTTCGATACGACCGAAGTGCTCGTCGTTCCGGCGGATACCCCGGCGGCGGCGCCGGCGATGGTCCTCCCGCGCAAACCCGGCGTACGGAGCTACGCCGACCATCTGGGCGGGCGCTGGGTCATCCGCACCAACGAGGATGCGCTGAACTTCCGCCTCGTCGAGGCACCCGAAGATGCCCCGGCAGACCGCTCGCGATGGAAGAACATCGTTCCCGCGCGGGAGGCGGCAGCAGTGGACGACTTCGCGCTGTTCGACCACGCGATCGCAGTCGAGGAGCGGGTCGACGCCACCAAGCGCGTGCTTGTCCTGCCGAGCGACGGCAAACCGCCGTTCACCGTGGTCGTCGAAGAGCAGGCCTCGACGACGGCGCTCGAAGCCAATCCCGATCCGAGCTCGCCGTTCGTTCGCTGTACCTACACCTCGATGACGTCCCCGCTCGCTACCTTCGACGTGAGCCTTGCGACCGGGGAAAAAATGCTGCGCAAGGAGCAGCCGGTCATCGGGTACGACAAGTCGTCCTACGTGAGCGTACGACTTTGGGCGCCCGCTCGCGACGGCAAACGGATCCCGGTGTCGCTCGCGTATCGCAAGGACTTGTTCAACCGCGACGGCAGCGCGCCCTTGAACCTAATCGGATACGGTTCGTACGGCCATTCCTACGATCCGTACTTCAGCAGCAATCGCGTCTCGTTGCTCGACCGGGGCTTCGTGGTCGCGATTGCGCATGTGCGCGGCGGCGCCGAGCTCGGGCAGGGCTGGTACGAAGACGGCAGGCTGCTCCACAAGATGAATACGTTCAATGATTTCATCGACGCCACAAACGACCTGGTCGAGGCGGGCTATGGCGCGAAGGACAAGGTCTTCGCGACCGGTGGCTCGGCCGGCGGCCTGCTGATGGGCGTCGTCGCGAATCACGCCGGCACGAAATATCGCGGGATCGCTCTGCACGTGCCCTTCGTCGACATCGTGACGACCATGCTCGACGAGACGATTCCTCTCACGGCGAATGAGTGGACGCAATGGGGCGACCCGCGCGAGAGAACCTTTTACGACTACATGCTTTCGTACTCTCCCTACGACAACATCGCCGCCCGGAGCTACCCGCCGATGCTCGTTACGGCGGGGCTATGGGATTCGCAGGTGCAGTACTATGAACCCGCCAAGTATGTGGCGCGGCTGCGCGCAAGGAAGGTGGATGCCAATCCACTGATCTTCCACGTCAACATGGAAGCCGGCCATAGCGGCAAATCAGGCCGGTTCGAGCGACTCGAAGAGACCGCCCGGGAGTACGGCTTCTTCCTCGACCTTGCGAGGATCACCAGGTGACGACGCTCCGCGCATGTTCGGCGCCCGCAGGCAGCAAGGGTAAAATAAATTGTAGATGGGAGCGCCATCCGGCGAGACATGCGATGAAGGAAGCGATCGGTCCGCTGCACACGACCTGGGACATGGTCAAGGCTTGCCTCGAGAGCGAGAAGGAGCGGGTACGCGAGGAAATCCGCGCTTATCCGACGCCGATTCCGCGTTGCGACGCCCAGTTCAATCATCTCATCGAGAAACGCGAGCGTCTGTTTGAGGAGTTGGCGCGACTTGACGCCGCGCGGTCGAGCGCGGTCGCCGACGATGGTGCCACGCGAGTCGAGGAGTTCATCGACTCGTCCGCCTGTCTGGATGACGAAGCGAAGCTCCGGCTCAGGTCGGCGTTGAGCAAAGAACGGGTAAGGCCCGAAATTTCTTGAAGCGCACGAGGCGATCCGGCGATTCGGGCGGTGCGATTCGCGCGCGGCGGCGCGATCACGCCGCGGTAGCGCGGGCGCGTTGTGGTGCAGTCG
>JALYSM010000173.1 GCA_030854785.1 Pseudomonadota bacterium
GACTCCCTTGGGTACGACAAACCCTTGCTGCGGGTGAAGCTCAACGCTTCGGTCCTCGAGGTCTACGATAAAGTTACCGTCGAGGACAAGGAAGAATTCGTCATCGTTGTCGTGCTTGTGCCAATGATACTCACCCTGCAGGACGCCCAGCCGAACGACCGAGTCGTTGACCTTGCACAGCGTCTGGTTGTACCAGCGATCGGTACACGACTCGACCATTGACGGAACGTCCACCACGCTCAACGGCGGATAGAGTACGTTGAGAAAGGTCGCGTACGGATATTCCTGTCCGGCGTTCATGCGGTTTCCTTCCTGACGCGATGCTTACGGGCGACGCTGGGCGGCATCGAGACATCTCCGGAGGCGATCTTCGGACCGCATACCGCTGCGCTCAAAGCATACCACCGGACTCGCCGCGGCCACCGCGACCATTGACGCAACTGCCGCCGAAGGAAACAATCGCTGATCCGGCGAGGCATCCCGACGGCCGATTCCGAGGAACATTCCGATGTCGCTGACCACCCCGGCTGCACGCCGCGACCACTCGTTCCACCTGCACCCGGCGACGAACCTGCGCACGCTGCAGAAGGAGGGTCCGCTTGTCATTACGCGCGGCGAGGGCGTCTACGTTTACGACGACGAAGGGCGGCGCTATCTCGAAGGCATGTCCGGGTTGTGGTGCGCATCGCTCGGCTTTTCCGAGCGGCGACTCGCCGCGGCTGCGTACCGGCAGATGTGCGAACTGCCGTTCTATCACAGCTTTGCGGGGAAGGTCCCGGCGATCGCCACCGAGCTCGCCGAGCGGCTGATCCACATGGCGCCGGCGGGGATGGGCAAGGTGCTGTTCGCGAACTCGGGTTCCGAGGCGAACGACACGGCGATCAAGCTGGCGTGGTACATCAACAACGCGGTCGGACGGCCGCAGAAGAAAAAGATCATTTCGCGGCAGCGCGCGTACCACGGCGTGACCATCGCCGCAGCGAGCCTGACCGGCCTCGCCTTCGCGCACCAGGACTTCGATCTGCCGATCGCGCGTATCCTGCACACCGACTGCCCGCATTACTACCGGGGCGCGCTGCCGGGGGAGAGCGAGGAAGCGTTCGCGGAGCGGCTCGCCGACAGCCTCGAGCGGCTGATCCTGCGCGAGGGTCCCGACACCGTCGCCGCATTCTTCGCCGAGCCGGTGATGGGGGCGGGCGGGGTCATCGTGCCGCCGGCGACATACTTCGATCGCATCCAGGCGCTCCTGAAAAAATACGAAATCCTGTTCGTCGTCGACGAGGTAATCTGCGGATTCGGTCGTACCGGCAACATGTTCGGTGCGCAAACTTTCGATCTGAAGCCCGACATCATGACGCTGGCGAAGGCGCTGTCCGCCGGGTACCAGCCGATCTCGGCCAGTCTCGTGACGAACGAGCTCTACGATATTCTGGTTGCGCAAAGCGACAAGCTCGGCATCTTCGGCCACGGCTACACGTACTCCGCGCACCCGGTGCCGGTTGCCGTCGCGCTCGAGACGCTGAAGATCTACGCAGAGCGCGACATCGTTGCGCAGGTGCGGCGCGTCGGACCGCGAATGCAGGCGGGGATCCGCAGTTACGCCGACCATCCGTTGATCGGCGAGGCGCGCGGCATCGGGCTGATCGGCGCGGTCGAGCTCGTCCGCGACAAGGCGACGCGGCAGAGCTTCGATCCGAAAGCCGGCGTCGCCGCGCATCTCGTGCGCCGCGCCCAGCATCACGGGACGATACTGCGCAACATGCCCGGCGATATCGTCGCTTTCAGCCCGCCGCTGATCATCAGCGAAACCGAAATCGATGAGATGATGGCTTGTTTCGGCGGGGCGCTCGACGATACGTGGGCGATCGTGAGGGAAAAGGGGCTGGCATGAACGCTGCGCCCTCTCGCGTCGGGCATCGATGAGCAGTTCCGAACCCATCGTTCGCTTCGTCGGCATCGGCAAGACCTACGACGGCGTCACCCGCATCGTCGACGAGCTCGATCTCGACATCAAGCGCGGCGAATTCCTGACGCTGCTGGGGCCATCGGGATCGGGCAAGACGACGACACTGATGCTGCTCGCCGGCTTCGAGACGCCGACCGCCGGTGAGATCCTGCTCGAGGGCAAGCCGCTGTCGCGCGTCCCGCCATACCAGCGCAACATCGGCATGGTGTTCCAGAATTACGCGCTGTTTCCGCACATGACCATCGCCGAGAATATCGGCTTCCCGCTGTCGGTGCGCGGAGTATCGGTGGCCGACACTGCCATCCGGGTCGAGAATGCGCTGGACATGGTGCAGCTCGGCGGCTTTGCCCAGCGGCGGCCGGCGCAACTCTCCGGCGGCCAACAGCAGCGCGTCGCCGTGGCCCGCGCGCTCGTCTTCGAGCCGAAGCTGATCCTCATGGATGAGCCGCTGGGCGCCCTGGACAAGCAGCTGCGCGAGCAGATGCAGCTCGAGATCCGGCGGCTCCATCAGAGGCTCGGTGTCACCATGGCCTACGTCACCCACGACCAGGCCGAGGCTCTCACCATGTCCGATCGCATTGCGGTATTTCACCGCGGCAAGATCCAGCAGCTCGACACGCCGGAACAGATGTACGAGTACCCGAAGAACGCCTTCGTGGCTCGTTTCATTGGCGAGAACAACCGCCTCGAGGGCAGGCTGGAGGCAGTGGCCGATGGCCGCTGCACGATCCGCATCGCCGTCGACGACGCACGGATCGATGGCACGCTGGTCGAACGGGTGCCAAACGGTGGCGCGGTCACCGTATCGCTACGGCCGGAGCGGGTGCAAATCCGCGCCGCCGGGCATACAATCGGCGGGCATCCCGGCTGCCGTCTGACGGGTTCGCTGAGGGAGATTATCTATCTCGGCGATCACGTCCGCGCGCGGGTCGCGCTGACCGGAAACGAGGAGTTCATGGTGAAGCGCCCGATTTCGGAGGCGCACACTTTGCCGCACATCGGTGCGGCGGTGGAGGTGTTCTGGACGCCCGAGCATTGCCGCGCGTTTGCGCAGGAGAGCTAGGGCGCTAGCGCCGTTTCACGTCTTATCGGAGGAGACCCATATGCAACGCAAGAGTATCTGGATGATGGCGCTGGCTGCGATGGCGCTCATGCTGTCTGCAGCGGCACCGGCGCGCGACCTGACGGTCGTTTCGTGGGGCGGCGCGTATCAGGACGCGCAGCGCGAGGTCTATTTCAAGCCGTTCATGGAAAAGACCAAGATCAAGCTGGCCGAGGAGAACTGGGACGGCGGCGTCGGCACGCTGCGGGCCAAGGTCCAGGGTGGCAACAACAACTGGGACGTGGTCCAGGTCGAATCGGAAGAGCTTCTGATCGGTTGCGAGGAAGGACTCTACGAAAAACTCGACTGGGCGAAGCTTGGCGGCAAGGACAAGTATCTGCCCGACGCGGTCAACGATTGTGGCGTGGGAGCGATCGTGTACAGCTTCATCCTCGCTTATGACGCTGACAAGATCAAGGGCGACGCGCCGAAGTCGTGGGCCGACTTCTGGAACACGCAGAAATGGCCGGGCAAGCGCGCGTTGCGCAAAGGGCCGAAGACGACGCTGGAGATCGCCCTCATGGCCGACGGCGTCGCGCCGAAGGACGTCTACAAGACGCTGGGGACCAACGAAGGCGTCGAGCGCGCATTCAAGAAGCTCGATCAGCTCAAGGCAAACCTGGTGTGGTGGGAAAAGGGCTCGCAACCGCCGCAACTGCTCGCTTCCGGCGAGGTCGCGATGACCGACGCCTACAACGGCCGCATCGCCGCAGCAAACGATAAGGAGAAGAAGAACTTCAAGATCGTGTGGCCCAACAATCTCTATACGATCGACTCGTGGGTCATAATGAAGGGCTCGCCGAACAAGGCGCAGGCCGAGCAGTTCCTGGTGTTCGTCAACGATCCGCAGAACCAGAAGAACCTGCCGCCGAAGATTCCGTACGGTCCGACGACTAAGGCGGCGACACCGTTGATCGACAAGAATGTGCTGCCGCACCTCGCCACCGCGCCGGAGAACATCGCGTCGGCGTTGTATATCAACGACAAGTTCTGGCTGGAGAACCTGGACAAGCTCTCCCAGCGCTTCAACGCCTGGGTCGCCAAATAGACGCCTAAAGGCAACGCGAGGGAGCGATGCTACGCGGTGCCGCGGCGTCGCTCCATGCAGCGCTGGCGAGCGTCGACAGCGACGCCGCCAGCCTGCGCCGCGCGCTTAAGAAGAGCCGCCGCCGCGAGCAGCTGCGCGCAGCGGCATTGGTGCTGCCGCTCTTCGTCTTCCTCGCGGCATCCTTTGTGCTGCCGATCGGCGCGATGCTCTTGCGCGGGGTGATCGACGCCGATATCGCTCGCATCCTGCCCAGCGTCAGCGCCGCATTGAAGACCTGGGACGGACGCGATCTTCCACCGGAGTCCGCCTACGCGGCGCTCGTCGCGGACATTCGCGCGGCACGCGAAGCGGGAACGCTCGCCAGCGCGGCGACGCGACTCAACTACGACGTTCCGGGTTTTCGCACGCTGCTCTTCACCACCGGCCGGCAGCTGCCGACCGAGCTGGCAGGATCGGCGCGCGATACGCTGATCGGCATCGATCCCAAGTGGGGCGAGCGCGAGACCTGGGCGGCGATCCGCCGCGCCGGCGGACCCGTCACCGACTTTTACCTGCTGGGCGCGCTCGACCTGCGGCGCGACGCCGACAATTCGATCACCGGCGCACCGCCGGAGCAGCGGGTGTTTCGCGACGTGCTGGGGCGCACGCTGTGGATCTCGGCGATGGTGACGTTGATCTGCCTTGCGCTCGGTTATCCCGTCGCGTATGTGATCGCCGCGCAGCCGCCGGGACGCGCGGGACTGTTGCTCTTCCTCGTGCTGCTGCCGTTCTGGACCTCGCTCCTCGTGCGCACCGCCGCCTGGGTCGTACTGCTGCAGAAAGAGGGCGTGCTGAACAGCCTGTTCCTGTCGCTCGGCATCGTGGATGAGCCGCTGAAGATGATCTTCAACCGCTTCGCGGTGTACGTGGCGATGGTGCACGTGCTGCTGCCGTTCATGGTGCTGCCGCTGTACAGCGTGATGCGCGGCATCCCGACCTCGTATGTGCGGGCGGCGTCGTCGCTGGGCGCCCGGCCGTTCACCGCATTCTGGCGCGTGTACGTGCCGCAGACGCTGCCCGGTATCGGCGCCGGCTGCCTGATGGTGTTCATCCAGGCGCTCGGCTACTACATCACGCCGGCGCTCGTCGGTGGCGCCGACGATCAGATGATCAGCTACTTCATCGCCTTCTACGCCAGCAAGACCGTCAACTGGGGCATGGCTGCCGCCTTGTCGATCATGCTGCTGACGGCCACGCTGGCGCTCTACGCGGTATACAACCGCATGGTGGGCGTCGAGCGGATGCGGCTCGGATGAAAACCGGCACCGAAACGGCGGGGGAACGCATCACCCGCATCGGCCTTGCCGTGCTGACGGGGGCAGTGCTCCTATTCCTGGTGGCGCCGATCCTTACCATCGTGCCGCTGTCGTTTTCCTCGGGGTCGTTCTTCTACTACCCGTTGCCGGGCTTGAGCCTGCGCTGGTACGAGGACTTCTTCACCTCGTCGTTCTGGCTGCACTCGCTCAAGAACAGCCTGATCATCGGCGTCTCGGCGACGGTACTGGCCACGGTGCTGGGCACCCTGGCGGCGCTCGGCATCTGGCGCGCACGCTTTCCGGCGCAGGCGCTGGTGCTGGCGATTCTGATCTCGCCCATGGTTGTGCCGGTGGTCATCGTGGCGGTCGGCGCGTATTTCGCGTTCGCGCCCCTCGGGCTCACCGACGGCTACCTGGGCCTGATCCTCGCGCACGCGACGCTGGGCGTACCGTTCGTCGTCATCACCGTCCTGGCGACGCTATCGGGTTTCGACCGCACGCTGATTCGTGCTGCGGAAAGTCTTGGCGCGTCCCCGGTTACGACATTCCGGCGCGTCACGCTGCCGCTGATCCTTCCGGGCGTGGCCTCGGGAGCGGTGTTCGCGTTCGCGGCGTCGTTCGACGAAGTGGTCGTCGCGCTCCTGATGGCGGGTCCGGGCCAGCGTACGCTGCCGCGGCAGATGTTCGCCGGCATCAACGACAACATCAGCCTGACTATCGCGGCTGCGGCGACCATGCTGATCGCGATCTCGCTGTTGCTGATGATTGCGGTCGGTTGGCTGCAGCGACGCAGCGCGCGAATGCGGCACGCCGGCGGCTGAGGGCAGCTCTCTCGCAACCTATCGTTCGCGCTGAGCCTGTCGAAGCCTGTCCTGAGCGCCGTCGAAGAGAGTGACGGCAACGGCCTGATCGATACACCATCGCCCGTTCATGGTTCGAAACACGCCCGCCTTGAGCTTAGCCGAAGTGCTCACCACGAACGAAGCTAAGCAGAGTTGCATAAAGGCGATGTCTCAGGCTTGGAACATCGCGTTGATTTCGGCGTAGGCGACGGCGGTGCGCGCGAAATCGAAGGTCCCTTTTTGCTTGACCTCCCGGGCCGCCTGAAGAAACGCGCCGTAGGCGGCGCGCGCCAGCGACGAGCCCAGGCTCACGCGTTTTACTCCCAGGCTCGCCAGTGCATCGAGCGAGAACGCCGGACCCGAAAGACCCATGACGACGTTGAGGGGCTTGGGCGCGACGGCACGAACCACGGCGTCGATTTCCTCTCGCGTCTTCAGGCCGGGCGCGTATAGAACATCGGCGCCCGCATCGGCGAAGGCGGCAAGGCGGCGAATCGTGTCCGGCAGGTCCGGGCGCCCGTTGATCAGGTTCTCCGCTCTTGCGGTGAGTACGAACGGAAAGGGCAGGGACCGCGCAGCTCTTACCGCAGCTCTGACGCGCTCGATGGCGCAGTCATACGGATAGATCGGGTCGTCGGCACGCCCGGTCGCGTCTTCGATGGATCCTCCGACAACTCCGGCCGCAGCCGCCAGCAGAACCGTCTCGGCGCAGGTATCGGGATCGTCACCGAAGCCGTTCTCCAGGTCCGCCGAGACCGGCAGCGAGGTTGCTTCGACGATCGCCCGCGCGTTCGCGAGTGTTTCCGCGCGACCGATTGCACCTTGCGCGTCGGGTCTGCCGATGGAGAATGCGAATCCGGCACTCGTCGTGGCGAGCGCCTCGAATCCCAACGCCGCGAGCATTTTGGCCGACCCCGAGTCCCAGGGATTGGGAATCGCGAATATCCCGGGTCGCTGGTGCAGTGATTTGAACGCTTCAGCGCGTGCCATTTGAGAATCCACCATGCTTGCTCCGATGAAAGGAACGATGTTGAAATTCGCTGGCTGCGCCAAGTCGGCGGCGCCCCGGATATCACCGTCCGCGCTGTTGCGTAAAGCGCTGCACGCAGAGCCGAAAGAAGTACGCTGGCGCCGTTTCCAGCAAATAGCCAAGAAGCGAATAAGAGACTTTGAACATAGCCGTTGGGCTCGGCCAAAATCCCCGCCGGGCGTATCGGAATACGCGCCGGAACGTGTCGACGGGCCAGCGTATTTCGGCGGCGTGAAGACGGTTGCGCATCAGATCGCACCGGGTCCCGGGCCCGAAACGCAGGTGTTCAGCATCGAGGACGAGCTGGCAGATGCTCAGGTCGAACCGGGAGATGGTCCCAAACGGCGTGGGCTGGAAGAACGCTACGAGTTGTACTCTATCTCCTTGCGGCGAACGGAGTTCGAGATAGCTCAAGCGCAGTCGTTTGACGAGCTCGGGAGTGAGTGGCACCAGGTTTCCGGATTCATCGCAGATCTCCGAGCCCGCACCCTCGATCAAATCTGCGCGCAGATACTCCCGGAGCGTCTGCGCAAAGGCACGATACCCGCGCCATTGAAAACCCTCGGCCAGCATGGTGCGCGCCGCAGCGTTCAGCGCTTCGAGGGAGGGGAAGAAGAAGTCGAAGTCTGCCTTCTGCGCGTGCGGGTCCAATTTTTCGCCGCACAGCCACCTCAGCACCGAGCCTCCCGCAAGCCAACAATCGGCTCCCAAGAATCGACTGTAGGGAATCGGCGGCAAATTCAGGCCTTGGCGGAC
>JALYSM010000180.1 GCA_030854785.1 Pseudomonadota bacterium
CGCGCCGACCGTCACGGCGCCGGTTTCCGGTGCGGCGACCTACACGGGCAAGGCCGACATCGAATGCGACATGCTCGTCATCGGCGCCGGCCCCGGCGGCTACAGCGCCGCCTTCCGCGGCGCCGACCTCGGCATGAAGACAGTTCTCGTCGAGCGTTATCCGACGTTGGGTGGAGTTTGCCTCAACGTCGGTTGCATCCCGTCGAAGGCGTTGCTTCACATCGCGGCGGTGATGGACGAAGCCGCGGTGCTCGGCGAACACGGCATCACCTACGGGCCGCCGAAGATCGATCTCGACGCGCTCCGCGGGTGGAAGAACAAGGTTGTCGGCAAGCTGACTGGCGGCTTGGCCGGCATGGCCAAGGCGCGCAAGGTCGAGGTCGTGCGCGGCATCGCTGCATTCCTCGATGCGCAGCACGCCGTGGTGGAGCTTACCGACGGCCCGGGCCAGGCCAAGACGGGTACCAAAAAAATCGTGCGCTTCGCCAAGGCGATCATCGCCGCCGGTTCGCAGTCCGTGTGGCTGCCGTTCATGCCGGAGGATCCGCGTATCGTCGACTCGACCGGCGCCCTCGAGCTCAAATCGGTCCCGAAGCGGATGCTCGTCGTCGGCGGTGGCATCATCGGCCTCGAAATGGCCACCGTCTACTCGACGCTCGGCGCCCGGCTCGATGTCGTCGAAATGCTCGACGGCCTGATGTTGGGCGCCGACCGCGATCTGGTGAAGGTCTGGGAAAAGATGAACAAGCCGCGCTTCGATCGCGTGATGCTCAAGACCAAGACCGTCGGGGCCGAGGCGAAAAAGGACGCGATCTACGTAACCCTCGAAGGCGAGCAGGCACCGCAAGGACCGCAGCCCTACGACCTGGTCCTGCTTTCGGTGGGCCGCAGTCCGAACGGGAAGAAGATCGGCGCCGACAAGGCTGGCGTCGCGGTCACCGACCGCGGCTTCATTCCCGCCGACAATCAGCTGCGCACCAACGTCTCGCATATCCACGCGATCGGCGACATCATCGGGCAGCCGATGCTCGCGCACAAGGCGGTGCACGAGGCGCACGTCGCCGCGGAAGCCGCTGCTGGCGAGAAATCGTTCTTCGATGCGCGCGTGATCCCGTCGGTCGCATACACCGACCCCGAAATCGCCTGGGTCGGCCTCACCGAAGACGAGGCGAAGGCCAAGGGCGTGAAGATCCAGAAGGGGCTTTTCCCCTGGGCGGCTTCCGGCCGCGCGATCGCCAACGGCCGCGACGAGGGCTTTACCAAGCTCCTGTTCGACGCGTCGACGCACCGCGTCGTCGGCGGCGGGATCGTCGGCACGCACGCCGGTGATCTGATCAGCGAGATCGCGCTCGCGATCGAGATGGGTGCGGACGCGGTCGACATCGGCAAGACCATCCATCCGCATCCGACGCTGAGCGAATCGGTCGGTTTCGCCGCCGAAGTGTTCGAAGGCGTGTGTACCGACCTGCCCCCGGTACGGAAGAAGCCGTGACCCAGGACGAACAGAAGCGACTCGTCGCGCGCGAGGCGGTCAAGCACGTCATCGAGGATGCCTACCTCGGCGTCGGCAGCGGGTCGACAACCAATTATTTCATCGACGAGCTGGCGAAGGCGAAAAAGCACATCCGGGGCGCCGTCGCGAGCTCGGTGAAGACCGCCGAGAGACTCAAAGGCCACGGCATTCCGGTCGTCGAGCTGACCAGTGTCGACGAGCTGCCCGTCTACATCGACGGCGCCGACGAGACCACCGCGCACGGCGCGATGATCAAAGGCGGCGGCGGCGCGCTCACCCGGGAGAAGATCGTCGCGGCGGTAGCGAGGAGCTTCGTCTGCATCGTCGACCGGTCGAAGCTGGTCGGCGTGCTGGGCGGTTACCCGCTGCCCGTCGAGGTCATTCCGATGGCGAGGAGCCACGTCGCGCACGAGTTGGTCCGGCTCGGCGGCTACCCGCAGCTGCGCGAGCATTTCACGACCGACAACGGCAACATCATCCTCGACGTCGAAGACCTGCGCATCCTCAATCCTGCCGAGCTGGAAATGAAGATCAACAACATCGTCGGCGTCGTCACCAACGGCCTGTTCGCGCGGCGCGGCGCCGACGTGATCCTGGTCGGCACCGACAACGGCGTGGAGATACTGGACGCGCACAAGTTCTAAAGAAGCCGGCGCCGTTTGCTGCCGCAGGGTGTCGGTTACAATGAGCGGGTGAGCAATCTCAGCGTCCCGGGCCTTGATCTTTCCGTCTACATGCGGGAAGTAGGCGAGCGCGCCCGCGCCGCGGCGCGGGCTCTGGCCCGCGCGTCGACCCACGCCAAGGATTCCGCGCTCGATGCCGCGGCGGCGGCGATCCGCCGCGACGAAGCGAAGCTCCTTGCGGCCAACGCCAAGGACATCACCGGAGCGCGCGCGACCGGCAATGACGCCGCGTTCGTCGACCGCCTGACCCTCAAGCCCGCGACGGTGGCAGCGATGGCCGATGGACTGCGGCAGATCGCCGCACTGGCCGATCCGGTCGGCAGTATCAGCGATCTCAAATATCGCCCGACCGGGATCCAGGTCGGCCGGATGCGCGTGCCCCTGGGCGTCGTCGGGATCATCTACGAATCGCGTCCCAACGTGACCGCGGATGCGGCAGGCCTTTGCCTCAAATCGGGCAACGCCTGCATTCTACGCGGCGGCTCCGAAGCGGTGCATTCGAACCAGGCGATCGTTGCCTGTGTGCACGAGGGGCTGAGGGAGGCGGGATTGCCCGAGGATGCCGTACAGCTTCTCGGCACGACCGACCGCATGGCCGTCGGACTGCTGATCACGATGGACAAATACGTGGATGTGCTCGTCCCGCGTGGAGGAAAGACGCTGATTCAACGCGTCGCCGCCGAAGCGACCGTACCGGTGATCAAGCACCTCGACGGCGTATGCCACGTCTTCATCGACGAACGCGCCGACGTCGAAATGGCCATCCGCATCGCCGACAACGCCAAAACACAGCGCTACAGCCCCTGCAATGCCATGGAAACGCTGCTCGTGCACGAGAAGATCGCGCCGCGCGCATTGCCGCCGCTGGCGAAGATCTACGCGACCAAAGGCGTCGAACTGCGGGGAGACGCTGCGGCGCGCGCGCTTGTGCCCACGATGAAGCACGCCACCGAGAACGACTGGTACACCGAGTACCTGGCGCCCATACTCGCCGTCCGGATCGTGCCTTCGCTCGATGCCGCGATCGAGCATATCGCCAAATACGGCTCCCAGCATACCGACGCGATCGTCACCGAGGACTATACGAACGCGCTACGCTTCCTCCGCGAAGTCGATTCCAGCTCGGTGCTCGTGAACGCCTCGACGCGCTTCGCCGACGGCTACGAGTTCGGGCTCGGGGCGGAGATCGGCATCTCGACCAACAAGCTCCACGCGCGCGGGCCGGTCGGTCTCGAGGGACTCACCAGCCAGAAGTGGATCGTCATCGGCTCCGGGCAGATACGAACATAAGCGTGTCGACGAGTTGTGTTGTTCCCTCTCCCTCTGGGAGGGTTAGGGTGAGGGCGAGCGCCGGGATACACTCGCTGGTACACCTTAGCCCATTCCGCGTGTCGGGGGCGAGAGCGATTTTTCATACGGCGTATCCGTTGCACCATGTCCTCCTCGGTCTCCCTCTCCATCGCCACGAATACTGCAATCGCTGCGTCGAAGGGCTTCGGTTGGCTCGTCACCGGATCGCCCACGCTGTTCGCCGAGACGATCCACTCGCTTGCCGACGTCGCCAATCAGGTCTTGCTGAAGGTGGGCGAAGTGCGCGGCCGGGGCGGGCCCGATGCATTGCATCCGTTCGGGCGCGGGCAGGAGAAATTCTTTTGGGCGCTGGTATCCGCGGTCAGCGTGTTTTTCATCGGCTGCGGCGTCAACGTCTATCACGGCGTGCACGCGCTGTTGCTTCCGGAAGCGGTCGAGCCGTTCACGCCTCTGGTGGTCGGCCTGCTGCTGTTCGCGCTCGCCTTGGAGTCGCTGACCTTCGTCGTCGCGGTCCGCGAAATCGGCGGCTGGAAGGGCCTGTTCGCCAATCGCGCCGACACCACGGTGCTCGCCGTCGTGCTCGAGGATGCGGTAGCGCTGCTCGGGATTCTGCTTACCCTCCTGGTCGCGGGCGTATCGTTCGTCGCGGGGCCGCGCCCCGAGTTCGACGCCCTCGTCGCAATTACCGTCGGCGTGATCCTCGGCGTCATGGCGCTCTTCCTCGCGGCAATCAATCGCAGGCTCCTGATCGATACCGGGGACGCCGAGCTCGATCGCGCCAGCGCAGAATTCCTCGCGGCGCGCGGAGTGCCCGCGGACGTCAGTTCGATCGTCCTCGATGTCGACCACAGCATCGTCTTCGTTCGCGTGAAGCCCGGGCACGCGGCCTGGCGTGACCCCGCAGAGTCGTACGCGTTGGGCCAGGCGCTCAAAGCGCATGTCCACACCAAGTACGGCAAGACGATCGACGCGGTCTACTGGAAGTTTCCGGCTGTGTAACCGCGTAGCCCGGCTGACGGCGCCTGGGCCATGTCGCCCCGGGTTTCGCCCTGGGCTCAACCCGGGCTACATTTCAAACTGCACCGGCCCCGCGCAGCGCGGCGATGTCACCCTCAGCGTAGCCCAACTCGCGCAGGATCGCGTCGGTATGCTCGCCGAGCGCGGGAACCGCGTCCGTGCGGTAATCGTACGCGTCGCTTGCTCCCGGCGGCAGTAGCGCCGGGACCTTTCCAACCGGTGTCTCGACCGTAGTCCAGCGCTTGCGCGCCTCGAGCTGCGGATGCACCCACACATCGTCCATCGTGTTCACGCGCGCATTGGCGATCTGCGCCGCGTCGAGACGGGCAACGACCTCGGCCGCGGTCAGCGTCCGGAACACGTCGAGAATGATCGCACGCAACGCCACGCGGTTGGCGTGGCGGCGCGCGTTGGCGGCAAAGCGTGGATCGGTGGCGAGCGCAGGCTGCCGCAGGACATCGGTGCAAAACGCCGCCCACTCGCGTTCGTTCTGCAGGCCGAGCATTACCGTCTTGCCGTCGCCGGCCTCGAACGGACCATAGGGGTAGATCGTCGCGTGCGCCGCGCCCGACCGCTCTGGTGCGCCGGCCCCTTCGAAAGCGTAATAAAGCGGGAAGCTCATCCACTCGGTGAGCGCTTCGAGCATCGACACGTCGATCCGCGAGCCCTCGGCGGTGCGTTGTCGCTGCAGCAGCGCGGCGAGAATGCCGGTGTACGCGTACATGCCCGCGGCGATGTCCGCGATCGAGCAGCCGGCTTTCGCGGGGTCCTCGGGCGTCCCGGTCACCGACAGAAAGCCGGCCTCGCTCTGAATCAGGAGATCGTAGGCTTTCTTGTCGCGATACGGTCCGTCGGCGCCATAGCCGGAAATGTCGCAGACGATGAGCCGCGAGTGCCGCGGTCGGAGCGCTTCGTCCGAAAGTCCAAGCCGGTCGGCCGCCCCGGGCGCGAGATTTTGCACCAGCACGTCGGCGCGCGCGATCAGCTTGGAGAGTACGTTGCGGGCGCGGTCCTGCTTGAGGTCGAGCGTAAGGCTCTGTTTCGAGCGATTCACCCACACGAAGTGCGAGGACATGCCGCGTACTCTCTCGTCGTACGCTCGGGCGAAGTCGCCGACGCCGGGACGCTCGATCTTGATCACCCGCGCGCCGAGATCGGCGAGCTGCCGCGTGCAGAACGGCGCCGCAATCGCGTGCTCGAGCGAGACGACGAGGATGCCATCGAGCGGCCGCACGGTCATGGAATTCGCGCGTTGTCCATCGCCGCTAGGCAAGCGTCGCCACCGCACTCATCGCGAGTGCGCTGTCCGGCCCTCGCGCCCAGAGCGACACGCGGCCGTCATCCTCGGGCCGTCCGCACACGTCGAACGGCGCGACGTCGAACAGCGGCTTATTGGCGCGGAATTCGAAGCGCCGGAGCTGCGCGTCGGGCCGATGACGCCGCACCAGGTCGACCAGCAGCGTCGCGAGCAGCGGTCCATGGACGACCAGGCCCGGATAGCCCTCGACGTCGGTGACGTAGCGGCGGTCGTAATGGATGCGGTGGCTGTTGAACGTCAGCGCCGAATAGCGGAACAGCAGGACGTCATCCGGAACGACGCGTCGCGTCCATTCGGCGGAGGGCGTTGCACGCGTTGCGCGCCGCTCCGGATCCGTCGGCGCCAGATCGCGATAGACGATGTCGTGCTCCTCGGTCAACACCAGGCCACCGGTCACCGAGATTTCGTGCCGGACGACGACGAACAAGAGCTCTCCGCTCTGGCCGCGCTTCGGCGTCACCGACACGATGCGCGAGTTGCGCGTGGCGGCGGCGCCGACGGTGAGCGGGCGGTGCCATTCGATGCGGCTGCCGGCCCACATCCGGCGCGGCAGCGGCACGGGCGGCAGGAAACCTCCTCGCTTCGCATGCCCGTCGGGGCCGACTTCGGATTGGCGATACGCCGGCAGAAAATACAGCCAATGCCAGAGCGGCGGCACGGCATCTCCGGCGCGCGGCGACGGATCGTCGCGGTCGAGCGTCGCCGACAGGAGCACCAGCGGCCGTGCATCGATGACGTCCTCGCGCGTCTCGCTCTTGCCGACCCATGCGTCAAGAGTGTCGCGATCGAGTTGCGTCATCGCCGAAAAGTCCTGTTCGCCGAGCTCACTTCGCCTTCGGCCGCACGGCACTTGCGCGGTGGCCCCTTTTGATCCCGTAGTGGTCGGCGCAACATAAGCGCGTCGGCCGCCTGCGCCGATTCCTGCGAGCACACGGGCATTAGTGAAGACCGAATCATTGAGTTGCTCGCGGGGCATCCGCCTCCGCGGTCGCATCCCGTCTCGCTACGCTCGCGGAGCCCCTGCTCCGCGCTCCGGCTTCGTCCTCGCGCGATCCCCGTCGCTTCTTCGGCGCAGCGCGAAGAGCCAGAGCGCAGCGAGCATCACGACGGCGACGAACGGCAGCGTCAGGGCATTCATGCGCTCCCAGCCCGCGATGTCGATCAGCGCACCCGACGAAAACGACGAGATGCCCATCACCGCGAACACGATGACGTCGTTGAGGCCCTGCGTCTTCGCCTTTTCCGCGGGCGTGTAAACCTCGGTCAACAGCGTCGTGCCGCCGGTATACATGAGGTTCCAACCGACGCCGAGCAAGACCAGCGCTGCCCAGAAATGCCCGACCCGACTACCCGCGAGCGCGACACCCACGCACGCGGCCATCAGCAGCGTTCCGGCAACGATCACCCTGAGCGCACCGAAACGCTGGATCAGACTGCCGGTGACGAAGCCCGGCGCGTACATGCCGACTACGTGCCATTCGATCACGAATGCCGCCGCCGCGAACGGATAACCGCAGAAGCTCATCGCCAGCGGCGTGGCCGTCATCAGCAGGTTCATGACGCCGTAGCCCAGTGCCGCGGAAAGCACGGCGACGACGAATACCGGTTGACGCGCGATCTCGGACAACGGCCGGCCGCCGCCCGAGCCGGCAATTGAGGGCGGAGGAACCCGGACCTGCGACTGCACGCCGAGAGCGATGAGCGCAATCGCGGACAGTCCGATAAACGACCCGAGGAACGGCACCGGCAGCAGATCCTTCGCCCAACGACTCGCTTCCGGGCCGAGAAAGCCACCGGCGATTCCTCCGGCCAGCACCAGCGAGATCGCCTTGGCCTTGAATTCCGGAGCGGCGACTTCGGCGGCGGCAAACCGGTACTGCAATCCGAATGCCGTATACACGCCGATGATCGCCGTGCCCAGGCAAAACAGCGCAAAGCTCGACCACGCGAGCGCCAGCGCGCAAATCGCGCCGCCGAAAACGGCGGCGATCGACCCGGTCATGAAGCCGCGGCGGCGGCCGACTTTGGCCATCCACAACGCGGCGGGCATCGCCGAGAGCGCCGACCCGAGCACGAAGGTCGTCGCACCCGCAGTCGCGAATGCCTTGTCGTCGGCCAGAGCGTATCCGACCAGGCCATTCATCGCGATGAGGCCGCCGTTGTTGACGAGCAGCAGCGCCTGGCAGCACGCAAGCAGAAAGATGTCGCGGTATGAAGTTCGCATCGTCATGGCCGCCACTCCAAAGCCGACGGGGACGACTTGCGTTGCCGGTGTCGTGCCACTATATCAGTCATTCGCAGCTGTCGCCCAAGGAGCGCTTTGCCGATGCAGGAGGAAATCCTCGAGTTCTGGTTCGGCCGCGCGGGCTCGGCGGGGTACGGCAGCACGCGGAAAGCATGGTTCCGCAAAGACGCCACATTCGATGCTGCGATCCGCGAGCGCTTCGGCGCGGCGATCGAGACGGCGCTCTCCGGCGGGTTCGCCGACTGGACGACGCCGCGCGGGACGCTGGCACGCATCCTGCTGCTCGACCAGTTCACGCGCAACAGCTTCCGCGACGCGCCGCGCGCCTTCGCTGGCGATGCGCTGGCGCTCGCGCTGGCCGAGGAAGCGATCGCACGCGATGACGACGGCAATCTCATCCCGGTCGAACGCTGGTTCATGTACATGCCCTGCGTGCACGCGGAGTCGCTGAGTGCACAGGAGCGCGCCGTGTCGCTCTTCCGCCGCCTGCGCGATCAGACAGGGCTCGTCGAGCCTCTCGCCTGGGCCGAGCGGCATGCGGAAATCATTCGCCTCTTCGGGCGCTTCCCCCACCGCAACGCGATCCTGGGGCGCGAGTCGACGCCCGAGGAGGCTGCGTTCCTTACCGCTCCCGGATCGCGGTTCTAGGAGCCTGTCGGGCTTACTGTCGCGTGAGAGTAAGCCCGACAGGCTCCTAGGCTGAAGAAAGCGGCCACGTCAGGCGAGAGCGCGTACACCGTACAATAACGGCTCGACGATGGAAATCATCGAGATCACCCTCGGATTGCTGCTCGCCGTCGCGCTGGTCGGGGCGATCGGCAAATGGCTGCCAGTGCCGTTGCCGCTCCTTCAGGTCGGCGCGGGCGTCGCGCTTTCTTATCTGCCCATGTTCGGCTCGTTCTCCGTGCCGCCCGAAGTATTTTTTCTGTTATTCATTCCGCCGTTGCTTTTCGCGGAAGCCTGGGTCATGCCAAAGCGCGATCTGATCGACGTCCTGCGACCGGTATTGCTGCTTGCCTTGGGCCTCGTCCTGCTGACGGTCGTCGTCGTCGGCTATCTACTGCATTGGCTGCTGCCCGAGCTTCCCCTTGCCGCGGCTTTCGCGCTCGGCGCGGTAGTCTCGCCGACCGACGCCGTCGCTGTCAGCGCCGTCACCGGCAAGCTAAGGATTCCCGCGCGCGTGACCATGATCGTCAATGGAGAGAGTCTGATCAATGACGCGTCTGGACTGGTGGCGTTCAAGTTTGCCACCGCGGCAGTGGTGACCGGCGTGTTCAGCTGGCGCGAAGCGGCGCTGCAGTTCTTCGTGCTTTCGGGCGGCGGCTTCCTGGTCGGTCTTGCCGTCGCCTGGACGATCGGGCGCCTGCGCGCTCACCTGGCGCGTTTCTGCATCGACGATCCGACGATACAGACGGTAATCTCCGTACTCACGCCCTACGCCGCGTATCTCGCGTCGGAGGCGCTCGGCCTGGGCAGCATCCTCGCCGTTGTCGCGGCTGGACTCTTTGCCGGCGTCGACGACTCGCGTCATCTCGACGCACCGACGCGCACCCACGCGTGGGAAGTGTGGCGGATGCTGACGTACGCTTTCAACGGGCTGGTGTTTCTTCTCCTCGGAGTCGAGCTCCACTCGGTGATCGCAGCGATTCCCCAGACGAGCGCGTTCGGCCTGGCGCTGCTCGCGCTCTGCGTCGCGGTAGTCGTGATCGTTCTGCGGATCATCTGGGTTTTCCCTGCCGCTTACGTTCCGCTGTGGCTTTTCCGGCGCATTCGCGAGCGCGAAGGAACTCGCGACCCACGCGAGGTGTTTCTGGTCGGCTGGGCGGGTATTCGCGGGTCGGTGACGCTGGCTGCTGCGTTGTCGATCCCGCTCGTCACCGCGTCGGGCGCGCCGTTCCCGTTCCGAGAGCTGATCATCCTGCTTGCGGCAAGCGTCATCGTGATCACGCTCGTCATCAACGGGCTCACACTGCCGTGGGTAATCCGCTGGCTCCGCATTCGCGGCGACGGCACCGCCGAGCGCGAGGAACGCGCGGCGCGGCTTGCCACCGCGCAGGCTGCTGCCGCCGCTATCCGGAAGGAGCTGCCGCGGCTGACCGAGCGCGCAGAGCGCGACTACGCAAAGTCGTTGATCGACGAGTACGAGCTGCGGATCGAGCAAGACTCCGCCAATGCCGAGCGCCGGCGTCAGGTCGGAGCGGTCCGCGAGGCGGAGCGGCGGCTGCGTCTCGCGGCACTGCGCGCGGAACGCGACGAGCTGATGCAGCTGCGCGCGAGCGACGTGATCAACGACGAAGTCCTGCGCATCATCCAGTCCGACCTCGACCACGTGGAGTCGCTTGTCTCGGGCCCGGGCCGCCGTGCCAGTTGATTCCGCTGCGGCACGAGGTGCGCACGCGCCGCGGGAGGTCCAATGAGTCGGCTGATCCGCGTGCTCGCGATACTCGGTGGCACGTTCGACCCGATTCATTACGGCCATCTGCGCCTTGCTGCCGACGTCAAGGCAGCGTTGTCGCTTCCCGAGGTACGCTTGATTCCCGCGAACATTCCGCCCCACCGCGCACCGCCAGTCGCGTCGGCCGAGCATCGATTCGCGATGACGGCGTTGGGTTGCGCCGAATTCTCCGGACTCGCTGCAGATGCGCGCGAAATCCGGCGCGCCGGGCTGAGCTATACGGTCCGGACGCTCGAAGAACTGCATGCGGAGCAACCCGCGCTGCCGCTTGCGCTGCTGATCGGCGCGGACGCGTTCGCCGGATTTACGCTGTGGTGGCACTGGGAACGCCTGTTTACGCTCGCGCATTTCGTCGTGGTCGAGCGCCCCGGACCGACGCCATCCGTCGTGGAGCTGCCGCTGCCTCTCCAGGTTCACTGGGAGCGCAGACTCACGACCGATCCCTTGCGCCTCGAGCGCACGCTCGCCGGCTCGATCGTGCGCGTGCCGGTGACACCGCAACCGATCTCTGCGACCGAAATCCGCGCGGCACTTGCGCGTGGAACTGCGGGTCGCGAACAGGTGCGCGGTTTGCTTCCTGCAGCAGTTCTAGACTATATTGACCGCAACCAACTGTATCGGTCCCTCCCGGATGCGTTATAACAAGGTTCAGAAAACCGCCATCGCCGCCCTCGAAGACATCAAAGCGCGGAACATCACGGTCCTCGATGTCCGCAAGCTTACCAGCCTCTACGACACCCTGATCATCGCTACCGCCGAATCGAATCGGCAGGTGCGAGCGTTGGCGCAGCATGTACGCGAAGCGTTGAAGGCGGCGGGCGCGACCATCGTCGGCGTCGAAGGCGAACAGTCGGGCGAATGGGTGCTTGTCGATGGCGGCGACATCGTCGTGCACATCATGCAACCGACGACACGTGCGTATTACAATCTCGAGGAGTTGTGGACGCCGCCAGCGCCACGAAGGCGCGGCAAGACAGCCTCAGCCGCCTGACCTCGCCGGCCATAGCTGCGCGCGCACGCGTATCGAAGCAACGCCGCAGGGATTGCGCGCGGCGGCCCCTCCGGGGTCCCAAGCTTCGCTCCTGTCTCCCTCCGAGGCCGTAATTCGGCCCTTACGCAATTCTCGTGAAAATTCGCATCGTCGCACTCGGCCAGCGCATGCCGCCATGGGTCAATGCCGCGTTCGACGATTACGCGCGGCGTTTGCCGCGCGAGTTCGCGCTGGAATTGCTCGAGGTCAAGCCCGAGCCGCGCGAGCGCGCAAAAACCGTTACCAGGGTCCTTGCCGCCGAAGCCGTACGCATCGCCGCGGCGACCAAAGGGTGGCTGGTCGTCGCGTTGGACGAGCGCGGCGAAGCTTGGACGACTTCGCGACTCGCCGAAAAATTGCGCGGCTGGCGCGACAATGCGTCGCCGGTCGCATTCGTGATCGGCAGCGCCGACGGTCTCGCCGGTGCGGTCAAGCGCGATGCCGATGTCTTGCTGGCGCTTTCCGCGCTAACATTGCCGCACGGTCTCGTGCGGATCGTGCTCGCCGAGCAGATCTACCGTGCGGCGAGCTTGCTGCGCGGTCACCCCTACCATCGCGAATGAGCGAACTCTTCGTTCTCACCGAGCGCCCGTCGGTGTATCTCGCGTCGAAGAGCCCGCGCCGGCAGGAGCTTCTGCGCCAGCTCGCGGTCGAATTCGAGGAGTTGCTCCTGCGCGAAGCGCCGGGACGGCGCCGCGATCTGGTCGAAGCGCCGCGCCAAGGCGAGGCACCGCTGGAATACGTCAGGCGCATCGCCCGCCTGAAGGCCTCCACCGGTTGGCATCGCATGGGACGGCGCGGCCTCGCGCCGAGGCCCGTGCTCGCGGCGGACACCGAAGTGGTCCTCGACGGCGCGGCGCTGGGAAAGCCGGCCGACGCGGCGGCCGCCGTGGCGATGCTTGCCGCGTTATCCGGGCGCACCCACGAAGTGATCACCGCGATCGCCATCCGCTGGCAAACCCAGCTTGCGCTGGCGGTATCGACCTCGCGCGTAACTTTCCGTGCAATCGGGCGCGACGAGATCGAGCGCTACGTCGCGACCGGCGAACCGTTCGACAAGGCCGGCAGCTACGCCATCCAGGGCAAGGCTGCCGCGTTCGTCCAGCATCTGGAAGGCAGCTACTCGGGCGTGATGGGTCTGCCTTTGTTCGAAATGGCCGAGATTCTGGCGCGCATCGGTTTCCCAGTGCTATAAGCGAAATGCGATGAGTCACGAAATCCTTATCAATGTAACGCCGCAGGAGACGCGCGTCGCCATGCTCGAGCAGGGAGTCGTGCAGGAGTTGCACATCGAGCGCTCGTCCGCGCGCGGACTCGTCGGCAACATCTACGTCGGCCGCGTCGCCCGCGTGTTGCCCGGGATGCAATCGGCTTTCGTCGAGATCGGGCTCGAGCGCGCAGCCTTTTTGCACATCGCCGACATCTGGGAACACCGCCAGAACAGTCATAGTCACGAAACCCGGCCGATCGAGCGCATCCTGCACGAGGGCCAGTCGCTGCTGGTGCAGGTGATCAAGGACCCGATCGGCAGCAAGGGCGCGCGGCTCTCCACGCAGGTCAGCTTAGCCGGACGACTGCTCGTCTATCTGCCGCAGGATTCGCACATCGGCATCTCCCAGCGCATCGAGGACGAGGCCGAGCGCGAAAGCCTGCGCGGCAGGCTGCAGCAGTTGCTTCCCGAAGGGCTCGCCGGGGGGTTCATCATCCGCACGATGGCGGAGACCGCAACCGAACGCGAGCTGCAGAACGACATCGAGTACCTGACCAAGCTCTGGAGCGACCTCACCGCGAAGTCGGGCTCGCTTCCGGTGCCCTCGCTGATCTATCAGGACCTGAACCTCGCACAACGCGTTTTGCGCGACATGGCAACCGAGGAGTCGGTGCGTATCCTGGTCGATTCGCGCGAGACATGCCAGAAGATGCTGGACTTTGCGCAGCAGTATACACAGACCATCGTCGAGCGCATCATCCATTACAGCGGCGAACGTCCGCTGTTCGATCTGCACGCCGTCGAGGACGAGATCGAGAAGGCGCTTGCGCGCCGGGTCGATCTCAAGTCGGGCGGCTATCTGATTGTCGACCAGACGGAGGCCATGACGACGATCGATGTCAACACCGGCGGCTTCGTCGGCGGGCGCAGCTTCGACGATACGATCTTCAAGACCAACCTCGAAGCGGCGCAGGTAATCGCGCGCCAGCTTCGGTTGCGCAACCTGGGCGGGATCATCATCATCGACTTCATCGACATGGAGAACGCCGACCATCGCGCGGCCGTGCTGGCGGAATTCGATAAGGCGCTGGACCGCGACCGCACGCGGCTGACGGTCAACGGCTTCACGCAGCTGGGACTGGTCGAGATGACGCGCAAGCGTACCCGCGAAAGTCTGGCCCACATCCTATGCGAACCCTGCGCGACCTGCGGCGGCCGCGGCGAGCTCCGGACCGCGCAGACCGTCTGCTACGAGATCCTCCGCGAGATCCTCCGCGAAGCCAAGCAGTTCAATGCCCGCGAGTTCCGCATCCTCGCCTCGCAGTCGGTGATCGACTTGTTTCTCGACGAGGAGTCGCAGAGCCTCGCCCAGCTCGGCGATTTCATCGGCAAGCCGATCTCGCTGCAGGTCGAGACGCTTTACACGCAGGAACAGTACGACGTCATTCTGATCTGACCCCGCACCCCAACCCTCTCCCCGCACGCGGGGAGAGGGTGCACGGCGCGCAGCGCCGGGCGGGTGAGGGGCCGGCATCAGCTACGAACATACAAGAACGTCCATGTCCGATCATCCGCCAGAGTCCCACGCCACGTCGCTATGGTCGCGTGCACGCGGATTCCTCGCCCGCCTTTTTCGCCGCGCGCCGCCGGAGCCCGGCCGGTTCGAGACGGGCAGCAAGTTCGCGTTGCAGGGCTGGGTTCCGGTCGCGCCGTGGGTGTGGCCGTCGCGAGACTATTTGGTCTACGTTCCGCGCGGCCATGCGCACTGGCATCGGCGGCCACTGCTGGTACTCCTCCACGGCTGCAAGCAGACGCCGGAGGAAATCGCGGCGGGGACGCGGATCACCGAGCTCGCCGACGAGCGCGACTGGCTCGTTCTGCTCCCGCGCCAAGCGCGCGATGCGAACTCCTGGGGCTGCTGGAACTGGTTCGATCAACGCACGGCCGCAGGGAAAGGCGAAGCGGCGATCGTCGCCGCACAGGTGCGCGCGGTGCGCCGCACCTACGGGGCGCATCCGCGGCGCATGTTCGTCATCGGAATGTCCTCCGGTGGCTGCCTTGCCGCGGTGCTCGGACTGCACTTCGCCAAGCTGTTCGCCGCCATCGGCGTGCATTCGGGAGTAGCCTGCGGTGCGGCTTCAAGCGCGGTCACGGCGTTGAAAGTGCTCGCCTCCGGTGCCGATGCGGACATCGACTCGATCGCGTTGCAGGCGCGCGAACACACTTCGGCGCGCGCCCTCCCGCTCCCGCTGTGCGTGATCCACGGCGAGCGTGACGACGTGGTCGCGCCCAGAAACGCGGTTGAGCTCGTGCATCAGTACCTCGTTTTCAACGGTCGCTTGCCGCCCGCGCCAGGCGCCCGCGATAACCTGCCCGCCGCCGATGCAAGCGTCCATACGCCGCTCGGCGAGGGTCGCACGATGCTAGTCGATGATTACCGCCTCGACGGTCGCGTGGTCGCGCGCCTGGTGCGCGTGACCGGACTTGGCCACGCCTGGAGCGGCGGCGACGGCGCTTTTGCGTACAATGATCCGCATCCGCCCGACGCGAGCGCGCTATTCGCCGCGTTTTTTGCGCTGCAGTTGCGCGGAACCTGATCGACGTCGGCAAATGAAAGGGTCCAGACATGACCATCGAAGGCATGAACCATTTCACGGTGCTCACCGACGATGTAGCGAAGACGGTCCGTTTCTACGGCGACGTATTGGGGCTCGTCCCCGGCGATCGCCCCGCCTTCGATTTTCCCGGTGCGTGGCTTTACGCGGAAGGCCGCGCGATATTGCACATCGTTGGCGGGCGCGACCGCGACGCGCTCAAGCCCGGGGTGATCGATCACATTGCGTTCTCCGCCCGCGGCCTGCCGGCGACGCTCGCCAAACTGGCCGCACACAACGTTGAGTACATCTGTCGGCAACAGGTGGGCTCGGGTGCGTGGCAGGTGTTTTTTTTCGATCCGAACGGGGCGCGGGTCGAGCTCGATTTTGCCGCGCACGAATCCACGAAAAGTTGATGTTGTCCGCCGTCCTCGACCATCTGGTCGTCGCGGCGGCGACGCTAGAGCAGGGCGAGGACTATTTCGAGACGCGGCTCGGGGTTCGACCACTGCGCGGCGGCAAGCATGTCGCGATGGGCACGCACAACAGCCTGCTCAAGCTCGGCGAGAAGACCTACCTCGAAGTAATCGCCATCGACCCGACCGGAGTCGCGCCGGGCCGCGCACGGTGGTTCGGACTCGATACGACGGCGCTTCGCACCGAGGTGCAGAAAGCGCCGCGGCTGATCCATTGGGTCGCGCGTACCGACGACATCTTCGCCGCGCGGCGCGCTTGTCCGGTCGATTGCGGCGAGGTGCACGCGATGGCGCGTGGCGCGTTCGAATGGTGGATCACGATTCCCGCCGACGGGCATCTTCCGGGCGACGGCTTGCTGCCGACGCTGATCCAGTGGGCGGACGAGCGCCATCCGGCGGACGCGATGCCCGACGCCGACCTTCGGCTGCTCGCGCTTGCCGGCGCCCATCCCGATCCCGCTGCGATCCGCTCCGCGCTCGCGGCGCTTTCACTTGAGGACACGCTGAAGGTGACATTCGCCGTGACGCCGCGGCTCGCGACCATGCTGCAGACCACGCGCGGGCCCGTGGCGTTTTGACGATCGATGGCGAATCAGTCGCAGGCGACCGACCGAAGACCCCTGTCGTACCGGACGTTTACCGTTTCGGCGCTCCGGCGTCGGCCGCGGCGAGCTCGCCGTAGACCACGCGCGCGATCGCGAGCAACTGGCTGCGGTCGAGTCGGCCGGACAGCGCGTAGCCGCAAGCATCGTCGATCCAGTAGAAGACGCCGACGCCATCTTCCACGGCGTATTGGAACGCGGTTTCCCGCGACGGCTCGGCATCCTTTCGCACCAGGAGCGAGATGCGCTGCTTGTCCGCGTTCTCGTACATGAAAAGCGCGCCCGGCTTCTCGTTGCCGGCGACCAGGCGCCCGCCGACCAGCGCAAAGCCCATGGCGTTGAGGTTCGGAGCATGCAACGGGAAATTCAAGCGCTTCGACAGCCAGCGCACCAGCCGCTCTTCCTCGTTGGCCCACACTTCGACCGGGCGGTTCGCGTCGGCCGCGTACAGCGCGTGCGTGAGCGCGGCTTGCCTCTGGAACGTAATCGGTGTGCCGGCAAGCTCCAGCATTTCGCTCCGGCCGAACCAGCCGACGCCGATGCCGAGGACGAGCGCAGCGGCCGCCGCGATTGCCGCGGGTAGCCAGCGCGACCGCGGGCGCGAGGTGGATCCCGCTGCGGCCAAAAGCAGCTCGCGCGGCAGCGGCTCGGAGAGCCACGGATCGAGCGCGTCGCGCAGCAGAGCGTTCTGGCGGCGGATTTCGGCGACGCGCGCGGCCAACGCGGGCTCGCGGGCAAGTGTGGCCGCGACCTCGCTCGCGCGCTCGCGCGAGAGCTGATTGTCAGCGTAGGCGTGGAGTTCCTCGTCGGAAAGCGGCATGTTCTCGCTCATTTTTGGCCACTCATCGCACGACCTTCAGCGTCGACGGCGGCGTTTCCGCCGTCATCCGCCGGAGCTTCTCCCGCGCTCGCGACAATCGCGACATGACGGTGCCGATCGGCACTCCGAGAACCGCGCCGATCTCCTCGTAGCGCAATTCTTCGACCGCGGCGAGCATGAGCACCTCGCGTTGCTCGACCGGCAATCTTCCAATCTGCACCAGGACTTCGGAGAGCTCGACCCGATCGGACTGGGTCGCGCGCACGGCAATCTCCCAGCCTGCCGCGGCGCCATCGTCGGCGTCGAGCGAAGCGTGCGCATATTCGCGCTGGCGCATGGCGAACTGATTGATGTGAACGTTGTGCATGATCGTAAACAGCCACGCGCGCAGATCGCTTCCAGCCTGCCACAACCGCCGCTTTTCCCAGGCACGCGCCAGCGTGTCCTGCACAAGATCGTCGGCGCGGTGGATGTCGCCGGTCAGCACCCGCGCGTAGCGGCGCAACCGCGGCAGCGCGGCGACCAGGTCGGGATTGGGCAACGTCTCAGACAAGACTGCGTCTCCTTTGAACCAAGCCATGCTCTCCCGGCGCGCCCGAACTGCGCGCCACGGCGCACAAGGGTAACAGGGTGCGCGGATGGCTTATTCCTTGGTGCGCCACCCACAGGCTACCGGCAATCGCGACGCAGCTACGCGGTAGGATTCGGAGGTGTCGGAGCATTCTGCTTCTTGGTGAGTCGTTGCATGGCCAGCGCCAGACTGGCGCGCAGCCGTTCCGTCGCGAGGATGAGTTGATGGATCTCGTTGCGGCTGGTCCGCTTCAGGCCCGCAGCGCCAAGGTCCGCCTGCTGGCCGACGGATATTCGTTCCGCCGCCCTGGTCACGCGGGTGATCGGCCGCACGACCGCGAATTGGATGAACAGCACGGCGACGACGAACGCGCTGACCAGGAGCGCAACCTGCAGCGGGCCGACGACATCGGTGGTGACTTTCCAGAACGACCGCGCGGGCAGCCGGACGCTGATGATGCCCGCAACCTCGCCTTCCTTGAAGCCGAAGCCGCGCTCGGTGCCGTAGCGCGTCTTGACGTCGGCGGGCGCGTTTTCGGCGTTCGCATGGCAAGGTAGGCACGAAGCCTTCACGTAGAGCGTGCGCGCGAAGCGGAAGCTGTCCGGCGACATCTCGTAGTATTCGGCCAGATGATTCGCGCGGATCCGGTCCAGCGCCTTGGCCTCGAAGGCGTCGGGCTTGTTGACCGGATTCATGAAGTTGTGCGATGTCACGCGGAATTTGGCCGGCGACGCCGATTTCTCGACCACCTCGGAGAATTCGCGTTGCGCCAGCGCCGGATTTTTCGAATAGAAGTGCCACACGTCCGTGCCCGCCGGTCCGCCCGCGGTATCCGGCGCGCTGACGAGAGTCACCTGCCCGAGGAAGCTCTTGTTATCGTCGCGCACCCAAACCCGGCCGTACTGCGAGACCCAGCTGCCGAACGCGTCGACATTGTCGGCCACCGTTTCCGCCTGCGACTTGAGCTCGTTGCGATAAACGCGGTCGAGCACCAGGTAGAACGAACCGATGACGAGCAGGAGCACCACGACGAATACGACGGTGAACTGGGTGGTAATCGAACGGTTGAAGAGCATGCCCGTCTCCCTTCGATAGCTGAATCGTGCGTCGATTCGGCGCGTGACGCGACACGCTACAGTCTGATGCACTCCCTGGCATCGTGCACGAATTCATCGCGCCGCTCGGGGTCATCGATGTACTGCGCAAGCAGGTCTACGTACTGTTCGACGTCGGCCGGCCGGAGCTTGTTTCCCGTCTCGAGCCACGCGGTGCGCGCGTCGCCAGCCAGCTGCTGTCCGAACGGGCCGACCGCGACGATGAATAGCTGGTCGATGAGCGCGCAAATGCGCAACAGCACCGGCAGCGCGCGGTGAATGCTCGCCATGCAGCTATTCCCCCGAATCCGGTACAGCTCCCAAGGCACCAATCGTGCCCGACAATCCCGCCTACGGCAACTCCGCCGCGGGCATCCGCGCCAGGATGATCATTGTCTTGCGCGCCAGGCCGCGGGCGTCGGGATGCTTTTCGTAGTAACGCGGGTTGGGTGCCATCGCCGCGAGCCGCGCCGACTGCTCTGCCGTCAACGCAGCCGAGCTGGCGCCGAAGTAACGCCGCGACGCCGCTTCGGCGCCAAAGATGCCGTCCCCCCACTCGATCACGTTGAGATAGAGCTCGAGGATGCGCCGCTTGTCCAATATCGCTTCGAGCATCAAGGTGATCAGCGCTTCCTCCGCCTTGCGCCAGTAGCTCCGTTGTGCCGAAAGAAAGAGGTTTTTTGCGAGCTGCTGTGTGATCGTCGAGCCGCCGGCGACGACGCGGCCCTTGCGGGTGTTCTTGTCGAGCGCGTGCTGGATCCCCTCCCAGTCGAAGCCTTCGTGCTCGACGAATTTCGCATCTTCCGCCGCGATCACGGCGCGCTTGAGCTGGACCGAGATTCTGTCGTACGGAACCCATTTGTACGTGAGCCGCGCGTCGGCGTGGCGCTCTTGTAGTTGGTTGAGCCGCATCGCCATGAAGGCGGTCTCGCGCGGTGCGTGCTCGCGCCACCACCAGATGTGCGCCGCGTACCAGCCTTGCAGCAGGATAAATGCAGCGGCGAGGAGCGCGAACGTCCACAGCAGCCAACGGCCGAGATGACGCATGATCAACGCCGCGTTTCGGCTATTGCGAGATCAGCGCATCGCCCGGCGTGAACGTCCAGGTGCGCGTGATGTAGAGTATGTCCGTATCGCGCTTGATGTCGGGCGGGAAGGCGGCATAGGGCGACGCCATCTCGACGATCCTGGTTGCCGCCACGTCGAGGAGCTTCTGACCCGATGTACGGTCGACGGCGATGCTCTCGAGAGTCCCGTCGGCGCGGATGCCCACGGTCAGCAACAGGCTCCCATAGAGCTTCTGCGCGCGCGCCGCCTCGGGGTAGTTGAAATTGCCGATGCGCTCGACCTTGAGCCGCCAGTCCTCGACATAGCGTGCGAACCGGTATTCCTCGGCGCGGGCGCCGACGAAGCGCCGCTTCGGCCGCTTCGCATACGCATCCATGTCCTTGTCGATCTGCGCTTCGAGCCGCATCGCCTCCAGCGTGCGCTGCAGCAACTCGTTGCTGCTGGGCAGCTCCGCGGGGTCGGGCACGTCGGTCGGCTGGGCGACCGGGGGCGCGACTGCGGGCGCCGCCTTGAGCTGCGTTATCAGCGCCTCGGCCTGCCTTTCCAACTGCTCGACTTTGTGCGCGGCGACGGCAAGCTCACTGTTGACACTGTCGCGCGGCAGCACGGGAAGTGGCGTCTTCGCACGGCGATTGGCATCGGTATTGCCGCCGCCGTCGAGATTGGCCTGCGCCAGGATCTCGGCTTTGGTCGGCTTGGACTTCGATTTGGCATTGACCAGCGCGACTTCGAGCATTGGCCCGTTGCGATCGCGCACAGAAAGGTCGAAGGGGCTGAATTTCAGAGCAAGCACGAAAGCATGGAGCAAGATCGAGCCTCCGACCGCGGTCGCGAGCAGCCGATCGGACGCAGTGGGTTCGGCAACAACGAACGGCAGAGACATCGTGCGCGGCTCGGGCACCGGGACGGCACGCGGGGCGGGTCGCGAAGCGCTCTTGCGCACCGCGGCGGCGCGGGGTGCGGATCGTTTGCGCGCAGACTTGGCGGGCATACGTGGCGAAGTATATCGCCAGACCAACCTTCGCCGGTGTTCCGCCGAGTAGCTCCAATTGCCCGGCGATCTCCTTTGTGCTGGCCAAGCGCAAGTGGACGCGGCGTGTCGGTCGCGCTCGCGGGGCTGTCTCCTTGCGCGGTGCTGCGCGGCGCAACGTCGCGCGGCTACTCGCCCGCAAGCCTTGCGTAGCGCGTCTCGAGCGTCGCGGCGAGAAGGTCGATGCGGCCGACGACGAGCCGCACGCGGGTGTCGGGAGCGAGCGGCGGCAGATCGGCGACGCGCGTCACTAGCGGCAGCGCGTCGAAACGGACCAGGTTCTCGCGCATCACCGTCGCGGTCATCTCGGTCATGCGCTCCTGCAGCAGCCAGCGCAGGCACCAGTAATGCTCCATC
>JALYSM010000182.1 GCA_030854785.1 Pseudomonadota bacterium
TCAATCATCTTGCGCTCGAACTGCTCAAGGCGCGGACTGGCGTCGACATCGTGCACGTGCCGTACAAGGGCATCGCGCCGGCTACGGTCGATCTGCTGTCGGGACAGATCCAGGCGATCACCGCGTCGATCCCGGCGACGCTGCCGTATCTTTCGCAGAACCGTCTGCGCGTGCTCGCGGTCACCGGTCCGAAACGTTCGCCGCTGCTGCCCGATGTGCCGACCTGGAAGGAGAGCGGCGTCCTCGACGCCGAAGTGATCAACTACTGGGGCATCGTTGCGCCAGCCGGCACGCCGCGCGAGATCATCATGCGACTCAACAATGAAGTGTCGAGGATCCTGGCGCAGGCTCCACTGAAGGAGCGGCTCGAGCGGGAAGGCGCGGAGCTGATTCCCGGACCGCCGGGACGGCTGAGTACGCTCATTGAAGCGGATCTGGCGGGCTGGAAAAAACTGATCGCCGACGCGAAGCTGCAGCTAGAGTGACGTTGATTTAGGCAACGCCGTCGGACAACGTCTGTCAGAGCCGAGGTGAAAATCCGACATGCCGCTTGCGAGCGGCACAAACCTCGCAGTAGCAGTAAACCATCGGCAACCTCCATCGTCAAAACGAATGTCGGTATATTGCCGGCGTTTCATCTGGAGATTGCCATGACTGAGTGCAAAACACTTTTGGGTGGGCTGGTCGGGGTGCTGCTGGCCTTGTGCGTACCGGTCGCGCAGGCGGGCGAAATCACCTTGTACGAGCACCCGGACTTCCGCGGCGATAGCCTGACGCTGCACCGGGGCGCGCCGAATCTGGAGCGAAGCGGCCTCAACGACAGGATATCGTCGCTCATCGTCCGCGCCGGCGTATGGGAGGTCTGCTCCGACGCTTTTTTCCGCGGCAGCTGCGCGCAGCTTCGGCCCGGGGAATACAGACGGCTGGACGGCCCTTTGAGCGACCGTATTTCGTCAGTGCGCGAAATCGTCACCCCTGCCGAGGTTGCACCACCGATCGTCCTCGCCAGCGCCGAGCCGCGCATTGCGTTATTCGAGCTGCCCGGCTTTCGTGGCGGCGCCATCGAGCTGACCCAGACGAACGGCAAGCTCGACCGGATCCCGGCCTACGCGGGCGCCGATGCGGTGATTGTCTACGCCGGCACTTGGCGTTTATGCAGTCGCGAGTACTACCGTGGCGAATGCTTCGACTTTGTACCGGGTCGCTATGAGAACCTCGGTTTACTCACCGGCAGAGTGAGATCCGCCGAGCTCGTCGCGATCACGGGCGCTCCGGTTGGCGTCGCACCGCCCGTGGTCGGAGCAGGACGCGCCGTACTGTATGAGTACCCGAACTTCCGCGGCGAGTCGTTCGCGATCGATCGGCGCGAGCTAGCCAATCTCGATAGGATGGGATTCGGCGATCGCGCGGCTTCGATGCGTATCGAGGAGGGTTACTGGATGTTCTGTACCGACGCGCAATTCCAGGGCGATTGTCGTACGCTCGGGCCGGGTGAATATGCGCGGTTGCCGCGCGACGTCGACCGCAGGATTGCATCGGTGCGCCGTGTGAACGACATCTACGGCGCAGCATCGACCTCCTACAGGCATTTACGCTAAGGGCTTTTTGCAGGACGGCCGTTCGCCCCGGGCTCGCACCGAGCTAAGTCGAAGGGCGAACGGCTGAACCCGCTTCATCGCGCTCTCTATCCGTTCATGCTTCGACAGAGGCAATAGGCGAACGTATGGACGGCTCTTCCAACTCAAGATCGCGTAGCTGCAGGTTGCGGTATGAGAACGAGCACATTGCCCGCGAGGCAGAGTCCGGCGCCGACGAGCGCCGGCAGTGTCCACTGGTAACGCTCGAACACCGTCGAGAGCAGCAGGGCGACGACTGGCACTGCGACTCCGACATAACCGGCGCGCGCGGCGCCGATCTTGCCTAGCAAGGTGAGGTACGCTGCGAACGCGATCACGGATCCGAACGCCGCAAGGTAGAGAAGCGAGAGGACGTAGCCGGGACGCGGATCGAAGGTCCACACGATGCCGTTCGCTGCCCCCACCACCGCGACGCTCAGCGCGCCATAAGCCATACCCCACGCGACTCCCGGCAGCATCGGGACGCCGTGGCGCTGATTGCGGACCGCGAGCAAATTGCCGCCCGACGCGAATAGGGTCGCCGCGAGTCCGAACAGAATGCCGCGCAGCGCGTCGGTCTGCATGCCCGCGATCTCACGCCAGAACAGCAGCGTGACACCCGTGACGCCCAGCGCCGCACCGAGGACTGTGCGCCGGTTGAACGGTATTGCGAAGAATACGCGCACGCCGACGAGGTTCAGAAAAACGATCAGCGAGAACAACACCGCCACCAGCCCCGATGCGATGTGTTGCTCGGCCCAATATACGCACAGGTAGTTCAAGCCGAACAGAAGCGCACCCTGAGCGACGAACCACGCATGCTGCACCGCGGAGAACCTGAGCGAGCGGCCGCTCGCGAGGCACCACGCCGCGAGCATCACCGCCGCGAGCGCGAAACGATATACGACGGAGGCTTCGGCCGCGACGACGCCGAGCTGGAACGTGATCGCAAACCACGTCGAACCCCAGATCAGCGTGGCGATCGAAAACAGCGAAATCGGTCCCATGGGTATCGCGCCGCGGTTCGCGCCGGCGACTACGCCGCACGCAACGCGTCGACGATCTTGAGCCGCGCTGCGCGCGCGGCGGGCAGGAACCCGCCGACAAATCCCATCGCCAACGCGAAAAGCAGCCCGGCGGCGACGATTCCTGGCGTCAGCACGAACCGGAATGCGACCTCGGCGAAGGTTTGGAAATTGGTCGTCGAAATCGACAGCGTCTGCATGAAAGCGGCGCCCGCCAGACCGATCGCGCCGCCGAGGAGGCCTAGCAACAACGACTCGCCGAGAAAAGCGGTGAGGATCGATCCCCGCGAGAAGCCCAGCGCGCGCAGCGTGCCGATCTCGGCGGTGCGGCTGGCGACGCTCGCATACATGGTTATCATCGCGCCGATGATCGCGCCGATCGAAAAGATCACCGAAATGGTCGTGCCGAGATAAGTGATGAACTTCGACAGGTTTTCCGACTGGTCGGCATAGAAGCGCGTCTCGCGCTTGGCTTCGAGCGTCAGCCGCGGATCGGACTCGATCTGCTGCTTGACCGTGTCGAAGCGCTCGCTCTCGGTGAGCTTGAAGAGCAGCGCCGAGAAGGTCGTTCGCCGGAACGCCTGCAGCATCTGCTCCGCATCGCCCCAGATCTCCGAATCGAACCCGCTGCGTCCGGCGTCGAACACCCCGACGACCGTCCAGTCGCGCGAGGCGAAGCGCAGCGTCTCGCCTAAGGCCGCCCCGCGAAAGCGGCTGGCGATGGAGCGCCCGGCCACGACTTCAGCGGTGCCGGGCCGGAACATGCGCCCTTCGACGATCTGCACCTGCGGCCGCAGTACGAGACCCGTCGGCGTCACGCCGCGGATCACCACATTCGAAGGCTTGCCGGACTCGCGCTTGGGCAGGTTGATCAGCACCACCGGCTCTTTGGACAACAGGCGCTGCCCGTCCACGCCGAGCGCGATGTCGGGCAAGCTTTCGACGACCCCGGCCTGCGTCCGGTCGATGCCGCTCTGTACTTCGGTTTGCGAGCCGCGGCGGATAACGAGCACGTTGTCGTCCTGCCCGGTGGCAACCAACGTCGCCTCAAGTCCGGCAGACAGCATGAGCACGGTCGTGAACACATAGACGACGAGCGCCATGCCGCCCGCGGTGAGCGCGGTGGTCAGCCGTCGTGCAACGAGATTACGGACGACGTAAGTGAACGGAATGCGCATCGCGTAGCGTCAGACGATTGCACGCAAGCCCTCGACGACGGGCACGCGGGACGCCCGCCACGCCGGAAACACGGCGGCCACGACGCCGACGATGAGCGCCGCGCCGAGCTGCATCGCGACCGTCTCGTCGCTGACATAGAAGATCGGAAAGAACGTTCCCAGCGCTTCGCGGAAGGCATTGGCCAGCGGGAAAGTGAGCGCGATGCCCGCGACGCCGCCGATCGTCGCGATAAGCAGCGACTCGCCGAAGATCAGCAACGCCACGAACCCGCCTCCGAAGCCCAGTGCCTTGAGCGTCGCGTATTCGGCGCCGCGCTCGCGGGCGGTCATCGCCATCGTATTGGCCATAACTGCCATGATGATGACGATGACGACGAACGACACCGCCTGTATCGCGAGCAGGATCGCCTCAGACATCGCCACGAAGCCAAGCTGGAATGCATTCTCGGTCTCGGTCAGCGTTTCGGCCAGCGAATTCTTGAATGTCGAATCGATGGCCTGCGACACGGCCGCGGCCTGATCCGGATCCATGAGCTGCTCGATCAACACGCCGATCTGGTCGCCGCGGCGCGGAAAGCGCCTCTTGACCGATTCGTTCAAGTAAGCCCAATGAAAGAACATCTGCGATTCGGCGGTGGATCGGGTCGCGCCGTCGTAGATGCCGCGCAGGTTGAACGACCATGTCCCCGGGAAGATGGTGCCGCGCAGCGCAATCTGATCGCCTATCTTCCACCCGTACTGCCCGGCGAGCTTGCGGCCGACGATGGCGCCCTGCCGATCGGTGAGGAAAGCTTTCCTTTCCTCGGCGGAGAGCACGAATTCCGGATAAATGTCGAGATAAGTGGGCGCGTCGACCGCGAACTGAGGGAAGAAATTACGCTCGCTGATGTACACGCCGCCGAACCAATTCGCCCACGAGACCGCGGTCACGCCGGGCACTTGACGGACTCGCTGCGCGTACGTAAGCGGCAGCGCGAAGACGAGCGACACCGCGTTGCGCGTGACCAGTCGCGCGCTGGAGCTCGCGTTGGCGCCGGCGTACCAAGCATCGATGACCGTGCGCAACAGCCCGAATGCGCTGATCGCGACGACGATGCCGACGATCGTAAGCGTCGTGCGCAGCCTGTGCCGCAGCGCGTTCTTGACGATGAGGCGAAGGAAATACATGGCAGGTACAAAACGGCAAGCTTACCTTATGCCGTGAACAAGCGTGGCCACATACGCACGACGGCATGAAAGTTGCTTTTATCATGGCAATGCGGCTTTTTAGCCGGCCGAAACCCGATTTCGCGAAATGTACGCTCCCGAGTTCCCTTACGCATCGAGACCCGCCGTGTCAATTTACGCTCCGTTTCGCTTTCTTGTCGCGGCTGCCCTGGCACTGCTCATCGCCACGGTGATCGCCTCATCGACGGCGCACGGCGTGTCGCTGGGCAACGCCGTAGTGCAATCGACTCTCGGATCCCCACTGCGCGCGGAGATTCCGGTCGCGACCGCGCCAGGCGAATTGCTGCAGGCAGGTTGCTTCCGCGTCGTACCTGCGGGCGACGGGTCTGCGCAAACAGTGACGGGGCAGGTCAGTCTTGAACGCGCTGCGTCTGGTTTCCGGCTGGTCGTGACGACGGAAAATGCCGTCACCGAGCCGGCCATTCGCTTCGGCATCCAGGCCGGATGCGACACCATGAGCCGGCGCGATTACTTGGTGCTGCTGGACCCGCAAGTTGCGGGTGTCCCTGCGGCGGCGGCAGTACAACCGACAGCGCGCAAACCCGGACAGGAACGGCCCGTGCTGCCGCCAGCCGCAACGGGCCGCAACGCGGACCGGACGCCGACTGCCTCTGAGTCGCGTCCGGCGCGAGCGTCCACTCTTGCCGGAAACGCACTTTTGGAGCGAGAGCGGCTCGCCGCGACGGGCGCGGCGCCCTCGGTTTTCCGCCCGATCGGCACCGGGCTCCGGTTGCCGGCATCGGCGGCTGAAACGCCGGTTGTGCAGACCGAGGCGCCATTTGCGTTTTTCGGCGGCTCGAGGCAGGCCTTTTGGTACCTTTCAGCGGCCATTGTCGTTCTCTGCACCATCGGATTTGCGGTGATGATCATGCGTCAACGCCGCGCCCCGCCCTTGATTCCGCAATGGACGCGCGGAAGTTCCTATGCCGGTCCGCGCTCGCTCGCGAATCTTTCGGTGCAGCCCGCAACGCAACCGCCGCGGCCCAAGACGCTTTCCCCGCTTTCCTCTACCGAAGCAAGGACCGCGCAAGACACCCCGTCGGATTTGAATTCGAAGCCCGTAGTATCGCCAACGGTTGCCGAAGGCACGGCGCCGCGTACGCGCACCAACTCCATCCCTCCCGAGGTTTCCGCCATCGATACGCTGCTAAACGCACTCGACCCGGACATCGTCGAAGAGCGCTCCATCCGAGAAGCCTGGGCAGCGGCCCGCAACGACGTCGAGCGCTCCGCGGAGAAGAAGGAAACAGAGGCCGCCGGCGACGCGATCCTGCAAGCGATCGAAGACGCGGAGCGCGACCTGCTGTTCGCACTGCCGCTGTCCGCACAAGCCGAGATAGACAGCTCGCTCGACGAGGAGCTTCTGCACTCACCGCAGCGCCCTCGCAAGGCCGCGGCGTAATCCCATCGCAACGCGTAGCCGGGATGAGCGGAGCGATTCCCGGGATTCGCCGCGCTCAATCGACCAGAACGCCCTTCTCGAGGTGCACGATCCGGTGCGCTTTCTCCGCGGCCTTGGGATCATGCGTCACCAACAGAATCGTCTTGCCGAGCTCGCGGTTGAGCCGCTCGAGCAAGCCCAGGATTTCCTCTCCCGTCGTGCGATCCAGATCGCCGGTCGGTTCGTCGGCGACGATAAGCGTCGGATCGGTGATGAGCGCGCGGGCGATGGCAACCCGCTGCTGCTGACCGCCGGACAGCTCGCCAGGATGATGCTCGGCGCGGTCAGTCAAGCCGACCAGTGCCAGTGCCACGTTCACCCGCTCGCGGCGCTCGCGTCTCGATAACGCGGCGAGCAGCAGCGGCAGCTCGATGTTCTCGAACGCGGTCAGCACGGGCATCAAGTTGTAAAACTGGAAGATGAATCCGACGTGTGCGGCACGCCACGCGGCAAGGTCCGCCTCGGAAAGGCGTGCGATGTCGACGCCACCGACCTTGATCGTGCCACCGCTTGGCTTGTCGATGCCGGCGATGAGGTTCAGCAGCGTGCTTTTGCCCGAGCCCGACGGGCCCATCAGCGCGACGTAGTCGCCCAGCCGCACCTCGAGATCGATGTCGCTCAGCACCGGAATGATCTGCCCGGCCCGCTGGTAGTATTTGCTCAGGTTGCGGATCTCGACCAGCGGTGGCGCTGACGCATCGTTCATTTCGCGGCGAGCTTGACCATCGCGCCGTCCTTGAGCTCGGCCGGGGGCTTGAGTACGGCCCTTTCGCCGGACTTCACGTCGCCTGCAACTGCGGTCACGTCGGCGACCTTCTTGCCGGGTGTCACCGGCACCTCGACCGCCCTGTTGTCGCGCACGACGTACACGACGGTCTTGCCGTCGCGCTGCACGAACGCATCGGGATTAACCGCGACGAGCGGCTTCTGCTGCTCAGGGGTCACCGGCTGCGACAGGAACGACACCTTGGCGCTCATCTCGGGCAGCACGCGCGGGTCGATGAGGTCGAAGCGCACCTTGGTCATCACCGTCGCCTTGGCGCGATCGACCGTCGGTACCATCCGCGCAACCTTGCCGGTAAAGCGCATGTCGGGCAGCGCATCGAGGGTGATTTCGGCCGGCTGGCCGACGTTTATCTTGGACAGGCTCGATTCGGATACGTCGGCCTCGACCTCGAGCGTGCTCATGTCGGCCATGCTCACGACCGCGCCCTTGGAATCCGCCGCCGACGAGAATGGTGTGACCATGTCGCCGACATTCGCGCTCTTGGATAAGATGATGCCGTCGAACGGCGCGCGGATCAGCGTGTAGTCGACCGCGACCCGCGCATTCCTCGCGTTCGCTTGCGCCGCGGCCAGTCCTGCCTTTCCGCTCGCCACGCCTGCTACCGCGCGATCGGCTCGAGCCTTGGCCTGGTCGAGCGCAGACTGCGATACGAATTTCTGGGCGATCAGATCCCGCGTGCGCTTGAGGGAGGCTTCCGCGTCACGGTCTTCGGCGAGCGCTTGCTCCAGCGCCGCGCGCGCGACATTGACGTTGGCGAGCACGGCGTCGAGCTGCGCAGCGACATCCCGCGAGTCGAGTCGTGCGATGATCTCGCCGGCCTTCACGCGCGTGCCTTCGGCGACGCCGAGCCATTCGAGACGTCCGGACGCCTTGGACGAAATCGCCGCCTTGCGCTGCGCGACGACATAACCGGTCGAGTTGAGCACGACGAACTGCTGCGACGGATACGTCGTGACGATGGGCGTCGTCTGCACGGCGACCGTGCGCGGCTGCAGGAAAAACCACGCACCGCCGAGGACGAGCACGGCGGCGATGGCGCCCAGCCATAACCATTTGCGGCGGCGACGTGTCTGCACCGGCGCAAGCGAGCGGTCGATTCTGAGTTTGGAGAGGTCGTCTGCGGACACTGCGGGGCGTAACAACACAATCGCGAAACGATGGATTATATCTTGGGGTGTTGATGAACTTGGGCACGACCCCTCACCCGCCCGTCGCTTGCGCGCCGGGCTCCCTCTCCCCGCACGCGGGGAGAGGGTTGGGGTGAGGGGTCGCAGTGTCATCCGCCCTCGATCGCCGGAGCCTCGACGATCTCGCCTTCGCCGCGCCGGCTGGCGAGCCATGCGCGCACCGAGACGATCGCGAGCCCTACTCCGATCGAAGCGATGCCGAGCCACTCGGCCGTGGTCAGGCGCTCGCCGAACACGAGCATCGACGACACGAGCGCGATCACCGGGATCGCGAACATGTTGAGCGACGCGGTGCCCGCGGGCAGCCAGGTGAGGATCGCGGTCCAGACGATGAAGCCGATGCCGGTGGCGATCACTCCCGCATAGAGCAGCGCGGAGACGTACACGCCGTTCCATTGCGCCGGTGGCAACGGCCAGACGAGGGGGATCAGGCAGATCGGAATGATGCCAGCGACCATCTGCCACGCGATCAGGTTGAGCATGTCGATGCGACGGTGGCGCTGGAAATACTTGGTCGCCACCGTGCCCGCGGCCCAGCCGAACCCCGACAGCGCCGCCCACAGCTTGGGCGCGAGCTCGCCCTGCCAGTTCCACGGCTCGACCACGAGCACCAGGCCGACGAGCGCGAAGCCGACCGCGAACCACTGGCTGCCCTGCACGCGTTCGTGCAGCACCGGCCAGGCGATGAGCATAGTCCAGAAGGGCATCGTGAAAACGAGCACCGCAGTGCGTCCCACGCCGCCACCGGCGAGCGCCATCGTCGTCGCGCCGAAGTTGATCGTCGTCTGAAAGAAGCCTGTGACGATGACCGCCGTCCACGATTCGGGCTTGAGCGGGCGCCGCTCCCAGAGCAGCACGCAGAACACCAGCGCGATAGCGACCCATGTGCGCTCGATGTTGTAGATGACCGGATGCGCGTACTGCAGCCCGAACTTCATGGCCATCCAGTTCATGCCCCAGATGAGCGTGAGAAAGACCAGAGCCCCGTATGCGGCGCGCCTCGAAGCGATTCCAAACAGATGATGGGTCACGACGCGAGAAAAGGCTCGATCGCCGCCGCGACCGCATCCGGTCGGTCGAGGTGGAGCATGTGCCCCGCTTCGCCGATGGTGGTGAGCTCGCCGTGCGGCACCTGCGCCAGCCGCGCGCAGATACTCGCCAGGCTATCGGTCGCGGCCTCGCCCTCGGGGTGCGCGCCCAGCCAATTCGGGATGAACGATTCGGTCGCGGCGACCCACAGCACCGGTGCGGTAATCCGTTGCCAGATCGCCCGCACTTCTTCCATCCGGTAGACCGTCGGGAACGGCAGCTTGTGCCGCGGATCCGAATTGAGCCGCGCGCTGCCGTCGGGCTGCGCCTTTGCCCAATGCGCAGCGAGGAATTCGGCCTTGTCGCGCGACAACCGCGGGTTGTTCTTCTGCAGCTGGTCGGCGACCGCGGCGAGATTGCGATAGGGGCGGAAGCCCGGCGGGTTCTTGAGCGCGTCGAGCCATCGGGCGAATTTTTCAGGTGCGACGTCGGGCGACTCTGCGGGGATGCCGAAACCCTCGAGCGACACGACGCGCGCAACGCGTTGCGGCCGGATACCGGCATAGGCCGTCACGACGTTGCCGCCCAGGCTATGGCCGACGAGCCGCATCGGCTCGCCGGGGGCGAAATGATCGAGCAGCGCATCGAGGTCGGCAATGTAGTCGGCGAACCAGTAGCCGTCCGCGGACCACTCGGAAAGCCCGAAGCCGCGCCAGTCCGGAGCGATGACATGCCAGTCGCGTTGCAGCGCGTCGACGAGAAACTGGAACGACGCACCGACATCCATCCAGCCGTGCAACATGAACAGCTTCGACGCGTTCGCTTCGCCCCAGCTTCGGACGTGATACGCCAAGCCGCGGATGGGGACGGTGAGCGACGCCGACGGTTTCATCGTGTCGGTACTCGCGTACCGAGTAGCCTGGGATGACCCCGGACTTGATCCGAGGGAATCCCGGGAGCAACGCAGCAATGTACCGTCGCCCCGGGTTTCGGCGCTGCCTCAACCCGGGCTACGCCGTGCATACGGACGTCAGCGTTTGTTGCACAGCGCGTTGCCGTCCTGCCAACCGATGTGATATTGCCCGTCATCCTTGAAGCGCGTCGCGTCTTTGCGCTCGGTGCCGGAAACGCTGGCGCAGCCGTCGGCATAACCCTGGCGGTACTCGAGCGGAAAACCCTGCAGGTTGAGGTTCGTCGGCGGATTCGGATGGCCTTTGGGCTGCGACGGCGTGGGTGTTCCGTACGGCGTCGCCGGCGGCGGTCCCACCGGGCTGACCGTCGCACAGCCGCATGCGAGCGAAATCAACAGCATGAGCAGGGATCGAAACAAATGCATGCATGTCATAGACACGGTGAAATAAAACCGGAGAAATTCGGCAGAAAATCCGCGTGGCGAGCGAGTAAAATTGTACCCTATGAGCGCACTCGACTCCTGGCCCGGTTCCGCCGTTGCGGCAGAGCCGTCGGGTGCGACAGCGTCGGCGCCCTCCCTTGTGTCGGTCATGCCCAGGCGATTGGCTTCGGAATCGCTGGCGGGATTCGTGCACCTGCGACTGCACAGCGAATACTCCATCGTTGACGGTATGGTGCGCATCGACGACGCGGTCGCAGCCGCGGTTGCCGACAATATGCCCGCCGTTGCGCTCACCGACCTGTCCAACGTGTTCGGCCTGGTCAAGTTCTACACTGCCGCGCGCAAGGCCGGCGTCAAGCCGATCATCGGCTGCGACGTGTGGATCACCCACGAGACCGAGCGCGACGCACCGCATCGCCTGTTGCTGCTGTGTCAGTCGCGCGACGGTTATCTCAAGCTCACCGAATGGCTGACGCGTGCGTATCGAACGCATCAGCATCGCGGCCGCGCGGAACTCAAGCGCGAGTGGTTCGCCGAGGGCACCACGGGCCTGATCGCGCTTTCGGGCTTCCGCGATGGCGATGTCGGCGATTGCCTCACGCAGGGCAATCACTCCGGCGCGGCGAATGCGGCCGCCGCCTGGGCCCAGCTCTTCCCCGACCGTTACTACCTCGAAGTGCAGCGCGCGGGTCATTCTGACGACGATGCGCTCACCGCATCCATCGTGGGCCTCGCCGTCGAGTTGAAGCTTCCCGTCGTCGCGACGCATCCGGTGCAGTTTCTCAGCCGCGCCGAATTTCGTGCACACGAGGCGCGAGTATGCATCGCCGAGGGCTATACGCTCGCCGACCCCCGTCGGCCGAGGCGCTTCACGTCCGAACAGTACTTCACGACACAGGAAGAGATGGCGAAGCGCTTCGCCGATCTGCCCGGAGCATTGGCCAATTCCGTCGCCATCGCGAAGCGTTGTAACTTGACGATCCCCCTCGGCAAGAACTACCTGCCCGACTTTCCGATTCCTGCAGGCGTGACCATCGAACAGCATCTGAAGAACGAAGCGACCGCGGGCCTGGAAAAGCGCCTTGCGCTCCTTTATCTCGACGCGGCCGAGCGCGAGGCCAAGCGTCCCGAATACGTCGCGCGCCTGGAGTTCGAGGCGAAGACCATCATCCAGATGGGCTATGCCGGCTACTTCCTTATCGTCGCCGACTTCATCAACTGGGCCAAGCATAACGGCGTGCCGGTCGGCCCCGGCCGGGGCTCGGGCGCGGGTTCGCTCGCGGCCTACGCGCTCGGCATCACCGATCTCGATCCGCTGCGCTATGCGCTGCTCTTCGAGCGCTTCCTCAATCCAGAGCGGGTATCGATGCCTGACTTCGACATCGACTTCTGCCAGGACGGCCGCGACAAGGTAATCGACTATGTCAAGCAGAAATACGGCGCCGAATCGGTGTCGCAGATCGCGACGTTCGGCACGCTGGCGGCGCGCGCGGTCGTCCGCGATGTCGGCCGCGTGCTCGATCTGCCGTACAGCTTCTGCGACGGCATCGCCAAGCTGATTCCGTTCCAGCCGGGCCGGATGGTGACGCTCAAGCGCCGCCCGCCCGGACCGAGTGACCGGCCGGCCAACATGGTGTACGCGCGCGAAGTCGAGCCGCAGCTCTCCGAGCGTGAGGCTTCCGAGGAGGAAGTGCGAGAGCTTCTGGCGCTCGCGGAACAGCTCGAAGGCCTGCCGCGCAACGTCGGCATGCACGCGGGCGGCGTGCTGATCGCGCCCGGCAAGCTCACCGACTTCTGTCCGTTGTATACGCAGGCCGGCACCGACGCGCCGGTGTCGCAGTTCGACAAGGACGACGTCGAGCACGTGGGGCTGGTCAAATTCGACTTTCTGGGCTTGACCACGCTGACCATTCTCGACTGGACCGTGCGCTACGTCCATAGGCTCGATCCGGCCTCGACGATTACGGTGGAGAATATTCCGCTGGACGACAAGGACGCCTACGACATCTTCAAGAGCGGCAATACGGTGGGCGTGTTCCAGTTCGAATCGCGCGGCATGCGCGAGCTCTTGCTGCAGGCGCCGGCGAAGTGCTTCGACGACATCGTCGCTCTCGTGGCGCTGTTCCGCCCCGGGCCGATGGAACTGATCCCGGACTACATCCGGCGCAAGCAGGGCGCGGAGCGCGTCGACTTCTACGACTCGCGGCTCGAGCCGATCCTCGCGCCTACCTACGGCGTCATGGTGTATCAGGAACAGGTGATGCAGATCGCGCAGGTAATCGGCGGCTACACGCTCGGCGCTGCCGACCTGCTGCGCCGCGCGATGGGCAAGAAGCTGCCCGAGGAAATGGCCAAGCATCGCTTCGTGTTCATCGACGGTGCGGAGAAGAACGGGCTCTCCAAACCACGCGCGACGCAGCTTTTCGACCTGATGGAAAAGTTCGCGGGTTACGGCTTCAACAAGTCGCACGCCGCGGCGTATGCGCTGATCGCCTACCAGACCGCGTACTTCAAGGCGCATCATCCAGCGGCATTCATCGCAGCCAACCTGTCACTCGTCATGGACGACACCGACAAGGTTCGCCACTTCCACGACCAGGCCAGGGCCTGCGGGCTATCCGTCCTGCCGCCCGACGTCAATGCGTCGAACTACCGCTTCGAGCCGGTTGACGAAAAGCAGATCCGCTACGGCCTGGGCGGCATCAAGGGCACGGGACAATCCGCAATCAAGGCGATTGTTGAGGCGCGCGAAAGCGGTGGCCCATTCGCCGACCTTTTCGACTTCTGCCGCCGGATCGACAAGCGCGCTGTGAACCGGCGCGCGATCGAGGCGTTGATCCGCTCCGGTGCATTCGATGCGATCGACAGGCGCCGCGCGAGCCTCCTCGCCTCCGTCGGTGTTGCGCTCGAGCAGGCCGAGCGGGACGATCGCGCGGCGTCGCAGGTGTCGCTCTTCGGCGATCACGGCGACGAGCACGCCGCCGCGAAGCCGAAGCTGATCGAGACGCGCGAGTGGAGCGATAGCGAGCGACTGACGAACGAGAAGGCGAGCCTGGGCTTCTATCTCTCCGGGCATCCTTACAACGACTACGCTGCCGAGCTCTCCTCGCTTATCCACGTGGAGCTCGGCGCGATCAAGCCGACGACCGCGGTCACGCGCATCGCCGGCGTCGTCACCAGCTTTCGCATGCAGACCTCGCGCCGCGGCAAGATGGCCTTCGTCACGCTCGACGACGGCAAAGAACCCGCCGAGATCGTCATCTACAACGAGACCTTCGACACCTACCGTCATCTGCTGCACGAGGACGTGCTGCTCGTCGCCGAAGTGAGAGTGCAGCAGCGCATGAATGAAGAGGGCCTGATGCAGGGGCTGCGCATCATCGCCGACGCGCTCTACGATTTGGCTGCGGCGCGGCGCAAGTTCGCGCGCGGCCTGAAGCTTGTCTGCAATGGGTCGGGCTCGGCCGAGCGCCTGCTCGCGCTGCTCGAGCCGTTCAAGAACGGCCAATGCCCGATCATCATCGACTACCGGAATCGCTCAGCCGGCGGCGAGATCGAGCTGCCCGAAACGTGGCGGGTGAATCTCGACGAGCCGTTGCTGGCGCGGTTGCGGGAGTGGCTCGCGCCGGAGAATGTGAGGGTGATGTACTAGACCGATGGGTTGTTCACAGCTACCTGCGTCGTTCGTGACGTGCGCGTTAGGTCCCACCGTGCTCCAGGTAGTGCCCTATGAATTGCGCAACAACAGCACCGTGTTCTGACGGCGCAATGTAATGTACGCCGCGATTGCATGACGCCTGACGCCTCGTTCAACCCGGACGCGTCATCGGCGGCGCTGACGCGCCGTCCGCTCGGCTGCGGTTAGATAGTTAGACGGCCGTCACCGTATGGCTGACTACTTCCTCCAGTCACCGCGGCTCGGCTTTCGCTGCTGGCGTGACACCGATCTCCCGCTCGCCATCAATCTTTGGGGCGATCCCACCGTCACGCGGTATATCTCGGCTCGTGGCTACACCCTTCGCGAGGTGCAGATTCGACTGCAGCTCGAGATCGAGGCTGAGCGCACTCACCGCATTCAGTATTGGCCGATCTTCCTTCTGGTTACGGGCGAGCACGTCGGCTGTTGCGGCCTCAGGCTGCGGGACGGTCAGCGCGAGGTTCTCGAATTCGGTGTCCACGTCGTCTCTCGCCACTGGAGACAAGGTTACGCGTTCGAGGCGGCGTCTTGTGTTATTGAGCATGCTTTCACGGTCCGTCACGTCCGGACAATCTTCGCCGGTCACAACCCGGAGAATGTCGCGTCTCGAGGGCTCCTCACGCGGTTAGGCTTCGTCTATACACACGACGAGTTCTATGCACCCACGGGCCTGCAGCACCCATCCTATCTGCTCACCAGCCCCAAGAATGAGGCTGCCTACCCGAGTACGACCGCATGACTGCCGAGGAGGCTATGGCATTTGTCCGTGAGCGAGGAATAGTCCTCGTATCAGGTAAAGGCGCCGTTCCTCGGCTTACGGAGATGATCGTCGGCGAGCCCATCAAAGGCAGTTGGTGGGCTCATCCGAAAAGTCATCAGATCTTCGCCACCCTTCAGGCGGTCACCGGTTCGAAGGAAATCCTCGTTTGTCGTCTTGTCGCCGGAAAAGTTACCCTGGTTCATCGTCGCCTCTGGCCGGCATTGGTCCGGCTGGCCGGGCGATTCCAACCTGATCAGATCGCGCAGGTTCGAGAAGAGCACACGCCTTCGGGGCGGCACGCGAATCGGGTCGTCCCATTTCCGGAGTGGGTTCCCGCTGAAGTAAAAGAGGAGGCGAAGAGCATCAGCGAAGCGCACGCTCTGGCGGCTCTCGGCCAATGGGCATCGACACCTAGCCCGCCGCTCAAGCAGGCGCAACGAAAACGGCGCGCCCCTTAGTCTTTGCACGTAGTCCGAACCAGCCCGATATGGAGTACCTGATGCGCAATATCGGCACCCCCGTGCTGCTCGCGGCGACGCTGTGGCTCTTCACGTACGGCGCTGCCGGTGCGCAAACGGCCACCGAGAAAGCTCATGCGCTCTTCGACGCATACTCGGAATGGCAAATGCGAGAGCTCCCTGGTTATGCGACCGCAGTTGGAGACCATCGCTACGACGATCGCCTTACGGATTTCTCCGAGGCGGCAATCGCTCGTCGCAAGGCGTTCGTGGCGGACCTCGCGAAGCAACTGCAGGGCATCGACCGCAACGGCTTGGCGGATCAGGACAGGATTTCCTATGACGTGCTCGCGACCGCCCTCGATTACAGTCTGCGCCGGTTCGCGGTGTTCAGCGAACCCGACGCCGCCGGGGCCGATCTGTGGTTGACGGTCACCCAGTTCGACGGGCCGCACATTGGGAGTATGGGCTCGCATCGCTGATTCGAGTATCGCGCTTCAGCTCGATCCTCGACTATGAGAACTACATCAAGCGACTCGCCGCCGTGCCAGCGCAACTCGACCAGCTCACCGCCGGGCTGCGGAGGGCCATGGCGCGTGGGTGGCTACCGCCACGAGTTGTCGTCCAACGCGTTCCGTCGCAGATCGATGCGCTACTCATGGCAAACCTCGCCTCGAATCCGCTGTACGCTCCGTTCGAGCGATTCCCGGGAGGCTTCGCTCCGTCCGATCGCGAGCGGCTGGCGGCGATGGGCCGCGCCGTGATTGCCGACAAGGTCAGCCCGGCCTTTCGTGCGCTGCGGCAGTTTTACGTATCCGAGTATCTTCCGGCGTGCGCCGAGGCGTCCGGCGCTAGCGCCCAGCCGAGCTGGGTGAAGTTCTACACGGCTGCGGTTGCGTCACAGACAACGACCGCGCTCACGCCGCGCGAGATCCGTGACCTCGGCCTCAAAGAGGTCGAACGGATCGCTGTCGAGATGGACGCTGTTGCAAAGCGCGTTGGCTTCAATGGAACGCGGACGGATTTCGCCAATTGGATCCAGTCAGCGCCGGAATTTCATTACTCGAGTGCGGCGGAAATGCTTGCCGGTTATCGTGACATCGCCAAGCGGGTCGACCCCGAGCTGCCGCGATTGTTTGCCGACCTGCCACGACTTCCTTATGGCATCCGTGCGATGGATGCTGCGGAAGGCGACAACGCCGAGAAGTACACTCGCGGGACTGCGGATGGGACCCGGGCAGGCTACTTCGAGGCGAACGTCAACAACTTGTCGCGCCGCGCCAAAAGCGACATGGTGACGCTATTGCTGCACGAAGGCGTACCCGGACACCACCTGCAAAGTGCCCGTGCGCTGGAACTCCGCGATCTGCCGGCTTTCCGCAAACAGCTTTTCCTGCCCGCCTATGGAGAGGGTTGGGCGCTCTATGCGGAGAGCCTTGGGGAAGAGCTTGGGTTCTATGACGATCCCTATGCGAAGTTCGGGTACTTGTCCTCGGAGATGTTCCGTGCCTGCCGGCTCGTGGTGGATACCGGTATTCATGCGTTCGGGTGGACGCGCGAGCAAGCAATCCGCTATCTGGTCGACAATGCCGGAATCACCGAAGCCAGGGCCATCGCGGAGATCGATCGGTATTACGTATTGTCGGGCCAGGCACTGGCCTACAAGATAGGCGAGCTCAAGATCAAAGCGTTGCGAGCCAAGGCGCAGGCGGCGCTAGGCGAACGTTTCGATATTCGTCGATTTCACAATGCACTCATCGACGATGGCCCGCTACCGCTGTGGGTGCTGGAGCAGCGTATCGACGAGTGGATCGCACGCAATCGCCCGTGATGACGAGCTGAAGACGCTGCATCACGCAGCCTGGCCGCTATTGCAGCCGCCGGCTCAAAGTTGTACGCTGTGTGCGGGGAAAAGCAGGTTCCCCGGGATCACTCCCTCCAAGACGGTGCCCCGTCCAAGCCCTGCAAACGTTGCGTGCGAGCATGGGCACTGTCTCATCCGATCATCAGAGCAGCGCTTTGACGCTTTCGAAGTGCGGGAGCGGCGCGAACGTCGTGTGTTCTTCTTCCTGGAGATCCGACATGCGCTACCACCTTACCCCGATCTACTGCCGCCCTTGGCTGTTGAACGGGCTTTCCCAACGACTCATCGAAAGTCACTATGAGAACAACTACGGCGGCGCGCTCAGACGGCTGAACGCGGTCACCGAAAAGCTCTCGTCTGTCGACTTCCGCACCACGCCCGGTTACGTGATCAACGGTCTGAAGCGCGAGGAGCTCATCGCGCTCAATTCCACGCTACTCCATGAGCTGTACTTCGCCAGCCTGGGCGGGGACGGCAAACCGACCGAAGCGATGGCGGGCGCGCTAGCAAGCGATTTCAGCTCCGTCGACACCTGGCGCAGCGAGTTTATCGCGATGGGCAACGCGCTCTCTGGCGGCTCGGGATGGGTATTGCTTGTCTACCTGCCGCGCGATCGGCGGTTGATCAACCAGTATGCGGCCGACCATAGCCAGACGCTTGCCGGAGGCATACCCATCCTTGCGCTCGACATGTACGAGCACGCGTATCACCTCGATTTCGGTGCCAACGCAGCGGCCTATGTCGACGCGTTCATGCGCAATATCGAGTGGAAAGCCGTGCAGGCGCGCTACGAAGACGCCATAAGGGTCGACCCGCCGAGACGCCTGGTGCAGAAGGAGTTCGAGGACGTGCCCTCTGTCGGCGCGGAGGAGCTCAAATCGATGCTTGAATCAGGGACAGCGGTCCAGGTCATCGACGCTCGCCCGAAACATTACTTCAGCCGGTCGCAAGACATGATGGCCGGAGCCGTATGGCGCGACCCGGACCGCGTTCAGGAATGGGCCGGCGAGCTATCGCAGTCCGAGCCGGTGGTCGTGTTCTGTGTCTATGGCTTCCACGTGGGGTGTGGAATCGCGGCAGCGCTGCGTAAGTCTGGATTCGATGCCCGATACATGGCAGGAGGACATTCGGCCTGGAAAGCGATCGGCGGTCCGGTCACGCTTCACGGCTGATGAGCGACGATGCCCCGGGATTCGCTGTCTCATCCCGGGCTACGCGTTTCGGAGCCCCGGGATTCGCTGTCTCATCCCGGGCTACGCGTTTCGGAGTCCCGGGATTCGCTGCGCTCATCCCGGGCTACGGACGCGTTGGCTCATCGATGTATCATGCATACGGCGTTGACCTATGAACTTGCAACAACTCATCGGCGTCGAGCTGCCGATCATTCAGTCCCCCATGGCAGGCGTGCAAGGCAGCGCGCTCGCGGTGGCCGTGTCCAATGCGGGCGGCCTGGGTTCGCTGCCGTGTGCTACGTTCGGTCATGACGCCATGCGCGAAGAGCTGGCGGCGATCAACCGCCAAACTGCACAACCTTTCAACGTGAATTTCTTCTGCCACGAACCGCCGACACCCAGCCCCGAACGCGAAGCGCGCTGGCGGGCTGCGCTCGCGCCTTACTACGAAGAGCTCGGAATCGATGCGAACGCGATTCCCCCTGGTCCCGGACGCGCGCCCTTCAGCGCCGAAGCCGCCGACGTGCTCGAAGATTTCAAGCCGGCGGTCGTGAGCTTTCATTTCGGCCTGCCCTCGCCCGAATTGCTGGCGCGGGTGAGAGCTTTGGGCGCAAAGATATTCGCATCGGCCACGACCGTCGACGAGGCGCGCTGGCTCGAAGCGCATGGCGTCGATGCGGTCATCGCGCAAGGCTTCGAGGCTGGCGGACATCGCGGCATTTTCCTGTCGGACGACCTGACGACTCAGGTCGGCACCTTCGCCCTGCTGCCGCAGATCGTGCAGAGCGTGAAGCTCCCGGTCATCGCGGCCGGCGGCATCGCCGATGCCAAAGGCGTCGCGGCTGCGATCGCGCTCGGCGCCGCCGGGGCGCAGGTCGGCACCGCTTACCTGCTCTGCCCCGAAAGCACCACGAGCGCGGTGCACCGCGCCGCGCTCAAGAGCGAGGTCGCGCGCCACACCGCGCTCACGAACCTCTTCACGGGCCGGCCCGCCCGCGGCATCGTGAACCGACTCATGCGCGAGCTGGGCCCGTTAAGCGGCGCGCCGCCCGCTTTTCCCCTGGCCACCGCTGCAATCGCCCCCTTGCGCGCCAAGGCCGAAGCGCAAGGCTCCGGGGATTTTTCGCCGCTGTGGTCCGGCCAGAATGCCAGCCGGTGCAAAGAGATACCCGCCGCCGAGCTCACGCGGGCATTGGCCGCCGCTCGCTAAGGACTCTTCGTCGCGCGTCCGGCCGCAAGTGCCCGCTCGATGCGCTTCAATTCCTGACGCAGGAACTCGGCACTGGTTCCCTCTTTGCCGTCGGGGTAGCGAACCAGATATGGCTTGCCGCTCATGGTTGCGGTCGCGACATGGTCGATGAAGTCGTCGACCGTCTTGACCCGGTCTCCGGCAAAGGCGAGTTTGACGCGCAGCATGCGCCCGGCTTCGCCCGCGGTATGCACGGTGCCCAGCCGGATAAACTTCAGGTCGTTGCGGGCTTCGACGGCGACGATGAGCGCCTCGATTTTTTCGGCGTCGGTGAGCGGAGCAGCGGACACTGGGCGCGCGGTCAAAACTCCGTGAACGAGGAGCGCCGCGAGCAGCGCGACGCATGCGCCGCCGGCGCGGCGGGTGGATCTCTGATTGGAAGAGCGCATGATCGACGCTGCCTTTTGAGAGCAAAATGAGATTCCCGCGCATTGGAAAAGTTCACCGCGCGGGTGAATCGATGCCAACCGAATCGTCTCCAAAACCGCAACAGAATATTCCAAAGTGGCTCGGGCCGGTGATTGTCGCGGGCGCGGTACTCATCGCGCTCCATGGCAGGCCTTCGCCAGGCGTGCCGCAATGGGTCGCATCCGCGGCTTGCGCCGCATTCCTGGCGGTCGGCGTTGTCTTGACCGCGCAGGCGTTCGGATTCCCGGGCGTCGCCAAGTGGGTCGCTCCGCTCATCGTGTTCGCGCTGGCCGGCATCATGACCTGGATCGGCTTTGCTCCCGGCGAGCGCGAGTGCGCGAGCAGTTTTTCGTTCTTCGGCCTTGGCAGCGGTGGCGTTTTCAGTTGCAAGCCGGTCTTTGCGCTCGCCGCAATCCTGATCTGGTTGTTCTTCGCGGCCGTGCTGTGGATCAACTACTTGCGCAAGCCGCCGAAGGACTGATGAGCCAACCGTCCGTTACGACTGCGTGCATCGGACTTCGGGCGAAGACGGGGCGAGCTATTGCGGTCGTTCTCGCAGGAACCGCCGCCTCGCCGCGCGCCTTGATCCGGACCGAGATCACGCTCGCCTCGCCTGCAAATCCGGCACTGTATCAGCCCTACCATGAGGTCATGGATTTGCCGTGGGCGCGCGCCACCGTGGCCGTACAAAATGCCGAGCGCGCGATCGAGGCTGTCGCAGCCAGCGGCCTGAAGGCACTGCTCGATGAGCTCCGGTCGCGTGGCATCGACGTATCGTGTATCGGCATCGTCGGCGCACCGGAACGGAATCTCGCCGCCATCGGCAGTCCTCACATTCGGGCGCACGCGGCCGAAGGCGTACTTTTTCGACACGTGCTCGAGGTCGGCGCGGAGGCAAACCACCTGCCGTCGGCCATTCATTCGGAACGCGACATCGAGGCGTCGGCGGCCGCCAGCCTGGGAGTTTCCTCCGATGACGCGCGGGCCCGCCTCGCGGCGATCGGGCAAGCCCTCGGAGCCCCGTGGCGAGCGGACGAGAAAGCAGCCGCGATAGCGGCGTGGATCGGTCTTGCTGGTGTGAAGTGGGCCAATCGAAAGTCGAGTATCAGAGGGGAAAGGACATGACGCTCGCTCCCGTCGAGGGCGGTTGCCTATGCCGCGCTGTCCGGTATCGAGCAGCAGGCAAGCCCATCGCCCAAAGCCTCTGTCATTGTCGGACGTGCCGGCGTGCCAGCGGAGCGCCTTCGGTCGCGTGGGTCGTTTTTCCCTCCAGAGACTTCGCCTTCGTCGCCGGGCAACCGACAAGCTTCCGCTCTTCATCCGAACTCGAACGAACCTTCTGCGCCCGTTGCGGATCGCCGCTGACGTATCGGCACGACTCGAGTCCCGACACCGTCGATGTCACGACCGCAACGCTCGATTTCCCGGATGATTTCGCCCCCACGCGCGAAATCTGGCTCGAGCAAAAGCTCGTATGGGAAAAACTCAACGAAAAGCTTGTCCACTACCCGAGGGGCAGCACGGAGGGGTAGCTCGGGTTGAGCGGGGCGAAACCCTGGACCTCCGCAACGTCGAGGCGCGGCCCCGGGTATCGCGCGGAGGCCTGTCCTGAGCTTGGCGAAGGGCGCTCAACCCGGGCTACACGAATGGTTTGCCAGCGCGCAGTCGAATCACGTTACTTGGCGGCGAAGCAGTACAGCAATCCCGCGCCGCCGGTGCTTTTTAGGCCTTCGTCGCTGCAGCCGCGCGAAGGATGCGAGGCGTTCCAGGAACGCGACGCGTCATCGGTACCTAGTCCCGTGCGGTCGTGATGCCCGACCATTGCGACGCCCTCGCCGCTCTTGGTCCAGTTACCGCACGTCATATCGTCGCTGCCGGCGAAAGCCGTGCCGTCCGGCTTCGTGCCGGTGAGGATGTCGTGTTTGGTAGGCGTGTCGCCGCGTCCGTTGACGACGTCTCCCTTTTCGGTCAGCGCCGTCTGCTTGTTGAGGTTGTTGTTGCCGTGCAGTTCGGCGACGTCGCGCGCAATGACGACCCCTTTGACGTTTTGCCACGGGCCTTTGCCGATGCGATCGCGCGCGTTGACCGCCGGCGAGCCCGCGGCCGGACTCGCGCTGAGATACGCGTGCCAAGTCTGGTTCCCCGCGCCTGCGGCGGTGGCAAGCGTTTGACAATGCTTGTCCGCGCCCGCGAGCCCGCCGAAGTCCGCGCCCTTGCCCGAACCCGTGTTGGTCACGAAAAACGTCATGCCCGATTGCTGCGCCTGTGCGACACCGCCGCAACCGAAAACCAGCAGCGCGATCGCTGCGAACTTGCCGAATCGTCGAATAATCATCGCCGTTCTCCGTTTGTTGGTCGTCCGAACTCCGGGCGTCGCTGCGCGCGAGAGCGCGCAGCCTGGCCGCGGGCTGCCTATCGTGAGGGGATGAGCGCCCGCGGTCAAGGCAGGGATGGGCTCCTGCCGCGCCGGTCGGCACGTTTCGTGCAGAGTCTGCGGGCACGCAGCAGCCGCCGGCCATCTTCCGGCTCGATCGCGGCAAGCGCTGCAAGAAGTCGTGTAAGCCTTGCGCACGTGCTGGAAACTGGTACAAGTTTCACCATGCGAAAGCGACCCGCCGCCCGGTTCCGAACCGCCCTCCTCGGCGTTGCCGTTACGCTGGTCGTGAGCGCGGCGCAGCCAGCATTTGCCGTCGAGCCCGACCCCACCGCCTTCCCCGCTTTGTGGGCGGCGCTGCAAAACGAGCCGCTGCAACCTGTTCCCGCGGAGCCCAAGCGCGATTTTTCGGCGGATATCGAAGCGCGCAAGAGTTACCTGATTCCAGCGCTCGAGATCGTCGGTTTCGACGTACTGGTGAATCTGGCCAATCGATACTCCACCAGCACCGATTACCACTCGAACTTCTCGTCGATCCGACGCAATCTGCATCACAGCTGGGTCGTCGACAACGATCCGTTTTCGACCAATCAATTCGCGCATCCGTACCAGGGGTCGATGTACCACGGATTCGCGCGCTCCGCCGGCCTCAATTTCTGGGAAGCGGCCGCATACACTTTTGCGGGCAGCGCGTTCTGGGAGATCGCCGGCGAGACGACACCGCCATCCAGGAATGACCAGATCGCGAGCGGCGTCGCCGGATCGTTCTTCGGCGAAGCGTTGTTCCGGATGGCGAACCTGCTGCTCGAGCGCGGCGGGGACACGCCGCCTCTCTGGCGCGAAGTCGGCGCAGCGGTGATTTCTCCGCCGACAGGCTTCAACCGCCTCGTCTTCGGCGACCGATTCAGGACCATCTTCCCCAGCCACGATCCGGTCTACTACAGCCGGCTGGGGGTCGGCGCGAGCGCCACCACGCAGAACGACCCCGGCGCATCGACCCAACTCAAGCGCAACGAGGCGCAGGTGGACTTTTCCATGGACTATGGTCTGCCGGGAAAGCCCGGCTATACCTACAAGCGTCCATTCGATTACTTCACCGCCCAGGTCACGGCTTCCAGCGCCAACGGTTTCGAGAACATCCTGACTCGGGGGCTGCTCTACGGAAGGGACTACGGGTTCGGCGCCAATTATCGGGGCATATATGGACTCTACGGCAGCTACGACTACATCGCGCCGCAACTCTTCCGCGTATCGAGCACGGCGCTATCGCTCGGCACGACCGGCCAGTGGTGGCTGTCCGATGCGATCGCAGTTCAGGGCTCGGCGCTCTTAGGCACCGGGTACGCCGGCGTCGGAACCATTCACGGCACGAGCGCCAGCGACTACCACTATGGCGTCGCCCCGCAGGCGCTGGTCGCGCTGCGTTTGATCTACGGCGACACGGCCTCGCTCGATTTTCTGGGACGCGAGTATTTCGTGAGCCGGATCGCAGCGGCTAGTACGGGAGGACACGACAACATCGTGCGCGCCGATACGGCGCTCACGGTGCGCGTCTACCGCCAGCATGCGATTGCGCTCAAGTACGCATGGTCGCGCCGCAACGCGACTTTCCCTGATCTTGGCGACACGACGCAGACCCGGGGTACCATCGGCATCTTCTACACCTATCTCGGCCACGACCGGTTCGGCGCGGTCGAGTGGCGATGATGATTCACACCGGGAGCCGCGATGACCAAAGCCGTCGTGTGGACTCGCCTGCAACAACGCTGGTCCATCCTGTCGCATTACCAGCGGTTCGAAGGGTTTGTCGCCCTCGTTCTGACTGGTGATCGGCCTCGTCATTCTGGTCGCGCTGTTCACGTTCGGCGTCGTGACCGGATTGTTGCTGGGAGTGCTCGACCCGCTCGATCACGGCGTGTTTCAGACGGTGTTCGGCGAGACACTGACGCTCCTGATCGCGCTGGAGTTCAATCACACCCTTCAGTACGTCGTCAAGCGGGAGCAGAGCATCATCCAGACCAACGTGGTGCTCCTCATTGCACTGCTGGCGGTCGCCCGCAAGTTCATCGTGCTCGACCTGCATGACGCGGACGCGGAGCAATTGCCCGCACTGGCCGCAATCACGCTGGCGCTGGGCCTCGCCTACTGGTTGATGCGCGAGCGCGATGATCGTTTGGGCGACCCCTCGCTCAAGCAAGCACAGTGACACGCGAAAGGCCACCGGCTTCGCCGCCCAGCGGCGGCAGTCGCGAGCAGCCATCTGAACGAAGGGAGGAATCGCCATGCAATACCAGGGCAGCTGCCATTGCGGGAAAATCGCCTTCACCGTGGAAGGCGAAATCGGCTCGGTCGTCGAATGCAATTGCTCGCACTGCCGGAGAAAGGGTTATCTGCTCTGGTTCGTGCCGCAAGAAGCATTTCACCTCACGACTTCGGCCGCCGACATCGAAACCTACACTTTCAATCGCCACGTCATCAAGCATCACTTCTGCGACGCCTGCGGCTGCGCACCGTTTGCGGAAGGCAAGGACGCCGAGGGCAAGCCGACGGCGTCGATCAATGTGCGCTGCCTCGAAGGCGTCGAACCCTCATCGCTGAAGATCACGCAGTTCGACGGCCGCAGCAAATGACTTGCTCTGTTGGTTGTGGGCGAGACGCCGGCTCGGCGCGGCTATAATGGCCGTGCCGAACCAAAGGCTGCAAGAGGCGCCGCCGGCGGTAAATAACGTGGCAGAGCGGACGACGTTGTCGCGTGGCTGGACCCAGATGGGCCAGATGCTACTGCTGGCTGCCGTGTATTTCGTGGCGGCCAAGCTTTCGCTGCTGCTCGCCATTCCGCCCGGATATGCGACTGCAGTCTGGCCGCCCTCCGGTATCGCGCTGGCCGCGATGCTGCTCTGGGGAACGCGCCTCTGGCCAGGCATCTGGCTGGGCGCCGCGCTAACCAATTTCACAGTCGAGGGCTCGCCGTTGCTCGCCGTCCTCATCGCCAGCGGCAACGCGCTGGAGGCCATCGTGGGCGCCGCTTTGATTCGGCGCTTCACCGGGACGCGCAGTTATTTCGAAAGCGGCGAGGACGTCGTCAAGTTCGTCGCGTTGACGATGCTCAGCGCGGCGATCGCCGCCGCCGTCGGCGTGACGTCGCTCTCGCTTTTGAAGGCGCTTCCCTCGACCGAGTTCATCGTCAACGCGTGGACGTGGTGGCAGGGCGATGTCTCGGGCATGATCATCGTCACGCCGCTCATCGCGAGCTGGACCATCGGCGCCTGGCCGCGATGGTCGTTGCCGAAGGCGATCGAAGCCGGCTCCCTGATGACGGCGCTGGCGCTGGTGACGCTCGTCATCTTCGGCGGCATGCCCGGAGACGCCACGTCGCCTACTCTCGCGTTCGTCGCGCTGCCCTTCATCATCTGGGCGGCGATCCGCTTCGAGCAGCGCGAAGTCACGACAGCAACCGCGACAGTGTGCGCGATCGCCATCTGGTACACCATGCAAGGACGCGGCCCCTTTGGTTCGGGCTCCTCGAACGCGGCGCTGCTTTTTTTGATGGCGTATACGAGCACGCTGGTCATGACCGGGCTCGTGCTGAACGCGGTGATCGGCGAGCGCGAACGCGCCATCGCGAAGCTGCGCACCGGCAACGAACAACTCGAGCAGCGCATCGGGGAGAGAGCATTGGAGCTCGAAGTCTCCAACCAGACGCTGCGCGCGGAGCTCGCCGAGCACAGCCGGCACGAGGAAATTCTCCGGCAAAGCGAAGAACGCTTCCGTCTTCTGGTCGATGGCGTCAAGGATTACGCCATCTTCATGCTCGACAATGATGGGAAGGTCGCGACCTGGAATACGGCAGCGCAGAGCATCAAAGGATATGCCGCGTCCGAGATCATCGGCAAGCATTTTTCGCAGTTCTACACGCCCGAAGACCTCGCGCGCAACTGGCCCGAGCACGAGCTCTCGGTCGCGCGCGCCGAAGGTCGGTTCGAGGACGAGGGTTGGCGCGTGTGCAAGGATGGCAGCCGCTTCTGGGCGAATGTCATCATTACTGCGCTCTACGACAGCGAGCAGCGCTCGCGCGGGTTTGCGAAAGTCACGCGCGACCTCACCGTCCGCCGGCGCATCGAGGCGTTGCAGGAGAGCGGGCGGAAAATGGACGAGTTCCTGGCGATGCTTGCGCACGAGCTGCGCAACCCGCTCGCGTCGATCGTCAATGCGCTGGGTCTGATGCGCAGCAAGCCCGGGCAGGATCAGGCAGAAGTTCGCGGCGTCATCGAAAGACAGGCGACGCTTCTTGCGCGCATTCTCGACGACCTGCTCGACGTCAGCCGGATCACCCGCGGCAAGATCGCGCTGAAAAAGGAAATCCTCGACCTGAATCGCGTGGTCGCGCGCACGCTCGAGTCCTGCCGGCCAGCAATCGACGCGCGCAAGCACGTCGTGAAATTGCAGCTCGCCGACGCGGAGCTGCTGGTCGACGCGGATTCGACGCGCCTGTCGCAGGTGGTCCTCAACCTGATCAGCAACGCAGTCAAGTACACCCCGGAGGCAGGACGCATAGCGATTGCGGTGAGTCGTGAGGACGGTGTGGCGGTGCTGCGGGTGCGGACACCGGCATCGGCATTCCCCCCGCGTTGTTGCCGACCGTGTTCGACCTCTTCGTGCAAGGAGACCGTTCGCTCGACCGCACCGAAGGCGGATTGGGCATCGGTCTCACGCTGGTGAAGCGGTTGGTCGAGATGCACGGGGGCTCGGTCGCCGCCTCCAGCGGAGGATCGGGCGAAGGCAGCGAATTCGTCGTCCGCCTGCCGCTTGCGCTCCGGCGCGGCCTCACGCGTGGTCCCACCAAAGCGGCGGCTCCGCACGCCGAGGCGACCCGGCGCCGGCTGCTCGTCGTCGACGACAACCGCGATTTCGCGAACACGCTCGCCGCGCTGTTCGAGGCCATGGGCCACGAGGTGCGCATCGCCTACAATGGAACGGACGCGGTATCCACCGCGACTGAATACCGTCCGGACGCGGTGTTCCTCGATATCGGGCTGCCCGGCCAGAACGGCTACGACGTGGCGCGGGCGCTGCGCAGCTCGCCCGAGCTCGAGAGCGTAACGCTCGTGGCCTTTACCGGCTACGGCCGGGCCGAAGACCGCCGCCGCGTGCGCGACGCCGGCTTCGACTATCATCTGGTGAAGCCTGCAGAGGCCGCCGAGCTCGCAAGGATCGTAGACGCACTGCCCACGCGATGAACGAAAATCCGCAGCAGGACGACTTGACGTTGATCCAAACCGGTATCGCGCGTCTGGACGACGTGCTGCGCGGCGGGATCCATGCCCACTCGAACCCTCGCGCCACCGCGCCGGCAGACCGCTGAGCTGCATCGTGACCATTCCAAACGACGTCGTTACTTGGATCAACGGTCACTTCCGGGAGATCGACCGGGCGACGGCTATCGGTTTGCTCGAAGATGCCGTCGACGAGTGGGGCGATCCGGTAGAGGCGCGAGTGCTCAGGTGCCTCGTCGTCGGCGCACGCGGCGACATCGACCGGCTCTCGGATCTGGTGGAGGAACTCCGCATCGACTGCGAAGACGTGATCCTGTCGGGCGAATACGAGAGCCGCGGCGGGGATCTCGTCAAAGTCCGCGACTTGAACGAGCCGCTCGGTGATTCCTGAAGTCGCGTTCGACGCAAGGCCGCGCCAGCGACGTCGATAAGCTTTCCGAGATTGCCGATCGTGCCGGCTTCGCTCTTGCCGAAATCGTCGACGTGCCGGCGAACAATTACAGCGTTGTCTTCCGCCGGATGTGACGCCTCAGGATGCGCCGCTTCCTGACGCACTACGCGACGTTCTTCCGCCAGCCCGACGTTCCGCGCTTGCTCGCCATCGCACTCGTCATGCGTATGCCGGTCGGGATGATGTCGCTGTCCATGCTCATGCACCTGCGCGACCTCTCCGGCTCGTTCGCGTTCGCCGGCGGCATGGTCGGTACTTATCTCGTCGCTATGGCGGCGAGCGCGCCGGTTCAGGGCCGGCTGATCGATCGCTACGGACCGCGCGGAGCGCTGCTCGTAACGGGAGCAGTGCAGCCGCTGTTGCTCGGGCTGCTGCTGCTCGCGCAGCCGTTGCACCTGACGCTCGCGGCGATTGCGCTGGTCGCCGCGCTCGCCGGCGCGTTCTCACCGCCGATGTCGGTGTTGACGCGCACGCTATGGCGGTATCGCTTCGAGAAGCCGGACGAGCGACGCACCGCCTTCGCCGTCGATTCGGTGCTGATCGAGATCAACTTCACCGTCGGGCCAGCGCTCATCGGCCTGATACTTCTGGTTGGAACGCCCGTCGCGGCCTTCGCCATGACGTGGATTTTCGCTGCACTGGCCGCGCCGCTTTTCCTGCTCTCCCCCGCGCGTCGCTACTGGAAGCACGCCCCTGACGCCGAGCGCGATCTGCTCGGGCCGCTGACCGAGCGCCGCCTCCTCAACGTGTACGCGACGAGCGCGGCGCTTACGTTTTCGTTCGGCATGCTGGAAGTGGGTTATCCCGGCTTCGCGGCGCGCGCCGGAATCCCCGCTCTCGGCGGTGCGTTGCTCGCGATCTGCTCGATCGGCAGCGGGGCGGGCGGCCTCGCCTACGGCTTCATGCACTTCGCGCTTCCGCTCGAGCGCCAATTGCCGCGGCTGCTGCTGGTCATGGCGGTGCCGCTTGGCGCGCATGCGCTCGTCAGCTCGGCGTGGGTGCTCGCGCCGCTCGCCCTGGTCGCCGGCTTTCTCATCGCGCCCGCGCTCACCGCGCTGTCGCTGCTGGTCACGCACTACGCGCCTGCGCGCTACGCAACCGAGGCTTTCACCTGGATGTCGACGTGCGTTGTCATCGGCGTCGGAGCCGGGATGGCGGTCGGCGGCCAGCTCGTCGACGCGGTCGGGCCTTGGGCCGCGTTCGCTTCCGCGGCGGGCGCCAGCGTCGTCGGAGCGATCGTGTCGTTGCCGTTGCGGCGCTAACGGATCCGCCCCAGGCGGCGCGTGCAAGCGTCAGTATGTCGCGCGCCCGCCCGAGAGATCGAACACCGCACCCGTGGAGAACGAGCAGTCCTCGGTGCACAACCATGCGACCATCGCCGCGATTTCCTCCACCTGCCCGAAGCGCCCCATCGGAATCTTGGACAGCATGAAGTCGATATGCTGTTGCGACATCTGGTCGAAGATCGCCGTCTTCACCGCTGCGGGCGTGACGCAGTTGACGCGGACGCCGGTCCTGGCGAGCTCCTTGCCCAGCGACTTGGTCAAGCCAATCACCGCGGCCTTGGACGTGCTGTAAGCGCTGGCGTTCGGGTTGCCTTCCTTTCCGGCCACCGACGCGATGTTAACGATGCGCCCGTATTCCTGCTTCAGCATCACGGGCACGACGGCGCGATTGCAGAGGAACACCCCATTGACGTTCACGTCGATAACCTGCCGCCACGCGTCGACCGGATATTCCCAGGTCGGCGTATTGGGGCCGGTGATCCCGGCCGAGCATACGAGTGCGTCGATGCGTCCCAGCGCGGATGCGGCCCCCTGCGCCGCGGCGTCGACGCTGGCAGCGTCCGCGACGTCGACGACGCGCGTGTCAACGCCGCTGCCTAAGTTGGCCTTGGCTTTGTCCAGCGCGCCTGCGTCGCGGTCCCATACGCTCACGCGGCCGCCGCTGGCAACGAGGCGCTGCGCAATCGCAAAGCCGATGCCTGCAGCTCCGCCGGTGATGACCGCAGTGCGGCCGTTGAAGTCGAGCTGGTTCATATTCCGCCGCGCTCCGTAATTGCGCCGCTACTCGCGCGAAGCGATGCTAACACGATCGATGCATGACCAAGCTGGGCCGGGAATTAGTCCGTGCGATCATTCCGCATAGCGTTTTACAAGAATTCGGAGCACTTCAATGACTGAACTCCTTTTCTTGCCCTGGCGCCATTTGACTCGACCCGAGCAAATAGGCGTGAGTGCACTTCTGCTGACGTTCGTCGTCTGGTCGCTGTTGCCTGCAATCCCGCAGGACCCGAGCTACCACGTCTTCGCCGACCAACGGCGGTGGCTGGACATCCCCCACGCGGCGGACGTGCTCTCGAATGCTGCCTTCGTGCTGGTGGGTCTGTACGGAATCGCAAGGCTGGCGGCGCGCGACCGCGCCAAGTTTCCCGCTGCCACCGAAGCCGACCTGTGGTGCCTCACGCTGGGTTTGGTTTGCACGGGGATCGGGTCTGCGTGGTATCACCTCAATCCGGTCGATGTCACCCTTGCCTGGGACCGGTTGCCGATGACACTGGTCTTCACCGGCGTGCTGGGTGCGGCGATCGCACAACGCGTCGGCCAAAACGTCGCGAGGGTGTGCCTTGCCGTCCTGTTCGAGCTCGGAGTGGCAAGCATCGCCTACTGGCGTATGAGCGGCGACCTGTCGCTTTACCTGACCCTACAATTCGGAAGTGTCGCCGCGCTGCTGCTGTTGCTCGTGCTGACGCGCCGGGGCGACGACCCGTTTCCGTGGTGGTGGGTCATCGGGTGGTATGCGCTAGCGAAGCTCGCCGAAGCCAGCGACTATGCCATATGGAACGCGACCAACGGCCTCCTCGCTGGACACATGCTGAAGCACCTGGCAGCCGCCGCGGCGGGCGCGGCCGCATTGAGTCCACTCAGGGTCCACCCGAGTAGTCAACACGCGCCCATCACTCACTCCGACTAGGAGCGCACCGGAGATTCAGTGTTTGGACGCGTCGCCAATTTCGCCGCCATTGAGCACTGCAGCGAGATGCTTGATCGCTGTGGACGCAGTTTCGAGCGCCTCGCAAGCCTCGCGAGACTTCTCCGCGGACAAAATAAGCCTTTCGCCGGGTAGGTGCGGATCGCAGCTCAGATCGATCTTCAGCGCCACCAACGCGTTCATGACCTTGTAAAGCTCCCTGCCGATGTCAGGTTCCATGGTATGCCCCCTCTCCGTGACGGCACATTTTCAGGACTGCTCAGTTTCGGCTGTGGTTCCCATGGTGGTCCGAGTCGCGCGGCCGGTTCTCACGGCGCCGCTTTTCGGCTGCCAGCGCATTTATCAGCGCCAGCACTTGCGAGGTCTCCGAGGCCTTGTCGAAGAAGCTGTCGGCGCCAAGCCGAAGGCTGAGATTCTGGTATTCGGCACTGGCGTGATTCGTGAGGACAACCTTGATTGCCGCCGGCACAAGTTTGCGTTCCTGGAGCGCTCGGAGCACGTCGAAGCCACTGCCGGAGTCCAGGCTGATGTCGATCAGGATCAGGTCCGGCTGCAGCGCGGTTAGATCGGTAATCGCGGTTTGTGCGCCGGCGCTGCTGCCGACCAGCTCTGCGCCCGCGGCCTCGATCGTCGACGCGAGCAAGCGCCGAATGATCGGCGAGTCTTCCACGACGTAGACCAGCAGCGGTTTTGGAATTTCTTTCATTGCCACGCCCCAAGCGCTGCATCGCACGCAAAATCGGTGCCCGGGCGTTCCGCCCGAGAGGCAGGCGCGATCGCCGAAGATTTGTAATTTTTACCTTACAAGCAGTCGCCCGAAATCGACCCGGCCGAGTCGCGTATCGAGGGACGCCCTTCCGCTCGGCGCTGAAGGGTCCGCGGAGCGAAAATCGGCTAAACCTCAAGTGCTTCGAGCTGACGGCCCGCTGCCGATAGGCGCTCCGCGCCCTCGGCTGTTACGGCAACAGCATAACGTTTCTTTCCGCGTGCCTTGGCCTCATACATCGCCTTGTCGGCGCAGCGCAAAAGGTTCTCGGTAGCCGTCGCTGAATCCGGGTATATGGCGACCCCAATACTCACGGAGATTTCGATTATCAGCGAGTCAATTTCGTAGGAGAGTGATAAACCGTTCACCAATTTGGCGGCGACTGTGACGGCCCCTTCCAGTCCTGCATTGATGAGAACGGCAGCAAACTCGTCGCCCCCGAGGCGTGCGGACATGTCGGATTCCCGAAGCCGTGCCTTGAGCCGCGCCCCGATAGCACACAACAGGCGATCGCCGAAAGCATGACCATGCGCATCGTTGATCGCCTTGAAGCCGTCCAGGTCTATGAAGAGGACCGCGAAATTGCCACCGGTCCTGCGACACAGGGCCACTTGGTGGTTGACGAACTCTGTGAGCAGCATCCGGTTCGGGAGCCCGGTCAGCGCATCGTGCAGCGCCTGGTGCTGGGCCAGCCGCAGTTTTATGGACGTTTTTGTCAGGACATCAGCGAGCTCGTCCGCCTCTTTCAGATACAGCGGTGGAACCGTCACTTCCTCTCCCTGCCCCAGCGCCAGCGCCGGTGCGGTCAATGCGTGGATCGACCCGGCGATGCGCTTTCCGATCACCCATGCCACAGCCAGACCGCCGGTAGGCAGGATGAAGGTGATCAGCACCAGCCACCCCATCGACTGCAGCAGCTCATTGGTCAGATCCCGCCTGGGAATGCCGATCGCCACCGTCCACTTTGAGATGCCGGATCGGCTGAAAACCGCTATGACCGGAATTCCTTCGACGGTGTTGGTCTCCAGGGAATCCTCGGCGACTTCCGCCATGCGCTGGAGCAAGGCCGTTGTCCCTTTCTTTCCAACGAATCGATCGATCTCGTGCGTGCGGGCCACGATGGCCCCGGTGCTGTCGAAAATTGTCCCGATCCAACCGGGAGGAAGGCGTTGCCGAGCGAGTATTTGCGTCAGACGCTCAGGACCGATGGTTGCGATCAGGCTATAGACGATCTTGTCGTCGCGATGTACCGGAACGGCGAGCGCGATCAAAGGCGTTTTGAGCACTCGCCCGATGATGATGTCCGAAATCAGCGGATGACCTAGTTCAAAGACGTCCCGGAACGCTGGCATGCTGCCGGACGGGAGCGGCGCTCCAAACGGCACAAGCGTATTCATGTGTTGCCGCCCGGCTGCGTCGAGCAGGAGAACGTTGTTGGCAGCTACGGTACGGAGAACGTCTTTCGCCTGATGATGGAAGGACGCCAGGTTGTCGGACGCGAGGTCGGGCGAGGTAGCGAGCGCAAACAAGGCCGCCTGAATGCCACTCAACTCTCTGTCGACGGCAGACGCCATGGCGCGCGCGGTACTCGTGGAGTCGCGGACTACCCTTCCTCGTTCGCGTTGATAGTCGTAAGCGATCAAGCCCACTGCGGCCAAAGACGCGGGCACGACGCAAGCCAAGGCCAACAATGCAAGCCTCGAGCGTATCGTCGGGGTGCGCCGCGATTTTCGCTTCGCGCCCAATTCCTTGACCGCGGTACCAAACAAAGCGCGGGACATGCGCTATCTCCACCAACGCGGCCGAGATCTGCGCCATCGCGGTTGCTGTCGCGGGTGCAATTGCGCGATCAGAAGGTCAACGATGCTGGAGCCGTATCTCATCAGCTGCTCGGCTCGAGTACCGGCGTTTGATCCTTGCGCGTCCCCGCGGGTCCAGCATGAAGATCGCGTGGTCCTGGACCCCGTCCATGAGCATCCGATATTTTTCTTCGCTGTCGCGGAGCGCGGCCTCGGCAAGCCCCAGTCCCGAGAGATTTCCGGCCGGCTTCTCCTGTTCCAGCGTCTCGTTCATCGGAGTCCTAGTCTGTCTAGCGCGTGCATTTGAGGGTCCATGGGCGCGAAGCGGCGCAAAGATGACGCTAATTGGATACGAGCGCTCACCGGTTTCATTAATTGCAGCCAGCCAAACGCATTCCAGGTTAGGGCAGACCCTTGATCCCGCAGTGTTCGTGGTGCGCGGTTGCATCATTGACTTCTTCTGTACAACACAAATAGTGGCCGCAAAACGTGCAACACTTATTGAACTGCAAGACATATGCCAATCCCGAGGCTGGGGCGAGCATCGTCGCTCAACTCGGACTGATGGTGGGTGTCGCACCTCGCGTCGGTGCGACCGAGCGCGCAGAACTCGATTTAAACGTCGCTCGCGATCCGAAAGCTCTGGATCGGCTCACGAGATCTATTGGCGCGCACTGACGAGTGCTCTATGCGCATCGTTCGAGCGGCGAACAGGCCGCGGTCATGTGCTCTCGACGCATCGTCGTCGACGCGAGTAAGCAGACGATGCGCCGAGATGCGGCTACGCCGAGGCCGCGCGAGGTGCCACGGAAAAGTCCACTCGCGCGAGGAAATCGTTGGCGCTCGGGGCGACCGCGTCAAAGCGATCCGGCAAGTAGCAGGGTGCGCCAAGAGTCAAGCGTGCATGGCGCGTTTCGATTGCCAACCTCCCGCTGCGCTCGCCTGTTCGTTCCAGCGTTGAACGTTCACGCCCATCACGAGGAGCCACAGGGTCAGCGATCCTTCCCCGAGGATGCCGGGGGCGAGAACGTAGGGGGATAGATAGGTTGCGAGCGGCGGTGACAAAAAGGTCAGCCAACCCAAGCCCCCGAACGCCATCAGCGCGCCCAGAATTCGAGGCAGGAAGGTCGACCTTAAAATGAGGTAGCCGATCAGGAGGCAATAGAATCCGAAAAATATCAGGCCGATGGCGTTTGCCTGACCACCCAATTTGAGAAATAGGAGCGCCAGCGCCTGCAACTGTTGCACCGTAAATACGCTCAAGTACTGCCCGCCTTCCAAGACGGCCAAGGGGGCGAGTTGAAAGAGGGAGCTAAGACCCCCAATGGCGCATCCCACGAGGCTGGTGAACGCCGCGATTAAAGAGAGGCTTCTGTTCACAGGCTTGAACAAGTCGTAGAAGAGGGCCGTCACAACGATGTAGCACGCAGTCGCGATGAGGTTGGCTGCGAACCCCAACCGAAATGACGGCTCGTGCGCCAGGATGTTGGCCGCTGTAGCCGCTGCGTCGCCATTTACGACAAGCCTGCCGCTGAGGAAGAGGGCGCCTCCTCCGGTCAGGAAGACGAGCAAATAAAAGACGCCGGCAACCCTGGCCTTGAGAAGCGGCGATACTTCTGTGGTCCGTTCCGTCATCGCAGCGGTGCTCATATTCGTTTCTCCGAAACGAAGCAGCTGTGGATCGAAGCCACAGCGCTAGACTGTGCCCGCCGCGTTTCGGGCGGGCTGTGCACTTGCGCGTTTCCACTTCTCCACGTTCACGCCCTTCACCAGAAGCCAAAGGCAGAGTGATGTTTCCCCAACAAAGGCAGGAACCAGAATGGCGGGGAATATCCGATTTGCGAAGTCGGGCGCCAGAAGCAGCGCGAAGCTATTCGTCAGATAGCTCAAACCGGCGATCTGCATCAGAACGCCTATAGCCTTTGGAAGATAGCCCGATCTGAAGATCAGGTATCCCCAGACGAGGCACACCCAGCCGAAGAAGATCAGGCTGACGCCAAAGCCATGGCTATGCAATCTGACCGACAGGCTCGCCATGGCGTAGAGCTGCTCAGGCGTAAATGCTTTGAGATACCCGGCATTCCCCAGCGGAAACAGCGCCGCAAGAAGCTGGAGCTGGATCGCCGCTTCCAGCGCGATCGATACCAGATTGAAGAATGTCGCCAGCCAAGCGAGATCTCTGCTGACCGGCCTCAGCAAGATAAAGAAGATCCATGTCGAGATAACAGCGCAAATCAGCAGGAAGAGTTCGGCAGCGATACCGAAGCGCCACAGCGACTCCATCGACCTGATGTTGGCGGCTGTCGCCGTTGCATCGCCCGATACGATAATCCTGTCGCGGATGAATGCCTCGCCGAAGAGGCCGATGGCAATGATGATCAGGTACAGCACCCCGCCGATTCTCGAGAGAACTCGGGGCGAGGCTTCAACTCGGTGCTCTTCCATGGCAACTCCCCCTCGGCATCTCTCCTCAGATACGGACAGAACGCGCAAACCTTAATGGCGCCGCATCAAGAAGGCGGGCGCATCAAATCGGCTCACGATAACGGCGTAGCCAGACCGCTGCGGCGAGGAATGCCGCGGCGACTACCAGCCCGATCCACAGGCCCGGGCTGCTCAGGAATCTAACCGGATCGAGTTGCTCCAGCTCGATCACGGGGTCACCGTGCGCCTCGGCGAAAGCTTCCGCAAAAGCGCCCGTCAGGCGGTACTTGAGCATGGACGCGAAATGCGAAGTGTGGAACGCGATCGCCTCGACGACGCAGATCGCGAGCGGAGGCAACATGGCCCATAGAAACGTCGTGCGCCGCGCCCAACCCGAGATCAGCAGCAGCCAGCCGTAGATGGGCGCATACCACAGCGTAAACGCGATCAATCCGTAGAGCAGCATCAGCGACATCCGCAGCAAGGGCACCTGTGTCCACAGCGGCGCGGCGCTCAGGCCATTTGCCAGCAGAACCGCGGTGCTCAGCAGCAGCATGATCAGCTTCAGGGCGACGATGATGGCGAAGGTGAGCAGCGGCAGAACCACGAGCGGAATGCTCGCCTTCGAGAGCACGGTCGTGAGATCCGAGACCGGGAGCGACTTCCAGAACAGGATGCTGCGATCGCGACGTTCGCTGTGCAGCGCGTCGA
>JALYSM010000021.1 GCA_030854785.1 Pseudomonadota bacterium
GGCCGCAGCGACAAAGGCTTCTAAGGGCAGCCCCGGCAAACCGGCGACGGTGCAAACCCCGGTGCCAACGACGGCAAACAAATAGTCGCGGCGAGATATCCCGCGAGATTCGCGCTGGATCGTCGCCCGGGATGAGTGCAACGAATCCCGGGCCAGACCTGCGATAATCGCCTCCTTCGGTTTTTCGCGTCGCATTTCCCGATGGCGCAATACGTCTACACCATGAACCGGGTGGGCAAGGTCGTGCCCCCCAAGCGAGTGATCCTCAAGGACATCTCGCTCTCCTTTTTTCCGGGCGCCAAGATCGGCGTGCTGGGATTGAACGGCTCCGGCAAATCGAGCCTGCTCAAGATCATGGCCGGCGTCGATCGCGAATACGATGGCGAGGCCACGCCGATGCCGAATCTGCGCATCGGATTCCTGCCGCAGGAGCCCCAGCTCGATCCGACCCGAACCGTGCGCCAGACGGTAGAGGAAGGGATGGGCGAGGTGCTCGCCGCCAAGGCGAGGCTCGAGGAAATCTACGCCGCGTATGCCGAGCCCGACGCGGATTTCGACAAGCTCGCCGCGGAGCAGGCGAAATACGAGGCGATCATCGCCGCGTCGGGGGCAGACTCCGAGGTGCAGATGGAGATCGCGGCCGACGCGCTGCGGCTTCCGCCGTGGGACGCGAAGATCGAGAAACTCTCGGGCGGCGAGAAACGCCGCGTCGCGCTCTGCCGCCTGCTGCTGTCGAAGCCCGACATGCTGCTCCTGGATGAGCCGACGAATCATCTCGACGCCGAGAGCGTCGAGTGGCTCGAGCAATTCCTGAAGAAGTTTCCCGGCACGGTGATCGCGGTGACGCACGACCGTTACTTTCTCGACAACGCGGCGGAGTGGATTCTCGAGCTCGACCGCGGCTACGGCATTCCGTGGAAGGGCAACTACAGCTCGTGGCTGGAGCAGAAGGAACAGCGTCTCGCGACCGAAAGCAAGCAGGAAGACGCACGCATCAAGGCGATGCACAAGGAGCTCGAATGGGTCCGCACCAATGCCAGGGCGCGGCAGGCAAAGAACAAGGCGCGGATCGCGCGTTTCGAGGAGCTTTCGTCGTACGAGCACCAGAAGCGCAACGAGACACAGGAGATCTTCATCCCGGTTGCCGAGCGCCTGGGGGAAGCCGTCATCGAATTCAAGAACGTGAGCAAGGGTTACGGCGACCGCATGCTCATTGACGATCTGAGCCTCATCGTTCCGGCGGGCGCGATCGTCGGGGTTATCGGTCCGAATGGCGCCGGCAAGACGACGCTGTTCCGCATGATCACGGCCAAGGAGAAACCCGACCGCGGCGAGATCGCCGTCGGCTCGACCGTGAAGCTCGCGGTCGTGGATCAGACGCGCGAGTCGCTGCCCAACGACAAGACCGCGTGGGAAGCGATCTCGGGTGGACAGGATATCTTGACCGTCGGCAAATTCGAGATGCCGTCGCGCGCGTATCTGGGCCGCTTCAATTTCAAGGGTTCCGATCAGCAGAAGAACGTCGGCGCGCTTTCGGGCGGCGAGCGCGGCCGTCTGCATCTCGCCGCGACGCTGCTCGAGGGCGGCAACGTGCTCCTCCTCGACGAGCCGTCCAACGACCTCGATGTCGAAACGCTGCGCGCGCTCGAGGACGCGCTCACGGAATTCGCCGGCAGCGCGCTCATCGTGTCGCACGACCGCTGGTTCCTCGACCGCATCGCGACGCACATCCTCGCCGCCGAGGACGATTCGAAGTGGGTGTTGTTCGAAGGCAACTACCAGGACTACGAGGCCGACAAGAGAAGGCGGCTCGGCGAGGACGGCGCGCGCCCGCACCGCCCGCGGTACAAACCGCTGATGCATTAGGACTTCGAGCGGCGGAGTGGGTACCCGTGCGCGCAGCGCATGGGGGCGACCCGCGAGAAGGCTAGGCGGCCGACGCACGGACAGGTGTACTGTCTCCGCGGCGCAAGGAGGCCGACGCCGGCGCGGCGTCAGACGCGTAGCCTGGGATGAGCGGCAGCGAATCCCGGGAAGGGTCCGCGGCACGCCGCCCCGGGTTTCACTCCGTTCAACTCCGACTACACTGAGGCGTTGACCAGCTCGGGATCGCCGGCGGCGGACGCGCCCAGCGCGCCGCGCTCAGAAAGTCCCAGGGGTCGTTCCGCCGTAGATGAATTTCGACATGCCGTTGCCCGACGTGCAGGTCAGCAGGTACGCCTTGAGGGTAGCAATGCCGTTACTGCCGACCTGGACGGTCCACAGACCCTGCGATCCGGCGTTGCGCTCGCTTTTCAAGCCGAGATATGTCTCGGGAAACGATTCGACGTTGTTGCCACCGGCGACGACAAAGCCGAATGGATCGAGCAGCCGCATTTCGGCGCTGTTCGGATCCACGACGCCGGTCAGTGCACACGCGACTTGGTCCGGGTGCTGGATGAACGTCCGCCAGTTCTCATAATACCCGTTGGGAGCGGATACGTTGGACAGGATGCCGGGCGAGAATTGCTTCGCTTCATCATTGCGGTCGCTGAAGCTCTTCGCGATGCGGAAATCGGCGTCGAAGCTCGTGTTGTTCTGCACCGTGCAGAACCCGACGAACGACGGGCCGGGAGACCAGGGGAGCCCGAAATGGGCGCGGACATTGAAGTAGTCGCCCGCCGGGGCGTTGACGCCGTTGGGTCCGAAGATGTCGAGGATGCGTATGAGATCGTACGCCGCCAGGTTCAACGCCTTGGGCGAGCCGATCTGCACCCCGCCGGCGGAGTACAGCGTGATCGTGACGTTGACGGGCTCGTTCTGCGCACCGACGAAGCAATTTGTCTGGTAGCCGGGCGCGGCGGCAATTCGCTTCAGGCCCAGCACGCGCGAATCGCCGTCGCTGTTCGTGAGACTGCCCGCCGGAAAACCTTCGATCGAGAACCCCTGCCCGCTCGCCGAGTTCACGCGCGCGTACGCATTGATCGGCCGGGGCAAGCCCGTTACGATCACACGCAGCATGCCGAAATTGGAGCCGGGATTGAGACCGGGACACAGCGCTGCGAGCGAGATCTGGATCGTCGTCTGGGCGGGCACGATCATCGCCGGGCAGAAGCGCAGGCCCGGCGTCGCCGAACTGAGGCCGCCGTAGTAAACGAAGAAGACCTCCGTCGAGGTTGCGTTCGGGTTGTCGATATAGATCTCGGAGGTGAACGAGGTGGGAGAGGCGTGCAATCATCGGGCGCTCCTTCGCGGTGGGCGCGGCGCGCGGACGATTGCGCACCATGCGGAGAACCATGCCCGCAGGCGGGACGGCCGCGACGCCGGGAGATCATCTTGCGCCAAACGATTTCCGTCGTAAAGCCGACATTCGCGGATCGCCGCGGCCGAGGTGTTCGCGGCGATAACGTCGTCTACAATCGTTTCGCGGATCGCCGCGGACGAGGCACCGGCGCCGGCGGATTGCGCCGATCAGCCGAGCTTGCGCTTCAGGATTGCGTTGACCTGGGCGGGGTTGGCTTTGCCCTTGGTCGCCGCCATGACCTTGCCGACGAGGGAGTTGAACGCCTTTTCCTTCCCGGCTTTGTATTCGGCGGCGATCGATGCATTCGCGGCGATAACGTCGTCTACAACTTTCGCGATGGCGCCGGCGTCGGAGATCTGTTGCAAGCCGCGCTGCTCGATGATGGCATCGGCATCGCCTTCGCCCGTCCACATCGCGTCGAAGACATCCTTCGCGATCTTGCCGGAGATCGTGCCGTCTTCGATGCGCTTCAATAGCGTGCCGAGTTGCTGCCCGGAAACGGGGGCGTCCTCGGGGTCGATTCCTGCTTTGTTGAGCGCCGCGGAGAATTCACCGAGAACCCAGTTGGCGGCCAGTATTGCGTCTACGCCGGCTCGGGCTGTCGTTTCGTAAACCTGCGCCAGCGAAGGAAGCGCGGTAAGGCTCGCAGCGTCATCGGGCGGAAGCTTGTCGGCGGTGACAAAGCGCTGGCGCTTGGCTTCCGGCAACTCGGGCATCGCCTTCTTCACGCGCTCGATCCACGCCTCGTCGATCGAGAGCGGCGGCAGGTCCGGATCGGGGAAGTAGCGATAATCCTGTGCGTCTTCCTTGGTGCGCATGGAACGCGTCTCGCCGCGGTCGGGATCGTAGAGCCGCGTCTCCTGCACGACCGTGCCGCCGTCCTCGATCAGCTCGATCTGGCGGCGAATCTCGAACTCGATGGCCTGCTGCAGAAAGCGGAAGCTGTTCAGGTTCTTGATCTCGCAGCGCGTGCCGAGCTTCGCCTCGCCGGCTTTGCGCACGGAAACATTCGCATCGCAGCGGAAGCTGCCTTCCTGCATGTTGCCGTCGCAGATCCCGATCCACCGCACGAGGGTGTGCAGCGTCTTCGCGTAGGCGATCGCCTCCTCCGCGCTGCGCATGTCGGGCTCGGAAACGATCTCGAGCAGCGGCGTGCCGGCGCGGTTCAAGTCGATGCCGGTCATGCCGGACGCCGTCGGACTCAAGCCTTCATGCAGCGACTTGCCCGCGTCTTCCTCGAGATGCGCGCGGGTGAGGCGCACGGCTTTCACGCCGTCTTTGGTGCTGATCGTGATCGACCCGCCCAGCACGACCGGAATTTCATACTGGCTGATCTGATAGCCTTTCGGCAGGTCGGGATAGAAGTAGTTCTTGCGCGCGAACACGCTGCGCTTGTTGATCGTCCCACCGACGGCAAGACCAAAGCGGATCGCGCGTTCCACCGCTCCCTTGTTCAGCACCGGCAGCACGCCGGGCAGCGCGATATCGATGGCGGAAGCCTGCGTGTTCGGGGGCGCACCGAACGCTGCCGGCGCGCCGGAAAAGATCTTCGACCGGGTCGAGAGCTGCGCGTGCGTTTCCAATCCTATGACGACTTCCCAGCTCATCGCGCCGTCTCCAGCGCGATGTCGGCGGGTTCGCGCCGGTGCCAGTCCGTGGCCTGCTGGAACCGGTGCGCGGCATTGAGGATCAGACCTTCCGCGAAATGGTTGCCCTGGAGCTGCAACCCGATCGGGAGGCCGTTGCGGTCGAAGCCGCAGGGAATCGAAATCGCCGGTGCGCCGGTCAGATTGCCCGCGACGGTGAAGATGTCGTTCAGGTACATCTGCACCGGGTCGGCGGTCTTGGCTCCGAGCCTGAACGCGGCCGTCGGTGCAGTAGGACCGACGATCAGGTCGCACTGCCGGTACGCGCGCTGGAAGCCCTCCGCGATCAGCCGCCGCACCTGCTGCGCCTTGAGGTAATACGCGTCGTAGTACCCGTGCGAAAGCACGTAGGTTCCGACCAGAATCCGACGCTTGACCTCGGCGCCGAAGCCTTCGGCACGGGTCTTTTTGTACATATCGGTGAGATCGTCGTACTTCGCGGCGCGATGGCCGTAGCGCACGCCGTCGAAGCGCGCGAGGTTCGACGATGCTTCGGCCGGCGCGATGACGTAGTAAACGGGCACCGACAACTCCACGTTGGGCAGCGTCACTTCGATCGTCGTCGCGCCCAGCGTGCGGAATTCGCCGAGCGCCGCACCGACGGCGGCGGCGACGTCGGCATCGATGCCGGCCCCGAAATATTCCTTCGGCAGGCCGATGCGCAAGCCCGCCAATGGCTTCGTCCCGCCCGGAACACGAAGCGCGCGGGCGTAATCCTCGTGCGGACGGTCGATGCTGGTCGAATCGCGCGGGTCGTGCCCGGCCATGGCATTGAGCAGCAGTGCGCAGTCCTCGGCGGTTTGCGCGAGCGGGCCCGGCGTGTCGAGGCTCGATGCAAAAGCGATGAGCCCGTAGCGTGAGCACAAGCCGTAGGTGGGCTTGAGGCCGCAGACTCCCGACAGCGCGGCGGGTTGGCGAATCGAGCCGCCCGTATCCGTGCCGGTCGCGGCGGGGACGAGCCGCGCCGCGACTGCGGCGGACGAGCCACCCGAGCTGCCACCGGGGACGTAATCGATGTTCCAGGGGTTTTTTACCGGACCGAAATACGACGTTTCGCTCGACGAGCCCATCGCGAACTCGTCCATGTTGGTCTTGCCGACCAGCACCATGCCGGCATCGGCGAGGCGCTCGACGACGAAGGCACTGTACGGCGCGACGAAGTTCTCCAGCATCCGCGAGCCGCAGGTTGTCTTCCAGCCCGCCGTCATCAACACGTCCTTGTGCGCGATGGGAATGCCCGTCAGCGGCGTCGCGCTGCCGGCGGCGAGGCGCGCGTCGGCGATCCGGGCGTCTGCGAGCGCCCGCTTGCGGTCGCGAGCGAGAAATGCGTTGAGCCGAGGGTTGAGCGCGTCGATACGGTCGAGAAGCGCGGTCGTCAGCTCGACGCTCGACAAGCGCTTCGACGCCAGCGCTTGCGCAAGCCCGGCGATGGGAGCGGTGATCACGCTTTTTATTCGACGACTCTGGGTACGAGATACAACCCGCCCTGCACCGCCGGCGCCACGCTCTGGTAGAGCTCGCGTCGGTCGGTTTCGGTGACGACGTCTTCGCGCAGCGGCAGTGTCACGTCCTGCGCGTGCGACATCGGGACGATGTCAGTGGTGTCGACGGCGCGCATCCGCCCGATCAGATCGAAAATGCTGTCGAGCTTGGCGCGAATGTCGATGGCCTCGGCGGCGGTGATTTCGATCCTGGCCAGGTGGGCGATGCGCTCGACGTCCTCGGAGGAAAGTGCCATTTTCGAGGTCTTTAGACGGTTTTGCCGCCAAAACCAGCGTAGAGGCGAAGCATATTAGGTTATCATATTCGGATTGTCCGGGCAGCCGCCGGGGTTGCCTGCTGCAACGAAAGCTTCCATGTTCGAATCGTTCAAGGGCTATTTCTCCAGCGATCTCGCCATCGACCTGGGAACGGCCAATACCCTGATTTACGTGCGCGGCAAGGGCATTGTACTGAACGAGCCGTCAGTCGTTTCGATTCGCCAGGAAGGCGGCCCCAACGGCAAGCGCGTCATCCAGGAAGTCGGATTGGCCGCCAAGCAGATGCTCGGCCGGACGCCGGGCAACATCACCGCGATCCGGCCGATGAAAGATGGCGTCATCGCCGACTTCACGGTGACCGAGCAGATGTTGAAACAGTTCATCAAGAAGGTGCTCGATTCCAGGCTGTTCAGCCCCTCTCCTCGCATCATCATCTGCGTGCCCTGCGGCTCGACGCAGGTCGAACGGCGCGCGATCCGCGAGTCCGCCCTCGGCGCGGGTGCGTCGAAGGTTTATCTGATCGAGGAGCCGATGGCCGCTGCGATCGGCGCGGACCTGCCGATCTCGGAGGCGATCGGCTCGATGGTCCTCGACGTCGGCGGCGGCACGACCGAGGTCGGCGTGATCTCGCTGGGCGGGATGGTGTACTCGGGCAGCGTGCGCGTGGGCGGGGACA
>JALYSM010000030.1 GCA_030854785.1 Pseudomonadota bacterium
CGCACCCTTGAGGAAGGATTCATCGAGCTTGGGGTCTTGCAGGTGAAACCGCACGTTCATCCGGGACCGGTCCTGCCTTCGCGCCGGGCTGCGGTAGAACTGCGTCGTATCCAGGTAGCCGTACAGAAGCGCCGCCTTGGCGATATTCCTCTGCTCGATCGCCGGCACACCGCCCTCGCCGAGGAGCCATTCGAATACGAGACCCGCAATATAGATCGCGTACGTGGGCGGCGTGTTGACCATCGAATCGGCAGCCGCCTGCTCGCGCCAATGAAACGCCGAGGGGGTAATGGGAAGCGCGCGATCGAGCAAATCGTCGCGAACGATCACGAGCGTCAGGCCGGCCGGGCCGACGTTCTTCTGCGCGCCTCCGTAGATCACGCCGTATTTCGTCACGTCGATGGCTCGTGACAATATGTGCGAGGACATGTCGGCGACGAGCGGGACCTCCCCGGTCTCGGGTGTCCATTGGTACTCGACGCCGCCGATGGTCTCGTTGGTGCAGACGTGGACATACGCCGCGTCGCGCGAAAGCTTCCAGGCCTCCTGTGCCGGGACGTAGGTGAAGTTCCTGTCTTCGGCGGATGCCGCAATATTCGCCGTGCAATACTTCTTCGCTTCCCTGATCGACTTCTTGGACCACTCGCCGGTATGCACGTAGTCGGCCACGGATCTGCCGGCGAGCAGGTTCATGGGAACCACCGCGTTCTCTGCGATGGCCCCGCCCTGCAGGAACAGCACCTTGTAGTCGGCGGGAATTGCGAGCAACGCACGCAAGTCGGCCTCGGCCTTGCCGGCGATGGCGATGAATTCCTTGCCGCGATGGCTCATCTCCATCACCGACATGCCGCTGCCGTGCCAGTCGAGCATTTCTGCGGCGGCTTGCTGCAGCACCGGTTCGGGCAGCACCGCCGGCCCGGGGCTGAAGTTGAAAATTCGCATGAACGGCTTCCGAGGTTGATCCGTGCCGCAATCATCAATGAACAGGGGCGCCGCAGGGCGCCCCTGTTCGGATTGCAGCTGCCCTCACTTGGGTTGTGATACCGTCCGCAGATACGGCTTGTGCGTCTTGAAGCCCTGCGGATACTTCTTCTTCGCATCCTCATCGGAAACCGAAGTGGGGATGATGACATCCTCGCCCGGTTTCCAGTTCACCGGCGTGGCGACCGTGTGCTTGGCGTTCAGTTGCACCGAATCGAGCAGGCGCAGTACCTCGTCGAAGTTGCGGCCCGTGCTCATCGGATACGCGAGCATCGCCTTGACCTTCTTGTCGGGCCCGATCACGAACACCGTGCGAACCGTCGCGTTGTCCACCGCAGTACGCTTGCCGCCGCTCGCGTTGGGATGGATCATGTCGTAGGCTTTCGCGACCGTGAGGTCCGCGTCGCCGATCATCGGATAGTTGACCGCGGTTCCCTGGGTCTCCTGAATGTCCTTGACCCAGGACTTGTGGTCGGTGACGGGATCGACACTAAGCCCGATGATTTTGGTATTGCGCTTGTCGAATTCCGGCTTGAGTTTGGCCATGTAGCCGAGCTCGGTGGTGCAGACCGGCGTGAAGTCCTTCGGATGCGAAAACAGGATCGCCCACTTGTCTCCGATCCAGTCGTGGAAGCGGATCGGCCCTTCGGTCGTCTCGGCCGAGAAGTCCGGTGCTTCGTCACCTATGCGTACTGGCATGTCGACCTCCATTGCATTGGGGAATCCGAAAGTTGCCGCCGCACCCGCCACGGGTGCGGTGGGTTCTTCGGATCCTGGGTTGAGACCCCTGGTTGAACGCTTGGGGAATTGCAATTATATCGCCATCTGCCCGATCAAATCGGTGATAACGTCATGACAATGTTTCATTGCCGCCCCCAGCCGAGGACTCCATGAAGCTCGCCGCAAAGCTGTGCTGGCTCGCCGCATTCGCGGTCTTGACGGTCGGCACGACCGCCATGGCCGAGGACACGCTCAAGCTCGCGATCGGGCAGCGAGGGAACTGGGAGAACGCGCCGCCCGAGCTCGGGCAGAAGGCCGGGTTCTTCAAGAAACACGGCCTCGTCCTCGAGCTGCTCTACACCCAGGGCGCCGGCGAGACGCTGCAGGCCGTTATTTCGGGCAGCGTGGACATCGGTATCGGCGTCGGGACCGCCGGCGTGCTCGGTGCCTACGCCAAGGGGGCGCCGGTCCGCGCGATCGCGAATTCGATGACCGGAGCCGACGATCTCTTCTGGTACGTGCCCGCCGCGTCGCCGATCAAGAGCATCAAGGACGCCGCGGGAAAGACCATCGCCTACTCGACCAACGGCTCGTCCACGAACCTCGCGGTCCTGGCCTTTATCCGGGAGTTCGGCGTGCAGGCGAAGCCGGTCGCGACCGGAAGCCCCGCGTCGACGTTCACGCAGACGATGTCCGGCCAGGTCGACATCGGCTGGTCGTCGCCACCGTTCGGCGTCGAGGCATTGCAGCAGGGCCGCATCCGGATCATCGTGCGCGAGAGCGACGTGCCTGCCTTTCGCAACCAGACCGTCCGATTGATGATCGCCAATACCGCGGCCGCCGAGCAACGCCGCGATGTCATCGACCGCTTTCTGCAGGCCTACCGCGAAACGCTCGACTGGATGTATTCGGATCCTGCGGCTCTCAAAGCCTATGCCGAATGGGTCAACATTCCCGAGAATCTCGCGAAGGATGTTCGCGACCAGTTCTTCCCGAAGGAGAATCTCCGCCTCGACCGGCTCTCCGGTCTCGACGCGGCAATGGCCGATGCCGTGAGCCTGAAGTTTCTTGCTGCGCCCTTGACCAAGCAGCAGCAGGACGAGCTGTTCAAGCACTACTCGCGAGGCGCGAAGTAGCTCCGCGAGCCCTCGTAGCCTGGGTTGAGCGCGGAGCGCGAAACCCGGGACGAGATCATTGCGAATGGTGGTTCCCGGGATTCGCTGCGCTCATCCCAGGCTACGCTCGCGGCCCGGTTACTCGATCGCTCCGATCTCCTGCGTCCAAAGCTCCCACGCGCGCGCCAACTGCGTATCGTTGATCGCCGCAGCCTTGGCCGCTTCCTGCGCGTTCAGATAGGTAACCTCGCCGAGCGCCATCGCCTGGATTTGCAATCGGGCATTGATCTCGGCGTAAATCGCGCGGTACACGGCCTGCTCGAGCGAGGCGCCGACGACCGTCGATCCGTGTCCGCGCATCAGCACTGTCGAGCGCCATCCGAGCGCCGCCGCGAGCGCCACGCCGAGCGGGCCGTTGCTGACGAGCATGTCGGTGTCCCCCGCGACGTTGCGGATCTCGAACAGCGCGCTCCCTTCCGCCAGGAAACCGCTCATGTGGAACACCGGCCGCAGCGGCTGCGCGGTCACGCCGAAGGGGATGACGCTGGGCGAGTGGCTGTGCACGACCGCGTGCACGTCGGGGCGCGCACGATAGATTTCGCCATGGATGAAGCGCTCCAGATACACACGCCGCCCGGCTGCATCGAGCGCCGCACCGTCCAGGTCGAACGTGACGATGTCTTCGGCCCAAACGAGGCCGGGGGCCATGTTACGAGCGAGCAGGAAGTGCTCGGGCGAGGCGCCGTGACGCACGCTCACGTGCCCGAAGCCGTCGACGACCCCTTGGCGGTACAGGATGCGGTTGGCGGCGACGAGCTTGTCGACGAGCTCCGGATCGGCGGCGGGCAGCATGATCAGTTGGAAGGCGATCGTTGCAATTTCCTATGATATGCGAAAAGATCAGCCCCAAGGCAAGCATCGGGTCATACCATGAATGCAAAGCTGTCCCGCGCGCTCGCGCTTTGTGTGTTCGCGCTCACCGCCACCGCGGCGTTGGCGCAGTATCCGTCGCGCCCAATCAAGCTCGTCGTACCCATCCCGGCCGGAGGTGCGCCCGACATCGCGGCGCGTGTCGTGGGGCAGAAGCTCTCCGAGCTCCTGGGCCAGGCCGTGGTCGTCGACAACCACGCCGGCTCCAACGGCAATATCGCCGGGGACATGGTCGCCAAATCGGCACCGGATGGGTACACGCTGCTGCTCGGTCAGGACAGCCTGATCGCGATCAATCCGCATCTGTACGCGAAGATGCCGTTCGATCCGCTCAGGGATCTCGTACCGGTGGCCACGTTGGCGGCGAACCAGTTCGTGCTCGCGGTCAATCCCGCGCTGCCGGTCCGGAATTTTCAGGAGTTCATCGAATACGCACGCCGCGCGGCGCCGCCGCTGCCTTACGCCTCGGGCGGCAACGGCAGCCAGCATCACCTGTCGATGGAGATGCTCAAGCAGCGTGCCGGGATCGATCTCTTGCACGTGCCGTTCAAAGGTGGAACGCCGGCGACGATGGCGACCGTCGCCGGCGATACCGTGGCGATGTTCTCCGGGACGTCGACATCGACGCAAATCAAGGCCGGCAAGCTACGCGCGCTCGCGGTGACCGGAGCGCGCCGGTCATCCGAGTTCCCCGAGCTGCCGACGATCGGCGAGTTCTACCCGGGCTACGAGGTGTCGATCTGGCTCGCGTTGTTCGCTCCAGCCGGCACGCCTGAACCGGTGCTCTCGCGACTGCGCGCCGCGGTGGCCAGGGCACTCGCCGCACCGGAAGTGAAGGAACGGCTGAACGCGGCAGGCAGGCTGGAGCCCTTCACTTCCACGCCGGAGGAGTTTACCGCGCTCATCCGTCGCGACTACGACAAGTACGGCAAGATCGTGAAAGCGATCGGAATCAAGGTCGATTGATTCCGCTTCCCGGACCACGGCCGCTCTTGGCGAAGATCCAACTCTCCCTCGCGATCGGCGCGTACGACCACGTGCGCGACGTGCTCGACGGCACCGTGCCGGTCGCCGGTGTCGAGCTCACGGTCCTGCGCTTGCCGGTGGAGGAGATGTTCTACCGCTTTCTCATGCACGGCGAGTTCGACGTGTCCGAAGCGTCGTTGGGCAAGATCGTCGCGCTGGCCGCGCAGGACGACCACCGCTTCGTACCGCTGCCGGTGTTTCCGTCGCGCGTGTTTCGCCACTCGTCGATCTATATCCGCAGCGGCGGCGACATCGCGCGCCCCGAGGACCTGGCGGGCAAGCGTGTCGGCGTGCCGGAATGGGCGCAAACCGCGGCGATCTACACGCGAGGATTGCTCTCGGAGGAATACGGCGTCGATCTGGCTTCGATCCACTGGCACCAGGCCGGCGTGAACGACCCGGGCCGCATCGAGAAGGTCAAGCTCACTCTGCCTTCCGGCATCCGCCTGACCGTGGTCGCGGACCGCTCGCTCTCCGAGATGCTGCTCGCCGGCGATCTCGATGCGGTGCTCTCGGCGCGGCCGCCGGCGCCGATTCTCGCGGGCGACCCGCGCGTGCGCCGGCTTTTCGCCGACCATCGCGCGGTCGAGCGCGCCTATGCGCGCAAGACCGGGATCTTTCCCATCATGCACGTGGTCGCTATGCGGCGCGAGGTCTACGAGCGCGACCGCTGGCTGGCAATGAATCTGTTCAAGGCGTTCGACGAGGCGAAGGCGCGCAGCCTCGAGCGCATCGCGGACATGGCCGCGTCCTTCCTCCCGCTGCCGTGGGCACCGGACGAGCTGCGGAGCGCGCGCGAGCTCTTCGGAAGCGACCCCTGGCCGTACGGCATCGCGCCGAACCGGACCACGCTCGACATCTTCCTGCGCTATGCATTCGAACAGGGTGTGTGCAGCCGTCCGCTGACCCTCGAGACGCTCTTTCCGCCGGAAATGCAGTCGACGTTTCGCATCTGAGGCGGTCTTGGGACCCGCCGGGGCGCCGCGCGTCAATCGCCGTGCGCGATGTGCGGCGCCGCGAGACGGAGGTAGTGGAACATCGACCACAAGGTGAGGATCGCGGCGACCCACAGCGCGGTCGTGCCGAGCCAAACTGTGTTGATTCCCGGAATCACCGGCTGATAGAGCAGCAGCGCGATAATGGCGGTGATCTGCGCGCCGGTCTTCACTTTGCCGATGAATGCGACCGCGACGCTTTTCGATTTTCCGAGTTGCGCCATCCACTCGCGCAACGCCGAGATCGCGATCTCGCGCCCGATGATGATGATGGCGAGCCACGCATCGGCACGATCGAGCCAGACCAGCACGATCAACGCGGCGATGACGATCAGCTTGTCTGCGACGGGGTCCAGGAACGCTCCGAACGCCGAGGTCTGGCCCCACCGGCGCGCGAGATAGCCGTCGGCCCAGTCGGTGATTGCCGCCAGCGCGAAGATGCTCATCGCCAGCCAGTTCTTGCCCGACATCGGCAGCACCGAGTCCGGCAGATAGTAGACGCCTACGAACAATGGGATCAGCACGATCCGTAGCCAGGTGAGTGCAATCGGCAGGTTGAAGTACGCCATTGGGCCGGTATTTTACTTTGGAAACCCCGACGGCGCCGCCGTCACGGCCTAATGCAACAGGGCGAAGATTCGCTCCGCGAGCGCGCGGCTGATGCCGGGCACTCGCGCAAGATCGTCGACGCTCGCCGCCTGGACGCCTCTCAATCCGCCGAAATGCGCGAGCAGCGCGTGACGGCGCTTGGACCCGATGCCGCCGATCTCCTGCAGCGACGAAGTCGTGCGCGCCTTGCCGCGGCGCGCACGATGGCCTTGGATGGCGAAGCGGTGCGCCTCGTCGCGAATCTGCTGCAGCAGGTGCAGTCCCGGGTTGTCCGCGGACAGCGTGAGGGTCCGATCGCGGTCGGGAAAGACGATCTCCTCCAGGCCGGGCTTGCGCTCCGGGCCCTTGGCGATGCCGATAAGTAGGGCGCCGTGCATCCCCTGCTCGGCGAGGACTTCGGCGGCGACGCCGACCTGGCCCTTGCCGCCGTCGATCACCAGCAGATCGGGCGCCGGATACTCGCCCGCGACGATGCGCGCAACGCGGCGCGTCAGGGCTTCGCGGAGCGCCGCGTAGTCGTCGCCTCCCGTCGGCGGCTTGACGTTGAAGCGCCGGTATTCCCCGCTCTGCATGGCGAGCCGATCGAAGATCACGCAACTCGCCACCGCCGCCTCACCCATCGTGTGGCTGACATCGAAGCATTCGATCCGCTGCACCGACGACGGCAGGCCGAGCGCTTCCTGCAGAGCGGCGAGCCGTTCGTCCTGCGTCGCTTTCTGCGCGAGCTTCTGCCGGATCGCGAGCTCTCCGTTCTCGACTGCCATCGTGACCCATACGCGCCGCTCGCCGCCCGGGTTGGCGACGAGCTGCACCTTCCGGCCCGACTGCGCCGACAGCACGTCGGCGAGAACCTCGTCATCGATGCCCTCGGCGATGATCGTTGGCGGCGCCGACCGGTCGAGATAATGCTGCATCAGGAATGCGCAGACGATCTCGCCGCGTGACGCACCTTCGGCATGCTGCGGAAAGAATGTCCGGGCGCCGACGTGGCGCCCGCCGCGAATCATGACCACGTTGACCGCGGTCAAGCCCTCGTCCGCCGCCACGGCGACGACGTCGATGTCGCCAGCGGTCGCGCTTTCGACGAACTGGCGCGATTGCAGCTGCTGGAGCCGGGTGATCTTGTCGCGGATCTTCGCGGCGCGCTCGAAGGCAAGCCCTGCCGCGGCCTCGTCCATCTGCCGCTGCAGGTGTTCGAGCACTTCGGTCGTTTTGCCCTGGAGGAACAAGGTCGCGTTCTTCACGTCCTCTTGGTACTCCGTTTCTGCAATCAGGCCGACGCACGGGCCGGTGCAACGCTGGATCTGGTAGAGCATGCACGGTCGCGAGCGGTTGGCGAACACGCTGGGCTCGCAGGTGCGCAGTTGAAATACCTTCTGCAGCAGCGCCATGCCTTCGCGCACGGCGCCTGCGCTCGGAAACGGCCCGAAATACGTATGCGGCTTGTCCAGTTTGCCGCGATGGAAGCGCAGCTGCGGGAAGCGCTCGCCGGTGAGACAAAGGTACGGATAGCTCTTGTCGTCGCGAAAGACGACGTTGTAGCGCGGCTGATGCGCTTTGATCAGATTGTTCTCGAGCAGCAGCGCTTCGCCTTCCGAGCGGGTGACGGTCGTCTCGACCCGCGCGACCTGCGCCACCATGAGCGCCGTGCGCGGTGCATGCTCCGTCTTCTGGAAATAGCTCGAGACACGCTTCTTGAGGTCGCGTGCCTTGCCCACGTAGAGCGTCTCGCCCGCGGCATTGAGCATGCGGTAGACGCCCGATCGGTTCGGCAGCGACGCGATCAGCTCGCGCGCATCGAACGCCTGTGGCGCTGCGGATTCGGAGTTCGTCGATGACATGCTTTGATCAGGCAATGCGCGTCGCCGTTCGTTCCCCGCGGAGATGCCGCGTGATCGCGGCGAATACCTGCTCGAACATCGCGGTCGTCAGGCGGCCGGTGTTGGTGTTGTAGCGGCTGCAGTGATAGCTGTCGAACAGCCGCATCCCGCGCTCGAGGGTGTGCTCGGCGCCATGGGCGAACGCGTGTCCGCGCAACGGGAGCCCGAGCGCGCGCAAGGCAGCATCATGCGCGACGCGGCCGAGCGCAAGGACGGCCGCGTCCGCGGGGAGCGTCGACAGCTCGGCCGTCAGATATGCATTGCATCGCCGCACCTCCGCCGGCTGCGGCTTGTTTCCGGGCGGCAGGCACTTGACCGCGTTGGTGATGCGCGCGTCGATCAGGCGCAGCCCATCGTCGGCGCCACGCGTTTCCGGATGCGTGGCGAAACCGAACTTGAACAGCGTGGCGTAGAGCAAGATGCCGGCGTAATCGCCTGTGAACGGGCGCCCGGTCGCATTGGCGCCGTGCATCCCCGGGGCGAGGCCGACGATGACCAGCCGCGCATCAGCCGCGCCGAAGGGTGCAACCGGCCTGCAGAAATAATGCGGATGCTCGGCGCGTACCACATCCAGAAACGCCGCGAGCCGCGCACAGCGGCGACAGTCGGCGTCGTAAGCGGTGGCGGCGATGCCAGCGGAAGCGACGGCAACACCGCGAAGCGACCTTCGAGTCATGTAGAATGGCGCGCTTTCATGCGCGCTCGAACGCGCTCGAGCGGCGCGTCAAACGTGACGTCCATGATTCTAGCATATCGTCGCGCTTCTCCGCCGCGCGTTTGTTCAACATGTTGCCACCCGAGCCGAATCTCGAAGTCCGTTCGCGACTACCCGAGCGAGCCAGCGCCCGACCGCCGTTACTCTTCGTGCATGGCGGATATTGCGACGCGTGGTGCTGGGAACCTCATTTCCTGCCGTGGTTCGCAGCGCGCGGCTATCCCGCGTATGCGCTGAGCCTGCGCGGCCACGGAACGAGCGGCGGCCGCGAGTCGTTGTTCGTCGCCGGGATCGACGATTACGCGGTTGACGTCGCTCGGGTCGCGGGCAAACTGCCATCGCGCCCGGTATTGATAGGCCATTCGATGGGGGCCGCCGTTGTGGAGCGTTTGATCGCGGCCGGTCCGGTGCGAGCCGCCGCGCTTTTCGCGCCCGTGCCTCCCGCGGGACTTGGCCCCGTCGCGGGCCGGCTGCTCGCATGGCAGCCCAAATACCTGGTCAATATGCAACGGCTAGACGCTCCGCATCTTGCCGGCGACGCGCTGGCCGCATTGCGGCCGATGTACTTCGGCGATGACGTCGCGCCGGAGATTCTGGCAGAGGCGGTGACGCACCTCACGGTCGAATCACCCCGGGTGATTCTCGACCTCGCCATGCCCTCGTCGCGGCTTAGGGCGCGGCCGCCGCTCAAGCCCTTCGTGCTCGGTGTCGGCGGCGATCGCATAGCGACGCCGCGCGATGTCACGGCAACCGCATCGTATTACGACACCACGGCGACGATCGTGCCGGGACTCGCGCATATGATGATGCTGGAGCGCGGATGGGAAACGGTGGCGCAGCCGCTGTTGGCGTGGTTAGAGCAGGACGCCGGCCGCAGGTGATCCTTTGAGGACGCGTAGCCCGGGATGAGCCGAAGACGAATCCCGGGGATCACCGTGAACAAGTCGGCGCGGCCCCGGGATTCCCCGGAACAAAGCTTGCCCTAGGAGCCGGGGTCCGGGGTCATCCCAGGCTATGGTTTCTCGAGCACGAGCGCGTCAGTGCTGGCTGTGCTGAACTCGATGAACTCATCCGCCGGCAGCGCTTTGCTGACCCAGAACCCCTGGAAGCAGTCGCACCCGCGTGCGCTGAGAAAATCGAACTGCTCGCGCGTGGCCACGCCTTCGGCGACCACGCGCAATCCCAGGCCGCGGGCGAGCGCGATAATCGCCTCCGTGATCGCGGCGTCGCCCGGGTCGGTTTCGATGTCGGCGATGAACGAAATGTCGATCTTGAGCGTGTCGATCGGAAAGTGCTTCAGGTGCGACAGGCTCGAGTACCCGGTGCCAAAGTCGTCGATCGCCACCGAGAAGCCTTCTTCGCGCAGTTGCTGCAGCACCTTCTTGATCGAGTCGAGGTCGTGCAGCAGGCTCGATTCGGTGACTTCGAGCTCGACCCACTCGGGCTTGCAGCCGGCGTCGCGCACGAGCTCGGAGATGCGCTGCGCGAGGTCCTCGCGATAGAACTGGCGACCGGAAAGATTCACCGACACGGAAAAAGGCAGCCCCGCCTTGTGCCACTCCGCGCACTGCGCCGCCGCCGTGCGCAGCACCCAGTCGCCCAACGCGTGGATAATGCCCGATTCCTCGGCGAGCGGGATAAATACCTTCGGCGGCACGTCGCCGTGCTCGGCGTCGTGCCAGCGCAGCAGCGCCTCGGCGCCGATGATCGCCTTGTCGGCGATGCGCACGACCGGCTGGTAGTGCAGCGTGAGCGCGCAGTCCTTGACCGCGGTGCGCAACGCGCGCTCCAGCGTGTGCTGCGCAATCCGGTGCGCCGCGAGGCCGGCGTCGAAGAACTGATAGGTGTTGCGTCCCAGCTCTTTCGACCGGTACATCGCGACGTCGGCGTGCTTGAGCAGCTCCTCGGGCGCGTCGCCGTCGTCCGGGTAGACCGAGATGCCGGTCGACGATGTGACGTAGATGTCGTGTTCTTCGATCTCGAACGGCTGCGAGACCGCGTCCTGCAATTTCTGCGCGACGCGGTTCAGGACCTCGGGGTCGTCGAAATCCTCGACGATGACCATGAATTCGTCGCCGCCCAGCCGAGCCAGGAGGTCGGTCTCGCGCAATGCGTGCGACAGTGCCGCGGTGACGCGCCTCAGAAGCTCGTCGCCGATGCGGTGTCCCAGCGTGTCGTTGACGTTCTTGAACCGGTCGAGATCGATGAACAGAACCCCGACGCGCTGATGGGTGCGCCGCGCCTGCGCGATCGCCTGCGTCAGCCTCTCCTGAAGGAGCACGCGATTGGGAAGCCCCGTCAGCGCGTCACGCGTCGCCAGGTATTGCAGCCGCTCTTCGGCCTGGATACGCGAGGAGACGTCCTGGACGAACGACAGGATCGAAACGATCCGTCCCTGCTCGTCGAGCAGGCACGAGTGGTACCACTCGCACCAGATCGTCGCTCCGTCCTTGCGGTAGTTGCGGTTGAGCCCGGTCGCGCGCGGTTCCTCGCCGGCCATCAGCTTGTTGATCAACTCGACGACCGCGTCGCGATCGGATTCGTGGGTGAGCTGGCTGCCGGTGAGCGGCATGCCGAGCACCTCCTCGGCGCGCCAGCCGAAGATGTTTTCCGCCTGCGGCGACCAGCGCACCAGGCGGAAATCGCGGTCCCATTCCAGCACCGCCAGCGGCGTGTTGTTGATGTGCGACGAGAGCATCCAGTTGGCGCGACGCAACGCCTCCTCGTTGCGCTTCTGGTCGTGGATGTCGGTGTGCACCGCGTAGATGCCGATCACGTTGCCTTCGGCGTCCCGGTTGGGCGCGAAGTGGATCGACTCCCAGCGCTGCTCGCCATTGGGCTGCACCAGGAGCTGCTCGGTTGAGATCGTCTCGCCCGCCAAGACGCGGGTGAGCAGCGGCTGCAGCTGCCGCCCGCGCGCCTCGCCCACGACCTCGTCGATGCGGCGGCCGGTCAGCTCCTTGCGGCTTTCGGACAGCCACTCCTCGTTGTGACGGTTGATGAACCGGAAGCGGTACTCGCGGTCGATGTACGCCACTCGTGCCGGGACGTTGTCCATGATCAGCCGCAGCTCGGCCTCGCTGGCGCGCAAAGCTTCCTGCGCCTGCTTCAGGCCATGGATGTCGTTCATCAACACGAACGCGCCGGCGATCTCGCGCTCCGCGCTCATGTCCGGCACAACGCGAATAGTCATCCACCGCCGCACGCCGTTGGCGCCCGGGACGAGACGGTCGAACGACGTCGATTCGCCGCGCAGCGCACGCGCCAGCATGACCTGCGCGCTCTGGTAGATACCGTGTCCGACCACATCGCGCAACCTGAGGTCGGTGACCTGCTCGGCGGACAATCCGAAATAATGCAGGAAGCTGCGATTGACATACTGACAACGCTCGTCGCGGTCGATGTACGTCACCGGCGCCGGCACACCGTCCATGATCGCCCGCAACTGCGATTCGCGCGCGGCGAGAGCGTCCTGCGCCTGCTTCAGATCGCTGATGTCGTGGCCAACGATGTAGTAGCCCTTGATCGTCCCGTCGAAGCGGAAATCCGGGACGATGCGATTGCGAAGCCACCGCTGGCGGCCGTCGGCATCGACGCTCTCGCGCTCGTACGTGACGCTCTCACCCTTCGCAGCGCGCTCGATGTAAGGCCGTTGGAAATCGACGACATCGGGGCCCAGCACGTCCTCTGCGGTCTTGCCGAGCACGTCGTCGCGCTCCAGGCCCACCAGGCGCAGGAACGCGTCGTTGACAAAGCTGTACTTGCCGTCCTCGCCGACGTACACGACCGGCTCGGGAATGTTGTCGGTGAACAGCCGCAGCTGCTCCTCGCGCGTCGCCAGCGCCTGCTCGGTCAGCTTGAGGTCGTGGATATCGTATTCCGTGCAATACAGCCCGCGGACCTTGCCAACACCGTCCAGATCCGGGGCGATGCGACCGTGCATCCATCGCCGCTGGTTGTCGGCGGAGACGCCGACGCGCTCGTACTCGACGTTTTCGCCATCCTGCGCGCGGCGGATGATCGGCCTGAGGAACGCGGTCACGTCGGAAGGCATCACCTCGTAGGGCGTTTTGCCGTAGATCTCGTCCTGCGGCCGGCTTACCCAGTTGGCGAAGGCCTGGTTGACGAACGTATAGCGCAGTGAGCGGTCAAGGTACGCAATGGGGCCGGGAATGTTGTCAGCGAACAGCCGCAGCTGCGCTTCCTGCGATTTCAGCGCCTCGCGGATCCGGACGTCGTCCTCGATATCGTTGATGACGACGAACGCGCCGCCGGTACGGCCTCCGGGCTCGCGATCGGGGAATAGCGTAATGCGCACCCACCGCAGCTCGCCGGACGCCGGGCGCTCTCTCCGGTCGTAGCTGACTTTCGCGCCGGCGAATGCGCGCTCGACGTAGCCCTGCATCTCAGCCAGAGCGTCGGGCGCGACGAAGTTCTTCAGCGGCTGGCCCAGCAGGTCCTCGACGGGAGCGCCGATGTACACGCCGTACGGCTTGTTGGCGAAGCGCAGCCGCAGCGCGCGGTCAAAATAGAAGATCGGCAGGCCGACGCTGTCGGTGACGACGCGCAGGTGGTGCTCGCGCTGGCCCGCTTCGAGCTCCAACAGCTTGATGTTGTCGACGTCGGTATAGGTCGCGAGTAAGCCGCGGACCTTGCCGCTTGGGCCGCGATCGGGGTAAAAGTCGACGCGGATCCAGAACGCACTGCGCTTCGCGCTGGAGAGCTGTCTCTCGAAGCTCACCCGTTCGCCGGCGAGAGCGGCTTGGATATAGGCGTGGTAGAGCTGGTAGAGCTCCGGGCCTTCGACGTCGACGATCGCGCGGCCGCTGACCTCGGCGAAGGTCTTGCCTGTCCACTCGAGGAACGCACGGTTGACGAAGCGGTAACGCTGGCCGGCGTCGATGTAGCAGACCGGCATGCCGAGCGCATTGAGTTTGCGCTGCGACAGCGCAAGCAGGGTCTCCCGCTCTAACCCTTCGCCTTGCGTCTGCAGCGTCGGATTATCGAGGCGGGTGGGTGATTTTGTAAGTGGCATCGCCACAGGCTTGGGTCCGATCTGCTGCGCCGCCCTCCTCTCTCGGTGAGGCGTGCTTGCAGTCTAAGGGTCCAACCGCATACTGACAAGCAAAGATCCTGCCACCGGCCTGCAGGCAAGGACTGGACGACACATTGGCGTATGCCGGGCCCCGGGCTACAATCGCCGTCGAAAATGCGCCCGGTGGCATTCCCGTCGCCCCCCGAATCCAGGAGAAGCCCGTGCGTCGAGCTTACGCGCAGCGCCTCGCGCCGGTCCTGCTGGCAGGCGCTGGCTTGCTGCTCCTGACGGGGCCCGCCGCAGCGGCTCCCGTCGAACCGCCCGCGCTCGGCGCGATTCCCATCGATTTCCTCCTGTTTGCTGCGGCGCTCGCCGGGATCGCTCTGTTCCATCACTACACGCTGCCGATCGCGGTCGGCGGGCTCATCGTCATCTCGCTGTGGAAGATCGGGTTCTCGCCGTTCACCGAAGGCGACGGCGTCGCCGGTTGGCTCGCACACCTCGGCGCCGAATGGGTGCTGGTGACCAACTTGTTGGGCTTGCTTCTGGGCTTCGCGCTGCTTTCGAAGCATTTCGAAGCCAGCCACGTGCCCGATTGGCTGCCGAAGTTTCTTCCGAACGACTGGAAAGGCGGGCTCGTGCTGCTCGTCATGATCTTCGTGCTGTCGTCGTTCCTCGACAACATCGCCGCAGCGCTGATCGGCGGCACGATCGCCGGCGCAGTGTTTCGGGGCAAGGTGCACATCGGGTATCTCGCGGCGATCGTCGCGGCGTCGAACGCGGGAGGCTCGGGCAGCGTTGTCGGCGACACGACGACGACGATGATGTGGATCGACGGCGTGCATCCGCTGCAGGTGATCGAAGCGTACATCGGCGCCGGCGCCGCAATACTGATCTTCGGCGTGCCGGCGTCGATGCAGCAGCAACGCTATTCGCCGATCCGGCGGGACTCCCCGCAGGGCATTACCGTCGACTGGGTACGGGTGTTCATCGTCGCGCTGATGCTTGTCGCAGCGATCGCCGTGAACGTCGTGGTCAACGTGCGTTACAACGCGATCTCCGATCGCTTCCCGTTCATTGGCGCGGCGGTGTGGGTCGCGCTGCTGGTCTGCGTGCCATTGCGCCGGCTCGCGTGGGAGGAGCTACCCAACGCGCTCAAAGGCAGCATTTTTCTGCTCTCGCTCGTGCTCGCCGCGTCGATGATGCCGGTGCAAAAGCTGCCCGACGCCTCGTGGCTGGTCGTCCTGGGGCTGGGCTTCGTCTCCGCGGTGTTCGACAACATTCCTCTGACCGCGCTGGCGCTGAAGCAGGGCGGCTATGACTGGGGGTATCTCGCTTACGCGGTTGGCTTCGGCGGCTCGATGATCTGGTTCGGCTCGTCCGCCGGCGTCGCGCTGTCGAACATGTACCCGGAAGGCAAGAACGCGATCGCCTGGGTGCGCAGCGGCTGGCACGTGACGGTCGCGTACGTGATCGGCTTTTTTGTCATGCTCGCCGTCCAGGGGTGGTACCCGCAGCCGAAGCACCAGGCTTCGGTGTCCGCGCCGACATCTCCGATCATCGCACCCACAGCGACGCACTGATGCGCGCAGTCGCCCCGGTGTAGCCCGGCGCAGTCGTCGGCACGGCGCGTTGCTCGCAACGTCGGCCGCGCTCGGAGCGGCTCAATCATGCTCCTGCGCGTTGAGTGGCGTCGGCCTTCCGCGCTGTGCGCAGTTTCGCCCTCGCCCTCCTGACGAAGCGCTGACATCCAGCGCCGCTCGAAGCGCAACCGAATCAGCGAAGCGAACGACGCAATTGCGGCACATCGGGCCGGAGTTCGGGAAATCGCGAGCTTTCCCTAGCTTTGGCGCACCGCGCGCACGCCCATGGATTCCGCCGCCTATCGGTCCTCCGCTGCTTATCTTCCGAGCAACCGACGCAAGTCCGCCGATTCGTGCCGCCTGTCCGATGTCGTTCAATCGAGCGGAGATGACGGCACGCCTCTTGCGAACGACTGGGCGTGCGTTTGCGTTCTGCCACCGAAATGGATGAGCCAAACGCAAGCTGGCCCGATATACAAAGTGTGATGC
>JALYSM010000046.1 GCA_030854785.1 Pseudomonadota bacterium
GAGCGTGTCATCAAGGAAAAACAGAAGCCCTTGTTCCAGGACCTTCCCGATTCGCCGCTCCCGCCGCTCGCATTGCTCGAAGACGCGCCGTCTTCGCTGGAAGTGGTCAGCGCGGAGACGCTCGACTTTACGTCGAGGGTGATCGAACGCAAGCTCGCCGACTTCGGCGTCGCCGTCAAGGTGCTGGCGGCCTATCCGGGACCGGTGATAACGCGTTTCGAGATCGAGCCGGCCATCGGCGTCAAGGGCGCACAGATCGTCAACCTGATGAAGGACCTTGCGCGCGCGCTGTCGGTCGTGAGCATACGCGTGGTCGAGACCATTCCCGGCAAGTCGTGCATGGGCCTGGAGCTGCCCAATTCCAAGCGGCAGGTCGTGCGCCTGGTCGAGTTGCTGTCGTCGACGACGTATAACGATACCGCCAGCCCGTTGTCTTTGGCGCTGGGCAAGGATATCGCCGGCAAACCGGTGATTGTCGATCTGGCGCGGATGCCGCACTTGCTCGTTGCCGGCACTACGGGCTCGGGCAAGTCGGTCGCGGTCAACGCCATGATCCTGTCGCTTCTGTACAAAGCCGAGCCGCGGCAGGTGCGACTGATCCTGATCGACCCGAAGATGCTTGAACTTTCGGTCTACGAAGGCATCGCCCACTTGTTGGCGCCGGTGGTCACCGACATGAGGCTGGCCGCCAACGCGCTGCACTGGTGCGTCGGTGAGATGGAACGCCGCTATCGGCTGATGTCGACGCTCGGCGTGCGCAATCTTTCCGGCTATAACGCGCGGGTCTCCGAGGCGAAAAAAGCCGGTAAGCCTCTTACCAACCCGTTCTCGCTGACCCCGGACGCGCCGGAGCCGATCGAAGAAATGCCGCTGATCGTCGTCGTGATCGATGAGCTGGCCGACCTGATGATGGTCACCGGGCGCAAGATCGAGGAGCTGATTGCCCGCATTGCGCAAAAGGCGCGTGCGGCCGGGATTCACTTGATCCTGGCGACGCAGCGGCCTTCGGTCGACGTCATCACCGGCCTCATCAAAGCCAATATTCCATCGCGCATTGCCTTCCAGGTGGCGAGCAAGATCGATTCGCGGACCATCCTCGATCAGATGGGTGCCGAGACGCTGCTAGGCCAGGGTGACATGTTGTATCTTCCGCCGGGCACCGGGCACCCGCAGCGCGTGCATGGAGCCTTTGTCTCCGACGCCGAAGTTCATCGCGTGGTCGAGCACCTTCTGGCGCAGGGCGGTCCGCAATATCTCGATGGAATACTCGAATCGAGCGCCGATGCGAGCGTGGAGGATGGGATCAGTCTCGACGCGGGTGGCGCGGAAGCCGACCCCATGTACGACCAGGCGGTCGCGGTCGTGATGAAGACGCGGCGGCCGTCCATTTCGCTGGTGCAGCGCCATCTTCGCATCGGCTACAACCGCGCAGCGCGCTTGATCGAGCAGATGGAGCGCGCCGGAATGGTTTCGCCCATGCAGACCAACGGCAATCGCGAAGTTCTGGTGCCGGCAAGCAAGGGCGAGACCGCGTGACCCGCCGTCGTCATGGCGCGGTCGCGGCCGCGTTTGCGCTGGCTATTGCGTTTGCGAGCGCGGCGGCAGCCTCGGGCATCGATCAGCTGAGGGCGTTCGTCGACGGCGCGCGCACCGGCAAGGCGACGTTCCGGCAAGTCGTTATGGCCAAGTCTGGGCGCGTACCGCAGGCTTCCAGCGGCACCTTCGCGTTCGCGCGGCCGGGCAAGTTCCGCTGGAGCTACGACAAACCGTACGCCCAGCTGCTCGTCGGCGACGGCGATAAACTCTGGATCTACGATCGGGATCTCAATCAGGTCATCATCAAGAAGCTGGATCGCGCGCTCGGCTCGACGCCTGCATCGCTTTTGGCCGGCAGCAACGCGTTCGAGACGAACTTCGTGCTGATCGACGGCGGTAATGCCGACGGAGTCGAGTTCGTCGAGGCCAAGCCCAAATCGCCGGACACCGGCTTCGATCGGATTCGCATCGGATTCAAGGAAAATCTGCCGCGAACGATGGAGCTGCACGACAACTTTGGCCAAGTGACGCAGCTGACCTTCGACACGTTCGAGCGCAATCCGGCACTCGACCCTGCGCTTTTCCGATTCTCGTCGCCACCCGGCGCGGATGTGATTGGGAACTGAGTGGGAACTGAGCGGGAACCGACCGAGTGGAAACCGATCTCTTCGCGATAGCCAATCCCGCCGCGCCGCTGGCCGAGCGCTTGCGTCCCAAGACGGTGGCCGAAGTCATCGGCCAACGCCATCTGTTGGCACCGGGCAAACCGCTGGCGGTTGCGTTCGCGACCGGCAAGCCGCACTCGATGATTCTGTGGGGACCCCCGGGGGTCGGCAAGACCACCCTGGCGCGATTGATGGCCGACGCATTCAACGCCGACTTTATCGCCTTGCCGGCGGTGCTGTCCGGGGTCAAGGACATCCGCGATTCCATCGCCCGTGCCGAGGCGACGCTTGCGCAATCGGGCCGCCACACCATTCTTTTCGTCGATGAAGTTCACCGCTTCAACAAGGCGCAGCAGGATGCGTTCCTGCCTTATGTCGAGCAGGGCCTGGTGACGTTCATCGGTGCGACGACCGAAAACCCTTCCTTCGAGGTCAACAGCGCGCTGCTGTCGCGCGCGACGGTGTATGTGCTCGAGGCACTCGACGCCGATGAGCTGGCGCAGCTCCTGGTCCGTGCGCTCGTTGCCGCGATGCCGGAGGTCACGCTCGCGGCGACGGCACGCGACGCGATCATTTCGTACGCCGACGGCGACGGACGGCGCCTGCTCAATCTGGTCGAGCAGCTCGGCGTCGCGGCGCAGGATGCGGGCAGGAACGACATCGACCTTGCTTTCGTCGAGGCAACGATCACCCGCAGCATGCGCCGCTTCGACAAGGGCGGAGAAGCTTTCTATGACCAGATCTCGGCGCTGCACAAGTCGGTGCGCGGCTCCGACCCGGACGCATCGCTGTACTGGTTCTGCCGCATGCTCGACGGCGGCGCCGATCCGCTTTACGTCGGCCGGCGCATGATACGCATGGCGAGCGAGGACATCGGCCTCGCCGACCCTCGCGCGCTTCAGATCACGCTCGACGCAGTGGCGACCTTCGAGCGTCTGGGGACGCCCGAGGGAGAGCTCGCGCTGGCCGAGGCAATCATCTATCTCGCCTGCGCGGCAAAGAGCAACGCGGTGTACGTCGCCTACAATGCCGCCCGCGCGTTCATCGCCAACGACGGCTCGCGGCCGGTGCCCCTTCGACTGCGCAACGCGCCGACCCGACTGATGAAGAATCTCGGTTACGGCAAGGACTACCGCTACGCGCACAACGAGGAAGACGCCTACGCTGCGGGCGAGCACTATTTCCCCGACGGAATGGCGGCAGCGCAATGGTATTTGCCCACCGAGCGCGGACTCGAGGCGAAGATCGGCGAGAGGCTTGCCGCGCTCCGCAATCGGGACGCGAGTGCGCGATCCAAGGACGACGACAAGTCTTAGTGCGCTGATCTTCGCGGGCAAGCGTTTGCTAGAATCGGCCGATGCTCGATATCCAGCTTCTGCGCAATGATCCCGCGGCCGCCGCGGCACGCCTGAAGACACGTGGCTATGTGCTCGACGTCGCGCGATTCGAGTCGACCGAAGGGCGTCGCAAGGCAGTTCAGACACGAACCCAGGAGCTGCAGGCTAAGCGCAACACCGCCTCGAAGGAAATCGGCGCCGTTAAGGGGCGCGGCGAGGATGCGAAATCCCTGATGACCGAAGTCGCGAACCTCGGGGAGGAGCTCAAGTCGCTCGAATCGGAGCTCAGTGCCATTCAGTCCGACCTGCGCGAATGGCTGCTTGCCATGCCGAACCTCCCGCACGCGAGCGTGCCGATCGGCGCGTCGGAAGCGCAAAACGTCGAGCTTCGCCGCGTGGGCGCGCCGAAGGAGTTCGGGTTCGAAGTGCGCGACCACGTCGATGTCGGCGCGGCGGTTGGCGGTCTCGAGTTCGAGATGGCGGCCAGGCTTTCCGGGTCCCGTTTCCATACGCTGAGGGGAAGCGTTGCGCGCCTCCACCGCGCGTTGACGCAGTGGATGCTCGACCTGCATTCGACCGAGCATGGCTACGTCGAGTGTTACGTGCCTTATATCGTCAATCGCACGGCGATGACGGGCACCGGCCAGCTGCCGAAATTCGAAGATGACCTGTTCTGGGTGACCAAGGGTGGAACGCCGGACGAAGAGCGAATGTATCTGATCCCGACCGCCGAGGTTCCGCTGACGAACCTTGTGCGCGACCAGATCCTGCCTGCGGACACGCTACCGCTCAAGTTCACCGCGCATACGCCGTGCTTTCGCTCCGAAGCGGGCAGCTACGGCAAGGATACCCGGGGAATGTTCCGCGTACATCAATACGACAAGGTCGAGCTGGTGCAGATCGTTCATCCCGACGAGTCCTACGATGCCCTGGAAATACTCGTCGCTCATGCTGAATCGGTCCTGCAAAGGCTCGAGCTGCCCTACCGGGTGGTGCTGCTGTGCACCGGGGACACCGGCTTTGGGTCGGCCAAGACCTACGACCTCGAAGTCTGGCTGCCGGGACAAGGCAAGTACCGGGAGATATCATCTTGTTCGAATTTCGAGGCCTTTCAGGCGCGTCGGATGCAGGCGCGATTCCGCGGCGCGCAGGGAAAACCCGAGCTTGTCCATACGCTCAACGGCTCCGCGCTTGCGATTGGACGAACGCTGATTGCGATACTGGAAAATTATCAACGCGCCGACGGCGGCGTCGATATCCCGTCAGTGGTGCAGGCTTACATGGGAGGCATGACCTTCATTCCCGCGATGCGGTGAGAGAAGTCAGCAGCCGCGCCGCCGCTGCTTCATCGGTTGCCTAGCGCAGGCTCCTCGCCGCGCACGGGAGGATTGTCGATCTCCGAGACCATGCGCAAGCGAGGTTTCAAAGACGGCTGCTGCACGAGCAGGATGTCGTAGTAGGCGCGCACTCGATCGACGAACGCTACCGGCATGCCGCCTCGCGCGTAGCCGAACTTCGCTTCCTCATAGTATTCGGGCAGGGCCAGCAGCGGCAGCGTCTTCTTGACCGCCGACCACGCGTCCGGATTGAGTT
>JALYSM010000128.1 GCA_030854785.1 Pseudomonadota bacterium
CGCGAGCACAGCCGCGGCGCGACCGGCCCCCCGGCGCAGCAGCGCGCGCAGCCGCGCCGCAAGCTCGTTCAGGTCGAAGGGCTTGATGAGGTAATCGTCGGCGCCCGCGTCCAGGCCCGCTACGCGATCGGCGACGGCGTCGCGGGCGGTCAGGATCAACACTGGCCGCGTGTCGCCGCTGCGGCGCATCGCGCTCAATACGTCCAAGCCCGCGCGCTTGGGCAAACCGAGGTCGAGGACGATCGCATCGTGCGTGCGCTCGGCAAGCGCCAGCTCCGCGGCGCGGCCGTCCTCCACCCAGTCGACGGCAAAACCGTCCTGGCGCAGGCCCTGGCGGACGCTGGCGCCGATCATCGGGTCGTCTTCGGCGAGGAGAACACGCATGGCAGTACGAACGGGCGCTCAGCCCTTGTCTTTTGGCTCGAACTTGAGCGATGCCGAATTCATGCAATAGCGCAGACCCGTCGGCTGCGGCCCGTCGTCGAATACGTGCCCCAGGTGCGCGTCGCAGGCAGCGCACATGACCTCGGTACGGCGCATGAGATGACTGGTGTCCTCGGCGGTGCGCAGGTTCTCGCCCGCGACCGGAGCATAGAAGCTCGGCCAGCCGCAACCCGCATCGAACTTGGTATCCGATTCGAACAACTGCGTGCCGCAGCAAACGCAGCGATACGTTCCCGGCGCATCGGTGTTCCAGTATTCGCCGGTGAACGGCGCTTCGGTGCCTTTCTTGCGCGTCACGCGATATTGTTCGGAAGTGAGCTGCGTCTTCCATTCGGTGTCGCTCTTCTTGACCTTGTCGACCATGGCGTTATCTCCTTGAGTTAAGCAAACTGAGGCAAACCGAGGCAAACTGAAGCGAACCGAGGTAATGAGGCAAAAGTAAGAGGCGAGGGTTGTCGCAGCCGTCGATTCGCCGCCGCTGTAGCTTGCGGCTCTGACGATCAAGTATAGTTGAGCCCTTCTTTAATCAAGCCCCGCCGCACATTCCCTTTGGATTCCGCTGCAGCCGGCACGTTCCGCAATGACGCCAGGGTAATCGGCCTGATTGGCTCGGCGCATTGCCTGTCGCACTTTTTCCAGCTCGTCCTGCCGCCGTTGTTTCCGCTGCTCAGGGCGGAGTTCGACGTGAGCTATGCGACGCTGGGCGCGCTCGTCAGCGTGTTCTACGCGGCGAGCGGCGTGTGCCAGTTCGGCGCGGGCTTCGCCGTCGACCGCTTCGGCGCGCGGCCGGTCCTGCTCGGCGGCATCGGTCTGCTCGCCGGCGGTGCGCTGGTCGCGGGCCTCGTCCCGGGCATCTACTGGCTGTTCCCTGTCGCCGCCATCATGGGCCTCGGCAACGGCGTGTTTCACCCAGCGGATTTCGCGGTCCTCAACGCCAATGTCAATCCGCGCCGTCTCGGTCACGCCTACAGCACACACGGCATCGGCGGGAGCCTCGGCTACGCGCTGGCGCCGGTCGTCAGCTACGGCCTCGGCAGCGTCATCGGCTGGCGCCAGGCGCTCGTCGTGCTCGGCGCGCTCGGACTCATTGCCCTCGCCGCGCTGGCGACGCAGCGGCAAATGCTTGCGAGCCGCCCGCACGGCGAGGAAGCGCCGCAGCACACGCTCGCGGGAAGCATCGATCTGCTGCGGCAGTCGCCGATCCTGCTTTGCTTTGCTTATTTTGCGGTGCTGACGCTGGCGACCATCGGGCTCCAGACCTTCGCCGCCACGGCGCTCAACGCGGCGTACGCGGTTCCGATCGCACTTGCGACCTCCGCGCTGACGGCGTATCTCCTTGGCAGCACCGCCGGCATCCTCGCCGGTGGCTTTCTCGCCGCGCACACCGTCCGGCACGATCGCGTCGCTGCGGCCGGTCTGTTCGCGGGCGGCACGCTGATGCTGCTGGTCGCGACCGCACCGGCGATTGCGGCCTGGGCCGTGCCGCTGTTTGCCGTTACCGGATTTGCGCTCGGCGCGACCGGGCCGTCGCGCGATATGATCGTGCGCGGCGCGACGCCGCGGGGCGCGTCCGGCCGCGTGTACGGCTTTGTCTACTCCGGCCTCGATTTGGGCGCCACGATCGCGCCGGTCGCCGTGGGCGCGTTGCTCGACCACCACGAGCCGCGCGCGCTTTTCGTCGCCGTCGCCGTCTGTCTCTTCCTTGCGATCGGCACGGTGCTCCAGGTGCGGCGCAGTGTCAAAGCGGCCGCGGCGAGCCCGCATGCGGCGGATTGAGAGGAGGCATAGATGAGCTTGCTGCGGCGTTTGCGATTGGGCTCCTTAAGCGTTGCGGCCCTTTGCGGCCTGCTATCGCTCGGCATCGCCGGGCCGTCGCGGGCCGAGACCGGCGAGGTCCGCGCCGCGCAGCAGTTCGGCCTGTCGTACCTCGCGTTGATGATCATGGAGGACGGAAGGCTGGTCGAAAAGCAGGCCAAGGCGATGGGCCTGGGAGACGTCAAGGTGACCTGGGCCAAGTTGGGCGGTCCGGGGGCGATGAACGACGCGCTCCTTTCGGGCGGAATCGACTTCGGTACGGGCGGCGTCCCGTCGCTGATCACGCTGTGGTCGAAGACGCGCGGTACGCCGCAGGAAGTCCGCGGTGTCGCCGCGCTGAACTCGATGCCCGTCAATCTGGTGACGTCGAACCCGAACGTCAAGTCGATCCGCGATTTCACCGACAAGGACAAGATCGCGGTGACGACCGTCAAGGTCTCGACCCAGGCGCTGCTGCTGCAGATGGCCGCGGCCAAGGAATTCGGCGAGCAGAACTACACCAAGCTCGATCCGCTGACCGTGTCGCTGCCGCATCCGGACGCGATGACGGCGCTGCTTTCGGGCGGCGGCACGATCACCGCGCATTTCAGCGCGCCGCCGTTCCAGTACCAGGAAGCGGCGCGGCCCGGCATCCGTACCATACTCAGCAATTACGAGATACTCGGCGGGCCGGCAACGTTCAATGTCGTGTGGTCCACCGCCAAGTTTCGCGACGCGAACCCGAAGACGTATGCGGCGTTCGTCGCCGCCTTCGAGGAAGCGACCGCAGCGATCAACCGCGACAAGCGCGCGGCGGCCGAGGTCTACAAGCGCATGTCGGGCACGAAGGAGACGGTCGAGGAGCTCCTGAAGATGATGCAAGATCCGCTGGTCGAATACACGCTGGCGCCGAACAGCACGATGAAGACCGCGGAGTTCATGGCGAAGGTCGGGACGATCAAGGAAAAGCCTTCGTCGTGGAAGGAACTGTTCTTCCCGAACGTGCACGGCCTGCAGGGCAGCTAAGGAACCTCTGAACAAGTCCCACATGAGCCGCGTTTCTGGCGCAATGGTCTCAGATGCGAGGCCTTACTTGCCAACTGCGGGCGCAGCGAATAGTTCATCCTATTCGCAAGCCGCGCAACAAGGCAGATGAGGCCATTGCGCCGAAACCCGGATGGGACGGGGCTTTCCGGGCGATCTGCTTTGTCGCGTCGCTCGCCCATGGGGCCTGCCATGGGCTTCGCGCCGCTTCGCACGTCTCATCCCGGAAAGCCGTCGTCGCGGCCACGCGGGACTTATTCAGAGGTTCCCTAACGTGGATTTCGGCATCGCCGGCAGAAACGCGCTCGTCTGCGCCGCGAGCAAGGGTCTGGGCCGCGGCTGTGCGGAAGCGCTCGCGCGCGAAGGCGCCGTCGTGACGATCTGCGCGCGCACCGACAGCGCGGTGCGGCAGGCCGCAGAGGAGATCGGCGCGCAAGCGGGGGCCCGCGTGCAGTGGGTCGCCTGCGACATCACGACGCCGCAGGGTCGGTCCGCGGCGCTCGCGGCGTGCCCGCAACCCGACATCCTCGTGAACAACGCCGGCGGCCCGCCGCCCGGCGATTTCCGGGATTGGGATCGCGATGTCTGGATCCGTGCGCTCGATGCCAACATGCTGACGCCGATCGAGCTGATCAAGGCGACGATCGACGGCATGATCGAGCGCAAATTCGGCCGCATCGTCAACATCACCTCGTCCGCGGTCAAGGCGCCGATCGACGTCCTCGGATTGTCGAACGGCGCGCGCAGCGGGCTGACCGGATTCGTCGGCGGTCTCGCACGCAAGGTCGCCCGTCACGGCGTGACGATCAACAACCTCCTGCCCGGTTCCTTCGACACCGACCGCTTGCGCGCGAACGTGGCGCTGCGCGCAAAGACCGCCGGCAAATCGGTCGAGGAAATCGCGCAGGCGATGCAGGATGCGAACCCGAGCGGCCGCTTCGGCACGCCGGCCGAGTTCGGCGCGCTGTGCGCGTATGTCTGCAGTGTGCACGCGGGTTATCTCACCGCCCAGAATCTGCTGCTCGATGGCGGCGCTTATCCGGGGACATTCTGATGCACAGTTGCGCCGCGGGGACTAACTTGCAGGCGACGAATTGATGATCGACCTCTACTACTGGACGACGCCCAACGGCCACAAGATCACCATCTTCCTCGAGGAGACGGGACTGCCGTACACGATCCATCCGGTGAACATCGGCAAGGGCGAGCAGTTCGCTCCCGAATTCCTGAAGATCGCACCCAACAACCGCATTCCCGCCATCGTCGATCGGGCGCCGGGCGACGGCGGGGCCCCGATCGCGATGTTCGAATCCGGCGCAATCCTGGTTTATCTCGCCGACAAGACCGGCCGCTTCATTCCCACCGATTGGCGCGCGCGTCTGGACTGTATCCAGTGGGTGTTCTGGCAGATGGGCAACCTGGGCCCGATGGCGGGGCAGAACCACCACTTCGGCCTCTACGCACCCGAAAAGCTGCCGTACGCGATCGATCGCTATGTGCGCGAGACCGGACGGCTGTACGCGGTGTTGAACAAGCGCCTCGCCGACCGCGAATTCATCGTCGGCGAGTACTCGATCGCCGACATCGCGAGTTATCCCTGGATAGTGCCGGAACGGCAGCAGCAGAACCTCGACGATTTCCCGCACTTGAAACGCTGGAAGGAGACGATCAAGGCGCGACCGGCGGTAATCCGCGCCTACGAGCTGGCGAAGAAAATCAATGTCAAGCCGGTTGCCACCGACGAGGAAGCCAAGAAGATATTGTTCGGGCAGGGCAAGGACGTCGTGCGCTGAGGATCGACGCGGGCTCGCGGCGCGGCCGGATTCAGCGGCAGGAGTCAGCGGCAGGAGTCAGCGGAAAACCCATAGCCGATAGACGGCGTAGTTGGCGAACGTGAGGAGAATGGTCGTCGCGATCTGCGCCGGCCACACCGAAAGGCCGGCGGTGAGCAGGAGCGCGAGAAGCGAAGTGTTGGCCAGCGCCTGCGCTGCGAGCGCGACGACGAAGCGCCTGCCCGCGATCGTCAGCCCACGCGACGGCGCGAACACGCGCCAGTAGGACAGCGTGAAGCGGGTCAGCGCGCCGCCGCAGAAGCCGATCGCACTCGCGACCAGTGGCGAAAGACCGACCCGCAGCAGCGCGTACAGCGCACCGTAATGAACGGCGACTGCGGCGAAGCCGGTCAGCACGTGCAGCGAAAAGTTCGCGATCAGCCCGATGGCGAACGCATGGCGCGTGCGCATCGCGCCGGGCGTACGTGCGCCGATGCTCCTACTCTGTCGCATCGCGCGCGCCTCCGAGGGCCGGAGGCCGGTAGACGACCAACCATTCATCCTCGTACGCCGGCGTGCCGAAGCGCGCGCGCAACGCCGCAGCGCAATGCCCCACGTCGGCGCCGACCGCGACGTCGAGCCCGTGCGCGACATAACGGTACGGTTTCTGCCACACGACGAAATCGACGCGATGACGCGCGAGCTCCGATGCGTTGCCGAGGTGCACGGCGTTGCGAAAGCGGAAGCGTTCGTCGTCGGGGACCTCGGTCGGCCGGGGATTCACGCAAAGCGGCGTAAGGAAGCCGTGGAGGATCCGTTGCCGGCTCAAGCGCTGCCACCGCGGCGCGTCCCAGCCTACGCTCTCGGTTGGAAACGGCGCCACGGCGATCGCGAGCGACCCGGGCGGCCGGTCGCCGAGCCGCTCCCACCAGGGCGAGAGCGGGATGCCGTCCATCAGCCGCAGCACCGGGTTGTGCTTCGGGCGGAAGTCGAACTGATACGCAGCATGGAGGCTGTTCGCGTTCGGATATTGCAGGAGCGGCCGCAAAGGCGACGTCAGCGCGAGGAGCAACACGGGCAACCCTGCCGCAAGCGCGCCGAAAGCGCCGGCGACCGTTGCGCCGCTGCCGCGCCTCCGCAGGGCGGCGCCCAGTGCGCGCCCGACGCCTACTGCGCCGCACGCGGTCGCGAGCAGGAGCAGCGGCAGGACCGGCAGCAGGTAACGGCCGAAGGTCAACGGATTGTGGATCCACGCCGGCCGCGTGATGACGAGAGCGAGTGCGCAGAGTGCGATGCCGGCCGCGGCCGAGCGCGCCTCGGGCAGCCGCCGCCACACCGGCGGGATGCCGAAGAGCGCGAGCGCGCCGCAGACCAGCACCGCCCCCGGCGCACCGGTGCCGAACCAGAGATACCACACGCCGATCAGCGTGTCCGCATGCGGCAGGTCGACGCCGCTTTTCAGGCGCAGCGACTCGGGATGCGCGAGGAGCGGCGGCAACAACAGCGCGGCCATCGGCGGCGCGGTGGCGAGCGCCAGCACCGCGAGCCGCGCGATGCCGCAGCGACGATCCGCACCCGGTCCGCGGCGCGCGCATTGCCACGCCGCGGTTACAAAGGGAGCGACGACGAACGGACCGACGACCGGATGCAGCCACGCGGCGAGCGTCGCGCTCACCGCATAGCCTGCCGCATCGGCGGTCCGCGGCGCCTCCGCCGTGAAATAGCGTCGGAACGCGACGTGCGCGATCCAGGCGAGCAATAGCGTCAGCGCATACGGCCGCGCGGTGCGGCTGAAAAAATACAGCAGCGGCGAAATCGCGAGCAGCGCCGCGAAGACGAGCGCCTCGGTGCGCCCGACGTGACCCGCGACGTACCACGGAAAGAAGATCAACGTTGCCGCAGCGGCAAAGAGGAGCGGCAGGCGCATGCCGATCTCGGACAGGCCGAACAGACGCGACTCGAGCGCGTAGAGCAGCGTCAGCGGGATGCTGGAGTCGGAGTGTGCGAAATCCAGAAAGGTCGCGGCCGGCGAATCGTGCACGACCCGGTACACGGCGTGCCATTCGTCCTCGAGCAGCAATTGCGCCGCGAACTGATCGAGGCGCAGCCACAGCCCGACAGCGATCGCCAGCGCAAACCACGGCAGAAAACTACGGTGCGCCGAGCGAGTCCCAGCCATCCTTGGGGAGGCGTGCGACGATGCGGAAACCCGCCGCGCCGAGCGGGCGGATCACGGCCGCTTCGCCTTCGGCAAGGTAGGGCGCGTCCGAGACCGCGCGAAACGGGTTGCCGTGACTCACGATGACGAGATCGGTTCCGGCGCGCGGAGGTGTCGAAAGCAGCTTCTTCAATTCGGCGTAGCGGTCGGGTGCGACGCCGCTGGCCGGGCCTCCGCGCACCGCCGGTGTCGCTGCCGCGCGGCCAAAGATGAGCTTCGCCGTCTCCATCGTGCGGCAGAAGGGGCTTGCGAGTACGTCGCCGACAGGCAGCGCAAGCCGCGCGATGGTCGCGCCGATCGCCCGCGCCTCGTCGCGTCCCTTGTCGGTCAGGTTTCGCTGATGCCCGCAATCCTCGAAGCCGGTCATCTGCTCGTCGTTCTGGCCGAAATCGGTCGAAGCGTGGCGGAAGTAGAGGATTAGACCGCCAGTCTTGAGCGCGGTGAGCAGCGGAGGGCCGGCAGGCGCTTCGGTGTCCGCGAACGCCGTGCCGTGACTCGTCTCCGCGATCAAGGCCGCCGTCGCCAGTGCCGCAAGCCAGACAGCGAGGCGGCGCGACGCCGGCGCGCAGGTTGGCGGTTGACGCATCGGCACGCTCAGTCTGCGGCGTAGCGCGTGAGGCGGATCGCCGTGCGCTCGATCCCACCCGGGTCGTCGTCGCAGGCGCGGTCGCCGTCGGGAACGGGGACGCCGGTGGCGCGGACAGCGGCGAAGTCGCGCAGCGTACGGTCGAGCAGGTGTGTGGGCACGACGTTGCCGAGCGCGTTGAAGATCGTCTCGACTCGGCCCGGGTGCTGCTTCTCCCATTCGCGCAGCATCGCGGCCACCTGCTTGCGCTGCAGGTTTTCCTGCGCGCCGCACAGATTGCACGGGATGATCGGGAACGCCATCGCTTCGGCGTAGCGCGCGAGGTCGCGCTCGCGCACGTACGCGAGCGGACGGATCACTACGTGCTTGCCGTCGTCGGAGACGAGCTTGGGCGGCATCGTCTTCAGCTTCGCGCCGAAAAACAGGTTGAGGAAAAACGTCGCGAGAATGTCGTCGCGATGGTGACCCAGCGCGATCTTGGTCGCGCCGATTTCGCCCGCGACGCGATAGAGCACGCCGCGCCGCAGCCGCGAGCACAGCGAGCACATCGTCCGGCCGTCGGGAATCAGGCGCTTGACGACGCTGTAGGTGTCCTGTTCCTCGATGCGGAACGGCACGCCGCGCGAGGCAAGGTAGCGCGGTAGCACGTCGGCCGGGAAGCCGGGCTGCTTCTGGTCGAGATTGACCGCGATCAACTCGAACGGCACCGGAGCGCGGCCGTTCAGCGTGAGCAGGATGTCGAGCAGCCCGTAACTGTCCTTGCCGCCGGACAGGCAGACCATCACACGGTCGCCGGCCTCGATCATCGAAAAGTCGGCGATTGCCTGTCCGACGAGACGGCGCAGGCGCTTTCTGAGCTTGTTCGACTCGAAATCCGCGCGCTGCGCCGCACGCTTAGGGAGAGCGCGGCGGGCGAGCGTCGATGCAACGGGTTCCAAGGCAACCTCGGTCACACTGTTGCCGCGGACGTGGCGTGGCGCGACGAGAGTGCGATCGCGATGCGCGCGACGCCGCAGGTGATAATCTGGAAACCGACGAGGTAGCCGATCAGCACCAGCGAGCCGAGCGGCCAGCCGATCGCAATCAGGATGGACAGCACGAGCGACAGGATGCCGTTGGCCAGCACCCAGCCCCAACCGCGGTGCGGCTTCATGCGGAGCGCCAGCGCAATCTCGACGACACCCAGGACGGCCATCATCGCGCCCACGAACAACGCCAGCGAGGCGGCGCCCGCAATCGGATTGGCGACGAGAAGGAAGCCGAGGATGACGTAGACCACGCCCATGACAAGCCGCCATGCGAACTCGGGCTCGTGCGCGTCTTGATCGTGACGACGATGGCGATCGCACCGGCAATGAGCGCGAACCAGCCGACATACAGCGATGCGGCGACCGCGGCGATCACCGGAAAGAGCAGCGCCAAGACGCCGGCGATCACCAGCGCGATGCCGAGCGCCAGAGACCACCCAGAGGACAGCTCGGGCGCGGGTGTTGCCGAGGTTTGGGTTGCCGTGCTCATGGGCACTTCCTGTAGTGTCGCCTGCGTTGACATGCCGGGCATCAGCGTCCGCTGCGGTGGAGGCGATGGTAGCATAGCGGGCGCTCGCGCGGCAGCAGGACGCTGCGTCTCAGCGGCGGCTCTTCCTTCGACACCGAACATTCTCATGCTCAAGATCAGCCACGGCTTCGACGCCGGCGCCATCGAGACGATCGCCGCGGACCGCACGGAAGACATCCGCGTCAACATCCGCGCCGACTCGCACTCCGAGTTCCGCCAGTGGTTCTATTTCCGCTTGCAGGGTGCGCGTGGGCAGGCCTGCCGCATCCGCTTCGCCAATGCTGGCCAGTGCACTTATGTCGACGGCTGGCACGGTTACCGCGCCGTCGCGTCGTACGACCGCCGGCAATGGTTTCGCGTGCCCACGAGCTTCGACGGCAACACGCTGGAGATCGCCCATTCGCCCGATCGCGATTCGGTGTGGTACGCGTACTTCGAGCCGTATTCGTGGGAACGGCATCTGGATCTGCTCGGACGCGCTGAAGATTCGCCGCTCGCCCGCGTGCGCGATCTCGGCAGCACGGTCGACGGCCGCGACGTGAATCTGGTGACGGTTGGAACGGCGGGCGCAGGCAAGCGGCCGCTGTGGGTGATCGCGCGCCAGCATCCGGGCGAGACGATGGCCGAGTGGTTCGTCGAGGGGTTGCTCGACCGGCTGCTCGACCGTTACGACCCGGTAGCGCGTTCGCTCCTCGCGCAGGCTGTGCTCTATGTCGTTCCGAACATGAATCCCGACGGCGGAGTGCGCGGCAACCTGCGCACCAATGCCGCCGGCGCCAATCTCAACCGCGAGTGGGCGGCGCCGAGCGCGGAGCGCAGTCCCGAGGTTCATTGCGTGCGCGCGGCGATGCACGAGACCGGGGTGGATGCCTTTCTCGACGTGCACGGCGACGAAGGCCTGCCGTATATCTTTGTCGATGGCTGCGAGCGGCTGCCCGGCTTCACGCCCAGGCAGGATGCGCTGCAGCGTGCGTTCGTCGCCTCGTTCAAGCGCGCAAGCCCCGATTTTCAGGACGTGCACGGTTACCCCGACAACAAGGACACCAAGATCAACCTGACGCTCGCCTCGAAGTATGTGGGCCATGCGTTCGGTTGCCTCGCGCTGACTCTCGAGATGCCGTTCAAGGACAACGCCGACCTTCCCGACGAGGCGGTGGGCTGGAGTGGCGCGCGCAGCGTCCGTCTCGGCGCCGCTGCGGTCGAGCCGCTGCTCGCCGTGCTGCCGGAGTTGTAATCTGCGCGTCATTTGGCGCTAAGATTGGATTTAAGGAACCTCTGAACAAGTCCCGCGTGGCCGCGACGACGGCTTTCCGGGATGAGACGTGCGAAGCGGCGCGAAGCCCATGGCAGGCCCCCGTCGCCCAGACCATCTGCAGGTAGGTAAACGGCGTCAGCATCGACGCCGGCGCGAGCAGGTAGGCGCTGATGACGAACCAGTGACCGAGCCCGGCGAACAGCCCGAGCAGCAGGAACAGTGCTCCCTCGCGCCACGTTAGCACGCCTGCATCGATATACCAGGGCAAGACGAGAGACAGACCGACCGTCCCCGCGAGCGCGCTGTAGAAAAGCGTCGTGTACGCACTCTCGTCGGCGAGCTTGCGCGTCATCAGGTAATAGAGCGCGTTGCAAAACGCCGCGACGACGAACAGCAGCGTCGCGGGATGGAAGATCGCTGAACCCGGCCGCACCAGGATGAGGATGCCGATGAAGCCGGCGACCGACGCGAACCAGCGCGCGCGGTTGGGCCGCTCGCCGAGCAGCGGCCCCGAGAGCACGATAATGAAGATCGGCGCGAGAAATGTGATCGCCGAGCCTTCGGCCAAAGGCAGATAACGCAGGCCGCCGAAGAAGCAGATCGTGGCGACGAGGAGAAACGCGGAGCGCAGAAGCTGCAGATAGGGATGGCGCGTACGCCAGAATCCGGCTCCGGCGCGCTGCCATGCAAAGGGCGTGACGACGAGCATCTGCCCGGCGTAGCGCGCCCAGACGACGAGGAACAGAGCGTGGTCGCGCACCAGATATTTCGCCGTCGCATCGAGCGATGAGAGGCATAACCCGGCGAGCAGGAACAAGGGCAACGCGCGGCGGAGCGGATGGACTTCGGGCATGCGCGCAGCACCAGGAGAGCTTGGAAAACGGCTTGCAGTGTAACCGACCGCACGCCGGCGAGCCCCGTATACTTGCGGGCGAGATGCCGCTGTGGAGATGGCGGCGCCGCCAAAGGAATCTCAGGGAGGACCTCATGAACACTCGCGCGTGTCTCACGTTCGGCATCGTCGCGCTGTCGCTCGCCGCTGCCCCGCTCGTGGCGGCTTAGGATCGCATCGACAAACCGGTACGCATCGTCGTCGGCTTTGCCGCGGGCGGCACCGCGGATGTTATGGCACGCGTCGTCGCCGACAAGCTCAAGGACAGCATCGGGCAGCCGGTCATCGTCGACAACCGCCCCGGCGCGATCGGCCGAATCGCCGCGGAGGCGGTGAAGAATGCGCCCGCGGACGGCGCGACCATCATGGTCATGCCGATCGGGCCGATGGCGGTGGTGCCGCACGTCTACAGCGACATTACGTACGATCCGGTCAACGATTTCACCCCGGTTGCGCTCGGCTCGACGTTCCAGTTCGCGATCGCGGCGGGTCCGGCGAGTGGCGCGACGACCTGGAGCGAATTCGCCGCATGGGTCAAGGCGAATCCAGGCAAGGCCGCGTACGCGACGTCGGGCGCGGGGAGCCTGCCGCATTTCTTCGGTGTGCTGCTCTCGCGCGAGCTCGGCGTGGCGATGGTGCACGTGCCGTACAAAGGCTCGGCCGCGTACGTCGGCGATCTCGTCAGCGGACAAGGGCCGGCGGCGGTCGACGCGATCGCCGATCTGACCGAGCTGCACCGCGCCGGGCGCATCCGCATTCTGGCGAGCTCCGGCGCCGTGCGCTCCACCGCGGTGCCTGAGGTGCCGACGTTCAACGAGCTGGGCTTGAAAGGCGTCGAGGCGAGCGGCTGGTTCGGGTTCTTCGCTCCGGCCAAGACGCCCAAGGCGATCGTCGACCTGCTCAACCGCGGTATCAACAAGGCGCTGCAGTCACCGGATGTCGTCGAGAAGCTCACCAAGCTCGGCCTCGACCCGGCGACGGGAACGCCCGAGGAATTCGCGCGTATCGTTGCGTCCGATTACGCGAAGTGGGGGCCGATCGTGAAGGCCTCGGGCTTCAAGCCGGAATAACGCCCGGGTAGCCTGGGTTGAGCGCGCAGCGCGAAACCCGGGGCGGCGATTCACCGCAGCGTTGCTCCCGGGATTCGCCTTCGGCTCATCCCGGGCTACGCCGCCGCGCGAAACCCGGGGCGGCGATTCACCGCAGCGTTGCTCCCGGGACTCGCCTTCGGCTCATCCCGGGCTACGCCGCTACGCCGCGAGCAGCTCGCGCAATACGAACGGCAGAATCCCTCCGTGGAGGTAGTAGTCGACCTCGATCGGCGTGTCGATGCGCAGCAGCACCGGAACGCTTTGCGCAGAGCCGTCCTTGCGGCGAATCGTAAGCATCACGTCCATCTGCGGCCGGACCCCGGCCTCGACGCCCGTCAAGTCGAACGCCTCGTCACCCTGGATCTTGAGTGACGCGACGCTGTCCGCGCCCTTGAACTGGCAGGGCAGCACGCCCATGCCGACCAGATTCGAGCGGTGGATGCGTTCGAAGCTCCGCGCCACAACGACCTTCACGCCGAGGAGTTGTGTTCCTTTTGCCGCCCAGTCGCGCGAACTGCCGGTGCCGTACTCCTCGCCGGCGAAGACCATCGTCGGCGTGCCGCGGGCGATGTAGGTCATCGCCGCCTCGTAGATTGACGTCTGCTTGCCTTCGGGCTGCAGGAGGGTGACGCCGCCCTCGATACGCGACCCATCGGGCCTTGGAGGCAGCATCAGGTTCTTGATGCGGACGTTGGCGAAGGTGCCCCGCATCATCACTTCGTGGTTGCCGCGGCGCGAGCCGTAGCTGTTGAAATCGGGAACCGCGACGTCGTGCTCGAGCAGATAGATGCCCGCGGGCGAGGTCGGCTTGATCGAGCCTGCGGGACTGATGTGATCGGTCGTCACCGAATCGCCGAAGATGCCGAGCGCGCGCGCGCCCCTGATGTCGTGCGCGGTACCGGCGTGCATGGTGAAATCCTTGAAGAACGGCGGCTCGGCGATGTAAGTCGATTTATCCCAGACATAGACCTGGCCCTTCGTTGTCGGGATGCTGTTCCACAGCGGGTTGTCCTTGGTGAAATCGCTGTACAGGCGGCGGTAGGTCTCCGGGTCGGTCGCATAATGCATCACGGTGCCGACTTCCTGCGCGGTCGGCCAGACATCGCGGAGGAAGACCGGCTTGCCGTCGCGGCCGGTGCCCAGCGGCTCGGTCGTCAGATCGATGTTGGCGCGCCCGGCGATCGCATACGCGACGACCAGCGGCGGCGAGGCGAGGAAATTGGCCTTGATGTTGGGGTGAATCCGCGCCTCGAAATTGCGGTTGCCCGACAGCACCGCCGCGCAGATGAGATCGTTCTGCGTGATCGTCTCCTCGATCGCCGGATCGAGCGGCCCGGAGTTGCCGATGCACGTCGTGCAACCGTAGCCGGCGAGATAGAAGTTGAGCTTTTCGAGCTCGGGCAGCAGGCCGGATTTGGTGAGGTAGTCGGTAACGACGCGCGAGCCTGGCGCGAGCGAGGTCTTGATGTGCGGCTTGACGGTCAGGCCCCTGGCCGCGGCCTTCTTCGCGAGCAGCCCGGCCGCGAGCAACACACCGGGGTTCGAGGTGTTCGTGCACGAGGTGATTGCAGCGATCAGCACGTCGCCGTTGCCGATGTCGACCGGTTTAGGGCTCGTCACCGGAACGCGATCCTGCGTGGGGCGATTGTCGACCATCTCGACGACGTCGAGGGGATGACCGTTGTTGGGCAGTTGCTGGGCGCTGTCGTTGGTCTGCGCCGCGGCCGAGCTATAAAGCTTGGTTGGAAAGCGACGCGCGAGCTTGTCGGCAGGCTGATTGAAGCCGTTCTCCGCGGCCGGTTTGGAGAACAGCGTGTCGAACGACTCCCGCATCTTCGGCAACGGAATGCGGTCCTGCGGACGCTTCGGGCCGGCGAGACTGGGCACGACGCTCGCCAAGTCGAACTCGAGGGTCTGGGAGTAGTCGATCGCGCCCGCCGCAGGCATGCCGAACAACTCCTGCGCGCGAAAATAGGCCGCGAACGCGTCGATCTCCTGCTGGGTGCGGCCGGTGTTGATGAGGTAGTCGATGGTCTTATCGTCGACGGCGAAAAAGCCCATCGTCGCGCCGTACTCGGGCGCCATGTTCCCGATCGTTGCGCGGTCGGGGACCAGCAGCGAGGCGGCGCCTTCACCGAAAAACTCGACGAACTTTCCGACCACCCTGGCCTTGCGCAGCATCTCGGTGATGGCGAGCACGAGATCGGTGGCAGTGACGCCTTCGTTTAGCCGGCCGGTCATGTGCACGCCGACGACGTCAGGCGTCAGGAGATACACGGGCTGGCCGAGCATGCCGGCTTCCGCCTCGATGCCGCCGACGCCCCAGGCGACGACGCCGATACCGTTGATCATCGTCGTGTGCGAGTCGGTTCCGACCAGCGTATCCGGATAATAGATGCCGTCCTTTTGATGGACACCGCGCGCCAGATATTCGAGATTGACCTGGTGCACGATGCCGATTCCGGGCGGCACGACCTTGAAGGTGTCGAACGCCTGCATGCCCCATTTCATGAACTTGTAGCGTTCCGCGTTGCGCTGGAATTCGACCCTCATGTTGAGGTCGAGTGCGTTCCTGGTGCCGTAGTAGTCGACCTGCACGGAGTGATCGACGACGAGGTCGACCGGCACCAGCGGTTCGATTACCTTCGGATTCTTGCCCATGCGCTGCGCAACGCCGCGCATCGCGGCGAGATCGCACAACAGGGGAACGCCGGTGAAATCCTGCAGCACGACGCGGGAGACGACGAAGGGGATTTCCTCGGTTCGGGGCGCGTTCGGGCCCCAGTTTGCGAGCTGGCGCACGTGCTCTTCGGTGATCTTCTTGCCGTCGCAGTTGCGCAGGACGGATTCGAGCACGATGCGGATCGACACCGGCAGGCGCGAGACCTTGCCGACCCCCGCCTTTTCCAGCGCCGGCAGCGAGTAGAACTGGCCGGGCTTGCCCGCAGCGGTGGTGAAGCGCTGAAGACTATCGTAGAGATTGTGCGCCATCGTCGTTCCTCAGTCGGGTTTCGGGACGGGCATGAAGTTGCCTTGGCGTCCGGGTTTTGCAGCCTTTGCAGCCCTCGCCGCCTTCTCCGCCGCCGTCTTCGCCGCCGCCTGCTCTGCTGCCGCCTTTTCCGCTTCCGGATCGCGCTCGCGAGCTTTCATCCCGTTGGGAAGAATGTAATCGCCGGGACGCTGATCGGGCCTGCAGGCGCCGACCCAGCGCGCCTCGAGCACGGCGCTGCCTTCAGCCTTGCCGCGCAGCGGCGGATCGTAGGTCGACTTGCTCTCGATCTTGTACGCCGAATCGGCCTTGCCCGTCACGACCGCGTGCGTTGTCGCCTTCGTGCTCGTGTGGTCAATCTCGCACACCGCGTCGACGAAGAGCTGGTCGCCTTCCCGGCGCACCTTGTCCGCCTTGCAGCGCTCGTTGGGCCCACCCCCCGAGAGTTGGCGAAGCCCATCGTCGGACGTCTGGTCGACGCACAATAGGCTAACGCGGATCTTCCCTTCGGCCCGCGTTGGCGTGCGCTTGACCTCCCAGAGACCGGATTTTCGCTGGAACTTGTCTTCGGCCTGCGCGGCGCCCGTGACGAGAATCAGCGTGATAAATAGGAGCATTGTTTGACGCATTGACTGTCTCCGTGTGGAAGATGATCTAGATAACGAACAGATCGACGAATTCGTGCACGGGCGTCGACCCGAGCTTTTCGGCATCCAGCGCGAGATCGAGGATGGCGCGCTGCTGCTTCGCCGGAAAGCGCCGCGTCAGGTTGGTCTTGAACTTCTCGACCAGAACCGGTATGGCCTCGCTGCGCCGGCGGCGATGCCCGAGCGGATACTCGACAACGACTTCGTCGAGCTTCGTGCCGTCGTCGAACTCCACGGTGATGGCGTTGGCGATCGAGCGCTTGTCAGGGTCGAGGTAATCTTTGGAGAAGCCGCGATCCTCGACGCAGACCATCTTGGCGCGGAGCGCATCGATCCGCGGATCGGCGGCGACGGCGTCCTCGTAATCCGCGGCGGTGAGACGGCCGAAGATCAAGGGGACGGCGACCATGTACTGGATGCAATGGTCGCGATCCGCGGGGTTGGCGAGCGGACCCTTCTTGTCGATGATGCGAAGCGCCGACTCGTGCGTGCGGATGGTGATGCTGCGGATCGCGTCGATCCGATCTCTTACCTTCGGATGAAGGATCATGGCGCATTCGACCGCTGTCTGCGCGTGGAATTCCGCGGGAAATGAGATCTTGAACAAGACGTTTTCCATGACGTAACTGCCGTAGGGCCGCTGGAACGCGAACGGCTTTCCCTTGAACAGCACGTCGTAGAAGCCCCAGGTCCTTGCGGTCAGCACCGAGGGGTAGCCCATCTCGCCCTTGGCGACCATGAGCGCCAGGCGAACCGCGCGCGCCGTCGCGTCGCCCGCGGCCCAGCTCTTGCGCGACCCGGTATTCGGCGCATGCCGATACGTGCGCAGCGACTGCCCGTCGACCCAGGCGAGCGAGACGGCGTCGATGATTTCTTCGCGTGTGAGTCCCAGAAGTTGCGCGACGACCGCGGTCGAGGCGACCTTGACCAGGACGACGTGGTCCAGGCCGACGCGATTGAAGCTATTCTCGAGCGCGATAACGCCCTGAATCTCGTGCGCCTTGATCATCGCGGTCAGCACGTCGCGCATCGGCAATGGCTTCCTGCCGGCGGCGATCGCATTGCGCGAGAGCCAGTCGGCGGTCGCGAGGATACCGCCCAGGTTGTCGGAGGGATGACCCCATTCTGCGGCGAGCCAGGTGTCGTTGAAATCGAGCCAGCGGATCATCGCGCCGATATTGAATGCTGCCTGCACCGGATCGAGCTGGAACTGCGTGCCCGGCACCTTGGCGCCGTTGGGCACTGTCGTGCCCGGGACGATCGGTCCGAGCAACTTGGTGCACGCCGGATACGAGAGCGCTTCCAGCCCGCAACCGAGCGTGTCGATCAAGCAGTGCCGCGCCGTTTCATACGCTTCCTTGCTCGTTATCTTGAACCCGGCGGCGTAGTCGGCGATATCGACGAGAACCTGGTCGGGCATGGGGCGGACGTTGGAAATCTGGGCCGACACGCTCATCCCCTGGGCTTCGATCCGCCGCCCTGGCCGGGTTTATTTTCGGCGGGGGCGGGCGCCGGCGCTTCGGGCGCGCGCTCGACGCTGTAACCGGCGATCCGCCAATGGTCGTCCTCCAGCGTCAACAGGATCGTTTCGTAAACGGGAGGTGCCCTGGCGAACTGCGTCAGGTAGATCACGGTGACATACTTGCCCGACGGCGCACCGCGCACCGTGGTCGAGAATTCCGCCCGCTGCAGCTCGCGCATCACGGACTTGCCGAACGACTCGCGCGGGTGGGCGACATCGCGGATCCAGTCCTGCTGATTGCGCCCATCCTTCATCACGGCCGCCGCGTCGTTCCAGCTTTCTGCATGGCGCCCGGCGTCGAGCGCGTCGAGCCAATGCATCGCCTCCTCTTTCGCGGCGGTGACCGCCGCGGCGCGATCGGACTCCTCGTCCGCCGCCGCCGGCATCCCGGCCAGCGCGGCAGCCAGACCCAGGACACCGAGCAGCGCCGACCGGCAGCAAGAGAACGCGAGGCTTTTCATCGGCGCTGCGCGAGTGGCACGAAGGGTTGATCTTCCGGCCCAACATAGTTGGCCGAAGGGCGGATGATCTTGCCGTCCGTCCGCTGCTCGATCACATGTGCCGACCATCCCGACGTGCGCGAGATGACAAACAGCGGCGTGAACATCGCGGTAGGCACGCCCATCATGTTATAGCTGACCGCGGAATACCAGTCGAGGTTCGCGAACATCTTCTTCGCCTCCCACATCACGCTCTCCAGCCGCTCGGCGATCGCCAGCATCTTGGTGTTGCCGGCGTCCTGCGAGAGGCGGCGCGCGACGTCCTTGATCACCTTGTTGCGCGGGTCGGCGACGGTATAGACAGGATGGCCGAAGCCGATGATCACTTCCTTGTTGTCGACGCGGCGGCGGATGTCGGCCTCGGCTTCGTCGGGGTTGTCGTAGCGGTGCTGCACCTCGAACGAGACCTCGTTCGCGCCGCCGTGCTTGGGTCCGCGTAACGCGCCGATCGCGCCGGCGATCGCCGAGTACATGTCCGAGCCGGTGCCCGCGATGACGCGCGCGGTGAACGTCGACGCGTTGAATTCATGCTCCGCGTAGAGGTTGAGCGACGTGTGCATCGCGCGCACCCAGAGCGGCGGTGGCGCCTTGCCGTGCAGCAGATGCAGAAAGTGGCCGCCGATCGTGTCGTCGTGGGGTTCGACCTCGATGCGCTTGCCGTTGTGGCTCCAGTGATACCAGTAGAGCAGCATCGATCCCAAGGAGGCGATCAGCCGGTCGGCGATGTCGCGCGCGCCGGCGACGCCGTGATCGTGCTTCTCGGGCAACACGGTTCCCAGCGCCGAAACCGCTGTGCGCATGACGTCCATGGGATGCGCCGCTGCGGGAATGCGCTCCAGGATCTCACGCACCGGCTCGGGGACTCCGCGCAGGGTCCGCAGCTTGGCCTTGTACGCGGAGAGCTCCGGCCCCGTCGGAAGCTTGCCGTGCACGAGCAGGTACGCGATTTCCTCGAACTCGCAGGAATCGGCGATGTCGAGGATGTCGTAACCGCGGTAGTGCAGGTCGTTTCCGGTGCGACCGACGGTGCAAAGCGCGGTATTCCCGGCAACGATCCCGGACAGAGCGACCGATTTCTTCGGCTTGGGTACGGCGACGTCAGGCGCTGCGAGGGTCATGAAAGGGACCTGTCGTGTGGTCGGTACAATCTAGACTTCGTCGAGAACTTCTGCGGGCCTTCGTGTCTGCACGGCTGCACTGCTTCACGTTCTCTTCGCGAACAGCGCGTCGAGCTTCTCCTCGTAAGCATGGTAGCCGAGCATGTCGTAGAGCTCGGCCCGAGTCTGCATCGCGTCGAGCATGTTCTTCTGCGTGCCGTCGCGGCGGATGGCGCGATAAACTTCCAGTGCGGCCTTGTTCATCGCGCGATACGCCGAGCAGCAGTAGAGGGCGATGGCGACGCCGGCGGAGGCGAGCTCGTCGGTGGTGAACAAGGGAGTCTGTCCGAATTCGGTGATGTTGGCGAGGATCGGTACCTTGACCGCGTCCTTGAACTTCCGATACATCGCGAGCTCGGTGATCGCCTCGGGGAAGATCATGTCCGCGCCGGCTTCGACATACGCACGGGCGCGGCCGATTGCGGCGTCGAGCCCCTCGGTCGCCAGGGCATCGGTGCGCGCCATGATCACGAATCCCGGATCGGTACGCGCGTCGACCGCGGCCTTGATGCGATCGACCATCTCGTCCCTGCTGACCACTTCCTTGCCGGGCCGGTGCCCGCAGCGCTTCGCGCCGACCTGATCCTCCATGTGCACGGCGCCCGCGCCCGCCTTGATCATCGAGCGGATCGTGCGCGCGATATTGAAAGCGCTGCCCCACCCCGTGTCGATGTCGACAAGCAAAGGCAGCGTCGTGATCTCGGTGATGCGGCGCACGTCGACGAGCACGTCTTCGAGTGTGCTGATCCCGAGATCGGGCATGCCGAGCGAATTCGCAGCGACACCGCCGCCCGAGAGGTACAACGCCTTGAAGCCGGTGCGTTCGGCCATGCGTGCGGTATAGGCGTTGATTGCGCCGATCACCTGCAGCGGACGCTCTTGCGCGAGCGCGCCACGGAACTTGGCGCCGGGCGAGAGCACGGTCATTCTCGCGCGACCCCGCTCAGCGCCGGCGCGGCCGGCGCAAAAAACGCGCTCGCCGCCGCAGGGATCGGGGCGCCGGCGGCGTGCGCCTGCTGCAGCACGTCCCAGCAATAGCGGTAAGAGGCGCGGTCGTAGAGCTTGCCGTCGTGGCGGATCGGCGCCCAATCCGCAGCCTGGGCGGCGGCGAGCACCGCGGCGGACGTCTCGACTTCGACTGCATCGGGGCGAAACGCGCGCACGATCGGCTCGATCTGCGCAGGATGGATGCTCCACATCCGGAGAAAGCCGAATTCGTTCCGCGCGCGCCTCGCGTCGGCGTACACGATGTCGGGATCGTCGAGAGCGAGCGTAACCCCGTGCGCGGGGACGACCGCGTGCGCGAGCGCCGCGGCGGCGACGTCGCATTTCGCGCGGCGGACGAGCGGATGGTCGAATTGGCCTGGGCTCTGCATCGCCGCCGCGGGAATCGCGCCGTGGTGCGCGCTCACGAAGTCCAGCGTTCCGAAGTCGAGGCTGGCGACGCCGGGCAACGCGGCGATCGCCCAGGCATCGTGCACCGCGCCGGGCGTCTCCATCATGACCGAGACCGGGATCGTGTGGTGCACGCCCGCGCGCAAGGTCTCCTCGCGCACCGCGTGCAGGAAGCGCTCCACGTCGCCGACCGACTCGGCCTTGGGCAGCGTCAGGAACGCGAGTCGTGCGCCCGCGTCGCGGACGATGATGTCGAGCTCGCTGCGCCACGCGTGGTGTGTCAGGTCGTGGATGCGCGCGCCGACACGCCCGAACGCGTTGTCCTTGCCCGCGATCAAGGCCGCCATCGCCTTGGCGTGCGTACGCTCCTCGCCGACCGGGGCGCCGTCCTCGCAATCGCAGGATACGTCGAAAACCGGACCCATCTCGCGCTGCAGCGACAACGCCTTGCGGATGTAGCGTTCGCTGCCGGCGTAGTGGACGCAAGGCGGCAAAGGCGGCAGCGCGCGATCGGCGCCGTAGAGTGCGGCCGACGGATGTAGC
>JALYSM010000072.1 GCA_030854785.1 Pseudomonadota bacterium
GCTGTGACGCGTTCCGCGCGTTAGGCCCGCACGCGCGAGCGCGGTTAGCCCATCGATGGCATTGCGTCCCGACGTCACACTGGACACCTTCGCCCATCGTGGCGATGGCCATCTGCCAGGCCTGATCGGCGTGCGGTTTACGGGCGTTGCCGAGAATCGCATCGACGCCGAGCTCGATATTCGTCCCGAGCTCCTTGCGCCGAACGGTTACCTGCATGCCGCGACGGTCATTGCGCTCGCCGACACGGCCTGCGGCTACGGGTGCCTCGCGCATTTGCCTGCGGGCGCCGAGAATTTCACGACTATCGAGCTCAAGACCAACTTCCTCGGCACCGTCAGGGAAGGCACGATTGCCTGCGTCGCGACGCCGGCGCACCTCGGTAAGACGACGCAGGTCTGGGACGCAGTCGTGGCCGATGGGGCGCGCGGCCGCAGGATTGCGCTGTTTCGCTGCACGCAGTTGATTCTTTGGCCGCGCAGCAGTCAAGGCGTCTGAGATGTACAGCCCGCGCTGCAGAGAGTGCGATGAATCACGCTAACCGTCTGTTCCGTCGCAGTAACCTCCAATCGGACCGCGTTGGCGCCGCAGGCATTGCCCCCTATGATCAGCGTGTTATCCACGGGGTATGCGCTGTGGAACAGATCGGCAGCGAAGCGGTCTCCATGCTGTTTTGCGACCGTGACAATTCGCCCGCGAGGGCTCCAGATCGAAAGGAAGGCAGTCGATGAGTGCAACAAGATATCTCGCGTCGTTAGTCGCGCTGGCCGCGACGGCCGCGCTGCTGGCCGGCGCTCCGCTCGCGCGCGCGGACGGCATTACCTCCGAGCAGGCGCAGGAGATGCTGAACGAACTGAAGCAGATCCGGCAGGCGCTGGAGAAGATGCAGACGCCCCAGCAGGCGGCCGCGCCCGACGACAAGGTGAGCTACAAGTTCTCGCCCGGCGGGTTTTCCCTGGGCGACGCCAAGGCGCCGCTGGTGTTGGTCGAATACACCGACCTTCAGTGCCCGTTCTGCCAGCAGTTCCACAACACCGCGTTCGCGCAGATCAAGGCCAACTACATCGACACCGGCAAGGTCCGCTTCGTGAGCCGCGACTTTCCGCTCGATTTCCACGAGAACGCCCGAAGTGCCGCGACGGCTGGCCGCTGCGCCGCCGAGCAGGGCAAGTTCTGGGAAATGCGTCACGTCATGATCGTGAATGCCGAAGCGCTCAAGGCGGAGAACCTCGCGACCTACGCGGGTACCGTCAAGTTGGACGTGCCGAAATTCAAGAGTTGCCTGGCGTCTGACAAGTTCAAGGCGCAAATCGACCAGGATATCGCCGAGGGCAGCGTCGCCGGAGTATCGGGAACGCCGTCGTTCGTGATCGGACGCCTCGAAAACGACAAGCTCGACGGCGTGCGATTGGTCGGTGCGATGCCTTACGCCCAGTTCGACGCCAAGATCCAAGAGATGCTGGAGCAAGCCGGGAAGAAATAAGCCTGACGATGCGCTGCCTGCTGCTCGCCTTCGCGCTCGGAATCCTGGCGTTGCAGCAGCAGGCGGAGCTGCCCTCCACGGCGCGGTTCGTCTGGATCGCGCTGCCCCTTGGCATCGCACTGCTGCTCCACGCCGTCGCGGTTCGAAGCGCGGCGGGTTGGCCTCGTCGCGCCGCGGGCTACGGCGCGCTTCTTTGCGCCGCCGTAGCCATCGGGCTCGGCGGCTTTTTCTATGCGGCGTGGCGCGCGGAAGCGAGGCTCGCCGACGAGTTGCCTCGCGCGTGGGAAGGCCGCGACATCGAGCTCATCGGCGTCATCGATGAGTTGCCCCAGGCCGGGGAGCGCGGTGCGCGGTTTGCGCTGGCGGTCGAGCGGGTGCTGACCCCAGGCGCCATCGTACCGTCGCGGCTTTCGCTCGGTTGGTACGGATCGTGGCGCGGTGAGCGCGCGGGCCAGGATGTCCCGGAGTTGCGCGGCGCCGAGCGTTGGGATCTCACCGTGCGGCTCAAGCGCCCGCACGGCACCGTCAATCCGCACGGCTTCGACATCGAGGCCTGGTTGCTCGAGAACCAGTTCCGGGCGACCGGTTACGTGCGCGAGAGCGACGCCAACCGGCGCCTCGCGGTGTTTGCGGGAAGGACCGGAGACTACGTCATCCGCCTGCGCGAATCGATCCGCGCGCGCATTCTCACCGTGCTCGAGGGCCGGCCGTACGCCGGCGTGATCGCGGCGCTCGCGATCGGTGACGAGCGCGCGATTTCCGCCGAGCAGTGGCGGACGTTCAATCGCACGGGCATCGGCCACCTGATCAGCATCTCCGGGCTGCACGTCACGTTCTTCGCCACCCTCATCGGCGCCGTCGTGTTCTGGCTGTGGCGACGAAGCCACGGGCTCACGCTTTGGCTCCCCGCGCGCAAGGCGGCTGCGCTCGGCGGCGTGGTCGCGGCATTCGGCTACGTGCTGCTCGCGGGCTTCCAGGTGCCCGCGCAGCGCACACTCTACATGCTGAGCGTCGCCGCGGTCGGTTTGTGGCTGGGGCGCCCGGGCAGCGCGTCGGTGGTTTGGCTGTGGGCGCTCGCCGTGGTGCTCGCATGGGATCCCTGGGCGATGCTCGCCCCTGGATTCTGGCTTTCGTTCGGCGCCGTGGGATTGTTGCTCTACACCGGCGTCGGGCGCATCGGCGCCGGATCGACTCTCGGCGCCGCGGCGCGCGCGCAATGGGCGATTACTCTCGGTCTCGTGCCGCTGATGCTGATGCTGTTTCAGCAGGTCTCGCTCGTTTCTCCGGTTGCCAACGCCGTGGCGATTCCGGTGGTCACCTTCATCGTCGTACCGCTGACGCTCGCATCGCTGGTGCTGCCCTGGGACTTGCTGCTCGTCGCCGCGCACCAGGTTTTTGCGTGGCTCGCGGTGCTGTTGGAGCAGTTGAGCGCCATGAATGACGCCGTGTGGCAGCAGCATGCGCCGCCGCTCTGGGCAGTGATCGCGGCCATGGCGGGCGTGCTGTGGCTGCTCGCTCCGCGCGGCGTGCCCGGTCGCGTGCTGGGATTCGCGTGGCTGCTGCCGCTGTTTCTGATCGTACCGCTGCCGCCGCCGTCCGGAACCTTCCGGGTCACGGTGCTCGATGTCGGTCAGGGCCTCGCGGTACTGGTGCAGACGCACGCGCACGCGTTGCTCTACGACACCGGACCACGCTTCACTGAAGTTGCCGACGCCGGCGATCGAATCATCGCGCCGATGCTGCGCGCCACCGGCGTCGCCCACCTGGACGGACTGATCGTCAGTCATCAGGACAGCGATCACAGCGGCGGTGCGCTGTCGCTGCTGCAGACGGTGCCGGTGGACTGGCTCATCTCGTCCTTGCCCGCGGACAACGCCATCGTGCGAGCACGCGCCGAGCGCGGGGAAGCGGCGCTACGCTGCAGCGCGGGGCAGCGCTGGCGCTGGGACGGCGTCGATTTCGCGCTGCTGCACCCGGTCGAAGCGAACTACGCCAACCCCAAGCTCAAGGCGAACGATTTGTCCTGTGTCGTTCGCGTCAGCAATGCCACGGGCAGCGCGCTTTTGACCGGCGACATCGAGGCGCGCACCGAGGCCGATCTGATCCGCCGCGACGCCGTGTCGCTGCGCGCCGACCTGCTGGTCGTGCCGCATCACGGCAGCCGCACGTCGTCCACGCCGGCGTTCATCGCTGCGGTGGCACCCGAGGTGGCGGTGTTCACCCCCGGTTACCGCAATCGTTTTGGCCATCCGCGCCCCGAGATCGTCGCGCGCTACGCGGATGTGGGCGTCCGCACGTATCGTACCGACTACGAGGGGGCTTTGACGTTTGCGTTCGCTCCCGGCGCGACGCTCGCACCACGCATCGAGCGCGACGTCGATCGTCGCTACTGGCGCGCCGCGCCTCTTCGCGGCGAGCTTGCACCGCTCGAATGAAGCGTCGCGGCGAGCTTCATTGCGCTCTCGCCGTGCGACGAACGATCGAGATCCTGCGCGCCGCGTGCCTCGGCGTTGCGTTGCTTCTTCCGGCAGCAGCCCAAGCCCCGCCGCAGAGCAACGCGACGGAGTGGAAGTTGTCGACCGCTCTCGGGCCCGTGTATCCGCAAGGCAGGGCAGGCGTGATCTGGGCAGAGCTCATTCGCGAGCGCTCCGGCGGGCGCCTCAACGTCAAGGTCTTTCCCGGCGGGACGCTGGTGCCACGCGACCCGGCGCGCGAGTTCGCTGCGTTGCGCGACGGCGCGACCGACCTTGCCGTGGGTTCGGCCTCGAGCTGGGCACCGCAGGTGAAGGAGCTCAATCTCCTCGCGCTGCCGTGGCTGGTGCCCGATCGCGACGCACTCGACCGCCTGTTGCAGGGCGAGATCACGACGCGCCTGTCGGCCGCGGTGCTCGCCGCCGGCGTCGTGCCATTGGCCTGGGCGGGCGACGGGTTTCTCGAGTTGGCTACCCGGCGGCCGATCCACCTGCCGGCGGATCTGAGCGGCCTTTCCCTGCGCGTTGCCTCCTCACCGCTTCTTCTCGAAAGCTTGCAGGCTCTGGACGCGGCCCCGGTATCGATGAGTGCAGCAGACGCGTTGGCGGCACAGCGGCGCGGCACGCTCGACGGTCAGGTGACAAGCGTCCCCGCATACGGTACTTCGCGTCTTCATGCGGCGGGTTTTGCGCGGTTGCTGCTGTGGGGCGCGCACGCCGATGCGCTGCTCTTCGCGGTCAATCGCGCCGTGTGGGACCGCTGGAGCGATGCCGAGCGTGACCTCGTCCTCCAGGCTGCGCGCGATGCGGCATTGCAGGCGAACGCAATGGCACGCAAACTCTCCGATACCGCCGCGCTCGCGGAACTCTCGCGTCGGGGCGCAACCGTGACACGGCTTACGCCGTCAGGCAGGCAGCGGTTCCGCGAGGCAGCTCGCCCGATATATGACCGGTGGGCCGCCGTTGTCGGCGCAGACCTGGTGCGCGCCGCGGAGGCCGCCGTCGCCGCGCCGCCTTTGGGCCATGAGGGCAAATAAGCGCCTCTGCGCGCGAAAGTTCAGCGCGAGGCGCGGATTGCTCAGCCGATGTACCGTCCGAGGCGCACTGCGGTCTCCCCTCTCCTCGGCCGCCGCGTCGGCATGATCACGACGCAGTCGTCGTGCGGCGTGCGGATTTCGTTGCCGCCATCGATGGCGTAGACCGTTCCTGCACGGGGGATCGTCTGCAGCGCGCGAACCGGCAGCGTAAAGGCAAATGTTTCGCTGGCGATCGTGACCGTCGCCGTCACCTCGATCAGCTTTTGCGGTGGCGGCGAGATGGTCGTCAGATAAGCGTCGAGAAGGCGGGGTTCGGCCATCTCGAAGTGGCGCAGCCAGTGCAGCACCGATTGTTTGGCGACTTCGGGCGCGGCCGCCTCCCAATGCTGGCCGCATTCGATGAGGAGCGCGCTGCGCGGATCGGCGTCGTCGTCGAAGAAAGCGTAATCGCGCAATCGCCGGCCCGCGGTGTGACCACCGTCGATCACGACATGCTGCGGAAAGCCAAGCGCCTGCGCCAATGCGAGCCCTTTGCGCTGGCGTCCTGCCATCGCCAGCGGCGGGCAGGGATCCGACATCGAATGCAGGTCGAGCAGGTGATCGACGCCGTCGTAGAGCGGCCGCAGCTCTCGCGCGCGCCTGAGCTCGGTGCTGTCGCGCGACCCATCGAGCACGTCTGCGGACCAGAGCCGGTTGAAATCCTCGTCGACGCAACGCGATGCGAACGGATCTGCCGGATCGAAACGCTTATACGCTGCGACGTTGGCAAAGACGATGGACAACCTCCCGCGCGCTGGACGCAACTCTTCGCGCAGGAGCCAATCGAGCGCGATCGCACCGCAGATTTCATTGCCGTGGGTCAGCGCCTGCACGAGGACGTGCGGCCCGGTGCGACCGGCCGCGAACGTCCACGCGTAGGGAATGCCGCGGTTGCCGGCGGCATGCGCGGCGAGATCCGGAAAAGCGACCTCGATCGGCGGAACAGCTGCCGGTGCCGGAACTGCCATGCGTTCGACTGGATTCAGGCCACGCAGACGCGATCGGCGAGGCGGCGCATGAATGCCTCGCACAGCGCGAGCTGCTCGAGCGCCACCCACTCATTTGGTTGGTGCGCTTGCGCGATGTGACCCGGCCCGCAGATGATCGCCGGAATGCCGGCATTATGGAAAAGCGACGCTTCGCTGCCGAAGGAAACCTTGCCGAATTCGTGCGCGCCCGTGCACGCCTTGCCCAGCTCGGCGATCTCGCTGCCTCCGTGCGTGTCGAAGCCGGGCAGCGTCGAAATATGGTCGAACTCGATGTGCGTTGCCGGATCGACGGCGTGCATTTCCGGCAGCAGCGTCGCCGCGAACCGCTTGACATCGGCCAACAGCATGTCGGGATCGTCGAAGGGCAGGTGACGAAACTCGAAATCGAAATGACAGTCTCGCGGCACGATATTGAGCGCGGTGCCGCCGCGGATCACGCCGGTGTGCACGGTCGTGTACGGGACGTCGTACGCGGCGTCGAATCCGCCGCGGTCGCGAAACCGGCGCGCCATATGAGCGAGGAAAGTCACAAGCTCGCCGGCGACCTGCACGGCGTTCACGCCGAGCGGCGTCAGCGACGAATGCGCCTCGTGGCCCCGCACGCGGCAGCGATGGCTACGCTTGCCCTTGTGCGCGACGACGGGCTGCATTCCGGACGGCTCGCCGATGATGCAACCCGAAGGCTTGATGCCCTGGGCGACGACGTCGGCGATGAGACGCCGCACGCCGATGCAGCCAACCTCCTCGTCGTACGAGAGCGCAAAGTGCAGCGGACGCGCCAGCCCGCGCCGCAGGAGCTCGGGCACGAAGGCGAGGCCGATGGCGGAAAAGCTCTTCATGTCGGTCACGCCGCGGCCGTACAACCGGTCGCCACCGATCGTTGCTTCGAACGGCGATGTGTCCCACGGCTGCCCGTCGACCGGCACGACATCGGTGTGGCCCGAGAGCACGACGCCGCCCTCGGTCGTGTTGCCGTCCTGCGCGGGAAGTGTCGCGAACAGGTTTGCCTTGCGCCGCTCGTCGTCGTAGGTGAGCCGCGAGTCGACGCCGTGGCGGGCGAGATAATCACGCACCCAGTGAATGAGCGCGAGATTCGATTCGCGACTCGTCGTGTCGTAGGAGACAAGCGTCCGAATGAGCTCGAAACCGACGAGCTGGGAGGAGGTTACGGTGGAGGCGGCGGGGGCGTCCATGCAACAATAGTACGTCGTGCCACAGACAAAGGATAGAAACCGCCGCAACCGCTGTCAATCACTTGCGGTGAGATCGCGACGCGCGACGCGCCCGGCGCTCCTGCCCACGAGCAACGATGGAGATTCGATGATGCGCATCCTGTACGCGACGATCGCAGCTGCCGTGATAATGGGATCGGCGCCCGCGCGCGGCGCCGATCTTCCGCTCGAGAAAATCAAGTTGCCACCCGGATTCGCGATCGAGCTCGTTGCGCGCGTGCCGAACGCACGCGAAATGGCGCTCGCGACCCGGGGCACACTGTTCGTGGGCTCCACGGAAGGGGGCAAGGTCTATGCGGTCACGCTCAAGCCGACCGGCCCGGCTACCGTCACGACGATTGCGGCAGGGCTCAATCGCCCCGTCGGCGTGGCGTTTCACGACGGCGCGCTCTACGTCTCTGCGGTCAGCCGCATCCTGCGCTTCGACGATATTGAAAGCCGGCTCGATAAGCCGCCACAGCCCGTGGTGGTGAGCGACAAGTTCCCGGGCGATGCAAGCCACGGCTGGAAGTTCATCGCCTTCGGGCCCGACGGCAAGCTCTACGTCCCGGTCGGCGCGCCGTGCAATATCTGCGAGCCCGATCCCGATCGCTACGCGCTCATCACGCGCATGAACCCGGACGGGTCGGGCTTCGAGATCTATGCACGCGGCTTGCGCAACTCGGTCGGCTTCGACTGGGATCCGCGCACCAGGGAACTGTGGTTTACGAACAACGGGCGCGACTGGCTGGGAGACGACTTACCTCCCGATACGATGAATCATGCGCCAAAGCAGGGATTGAATTTCGGCTACCCGTACTGCCATTCCGGCACCATTGCGGATCCCGAGTTTGGCAAGAAGCACTCGTGCAGCGAATTCACCGCACCGGCGCAAAACCTGGGTCCGCACGTCGCCGCGCTGGGCATGCGGTTCTACACGGGCACGCAGTTTCCGCCGGCCTATCGCAATCAGATCTTCATCGCCGAACACGGCTCATGGAACCGCAGCAAGAAAATCGGCTATCGCGTGACGCTGGTGCGCGTGGAAAATAACCGCGCGGTGGGCTACGAGCCGTTCGCTACCGGCTGGCTGCAGGGCGAGTCCGCATGGGGCAGGCCGGCCGACGTGCTCGTCACGCCGGACGGCTCGCTGCTTGTTTCCGACGATCTCGCCGGAGCGATCTACCGCATTCGCTATACCGGCAAAGGCTCGTAACGCGGGCTGAGCGCGAAGCGCGATACCCGGGGCGGCGGAACGCGCGATTACCGAAGTCCCGGGGTTCGCTTCCGCTCATCCCGGGCTACTGGCGCTGAACCGCGCGACCGCCTACCAATGCCGATAGGGGTGATAACGGTGGCGATACCACGGCCGATAATACGCGACCGGCGGCGCATAAACGACCGGCGGTCCGTAGTACACGGGCGCCGGATAATACGCTGGCGCGCCATAGTAGGCCGCAGGCGGCGCGTACACCGCAGGCGGCGCGACGTACGCATACCCGTGGCCGTGGTTCGAATAACCGATCCCGAAGCCTGGGGCACCGATCGCTATGGAAAACGAGTCTCTCGCCACTGCGCTCGTGGCTATCGTGGCGCCGCCGACGAGCAGCACGGCTGCGCTAAGCTTGGCAATGCGATGCTTCATCTCTACCTCCTGCAATGCAAGTAAATCGCGAAACGTCGCGAACCTGATACCAACGTATAAGAGACAGCGGCCGTTGACCCGGAGTTTCCGTGGCACAACGGGCGGTTACAATTAGTTACGGTTCGGCTATGCTGCGCCGTCCGCATTTTTGGCGATCAGAGCCCGGGGGAATGCATCATGTCGTTGCGGCGCGCCTTCTGTGTCCTGCCCATCCTGCTGGCGACCCTTGTCACCGGTCCTCGCGCGACCGCCGCCGATCTCGCCATCGGCATCGGTGCCGACGTCACTGCCATCGATCCCCATTATCACAACGTCACACCCAACAATAACGTCGCCGCACACATATTCGATTACCTCGTGCTGCGCGACGAACGGCAGAAGATCATCCCGGGTCTCGCCGAATCGTGGAAAGCCATCGATCCCGTGACCTGGGAATTCAAGCTGCGCCAGGGCGTCAGGTTTCACGACGGCGGCGAATTTACCGCCGCCGACGTCGTGGCTTCGATCGAGCGCGTGCCCACCGTGCCGAACAGTCCTTCACCGTTCACGGCGTATACGAAGCAGATCAAGGAGATGATCGTCGTCGATCCGTACACGATCCGGTTCCGGACCGCGACCCCATATCCGCTGATGTCCTCGGATATGACACAGGTCGCGATCGTTGCCAAGGCCGCTGCCAAGGCGACAACCGAAGACTTCAACAGCGGCAAGGCGGCCATCGGGACCGGGCCGTACAAGCTTGTCCGCTATGCGAAGGGCGACAGGATCGAGCTTGCGCGCCACGACGGCTACTGGGGCGGGACGACGCCGTGGGAGAAGGTGACGCTGCGGCTTCTGGCATCCGATGCGCCTCGCGTGGCAGCGCTTCTTGCCGACGACGTGCAGGCGATCGAAAACGTACCGACATCGGATGTCGCCATGCTCAAGAACGACAAGCGCGTGGCGTTGTACCGCACGGTCGCCGACCGCCTGATCTATCTGCACGTGGACTCCGAGCGCGATCTCTCGCCGTTCGTAACCGACCGGGACGGAAAGCCGCTGGCGAAGAACCCGCTCAAGGACTCGCGCGTGCGCAAGGCGATCTCGAAGGCGATCAACCGGCAGGCGCTCGCCGACCGCGTGATGGAAGGCCAGGCCGTGCCGACGGGCCAGTTGCTGCCGGAGGGTTTCTTCGGCTATACGCGCAACCTCAAGATCGAGGCTCATGATCCGGAGGGCGCGAAAAAGCTACTGGCCGAAGCGGGTTACCCCAACGGCTTCGGCCTTACTATTCATTCGCCGAACAATCGTTATGTCAACGATGCCAAAGTGGCTCAGGCCGTCGCGCAGATGCTCGCGCGCGTGGGCATCGCGACGCGGGTCGAGACGATGCCATCGGCGACATTCTTTCCCCAGGCCACCGAGTTCAAGTTCAGTTTCGTCCTCGTCGGCTGGGGCTCGGGCACGGCCGAGGCGTCGAGCCCGCTCAAGGCCCTGATCGCGACGATCAGCAGGGAAAAGGGCTTCGGTACGGCGAACCGGGGCCATTACTCCAACGCCAAGGTCGACCTGATGCTGGAGGACGCGCTGGTCACCGTCGACGATGCCAGGCGCGAGGCGCTGCTGCAGCGCGCGACCGAGCTCGCGATCAACGACACGGCGATCGTCCCGCTCTATCATCAGGTGAGCCTCTGGGGAACGAAAAACGGCATCAGCTACGTGCCGCGCACCGACGAGAGTACCCTCGCGCACAAGTTCAAGCCGCGATGACCGCATGCACGGTCCGACCATCCATCTCGTCTGCCCGCTCTCCAACGCTTTCGGGGGCAGCGAACAGCGGGCGGCCGACTACTTCGCGCTTCTCTCCTCTCGTGCCGACGTGACGCTCTGGGCTGAAGAGGAGCCTCGCGGTGAACTCGCGCGCCTTCCGTTTCGTCGCCTCGATCCCGCCAACGGCGATTTGCCGGAAGGTGGAACGTTGGTCCTGATCGGTATTTTCATCGAGCGCGGCCATTGGCTCGCACGTACGCGGCCGGAGCGTCTGGTCATCGTGTACAACACGCCGGAGCGATACAGGCTGGGAAGACTGCTCGATTTCATCGCGCGCGCCGGACTTCCGCCGGCGGAGCTCGTGTTTCCTTCGGAAACGCATCGCGCCTCGACGCGGATGGCGGGGTTTGTCGACTGGGGTTTTTTCGATTTCGAAGCGTTCACGCCGGCGCGCCGTGTGCCGGACTCGGGACGATTCACCGTCGGCCGCCTGAGCCGGGACGAGGGCTACAAGCACCATCCACAGGACATACGCCTCTACCGGCACCTCGCCGATCGCGGCATGCGGGTGCGGCTGATGGGCGCGTCCGTATTGCGCGAGCGACTCGGCGATCGGGAGTCGATCGAAGTGCTGGACGCCGGCGCGATCGAGGCGCCCGGCTTTCTTCAATCGCTCGATGCCTTCATCTACCGCACCGGTCCCGTCTGGAGCGAGCCTTCGGGCCGGGTGGTCGTCGAGGCTATGGCCTGTGAGCTTCCGGTCGTCGTCGGCCGAAACGGTGGCTACCGTGAGCTGGTCGAGCACGGCACGAACGGGTTCCTGTTCGATACGCAGCTCGAGGCGGTCGGATACCTCGAGGCGCTGCGGTCCGATCCGGCACTGGCGCGGCGTGTCGGCCTTTCTGCACGAGCCACAGTCGTCGCACGCTTCGGTGCTTCGCACATCGCCCGCGTGCGCGAGTTCTTCCTGCAACCGGCCGGACAGCCCGAAGGTGACTCGCAGCACAGCTGAAATCATTGCGTCGGTCCGATGTTAAGACGGGATCAGCCGGCGATGACGCTGCTGCTCGGCGCGCTGATCGCCGTCGCCCCGCTCGCCATGGACATCTATCTGGCGTCGATGCCGTCGATGACCCGCGTGCTCTCGGCTACACCCGAGCAGGTGCAGCTGACGCTCTCGCTCTACATGTACGGCTGGGGCGCATCGCAGATCTGCGTCGGGCCGCTTGCCGACCGATTCGGCCGCCGGCCCGTCCTGATCGCCGGCCTGGCGCTGTTCGTCGCCGCATCCGCCGTATGCGCGGCGTCACGCACCATCGAGGCCTTGATTGCAGCGCGCGTCGTCCAGGCCATCGGGGTGGCGACCGTTGCCGTCGTGCCGCGAGCGGTCGTGCGCGACCTGTATACCGGCGATAGCGCGGCGAGAATGTTGTCGCTGATGGGCATCGTGCTCGGCATCGCGCCGATCGTCGCGCCGATCATCGGCAGCCACCTGCATGTATGGTTCGGCTGGCAGGCGAATTTCATCTTCGTCGCCGCGTACGGCGCGATCGCATTCTTCTGCGTCTGTACCGCGCTCCCGGAGACGATCAAGGCGAAAAACACGCGCGCGACCGATCCGGCGGTCGTATTCGCCAATTACCGCCGCCTGCTGCGGTCGAGAAGGTATGTCGGTTATCTTCTCGTCGCCGCGTTTGCCTCGAGCGGATTGTTCGCGTTCCTCGCCGGCAGCGCATTCGCGTTCGTCACCGTGATCGGTACCGGCGAGCGCGGATTTGGGCTGCTGTTCGGCGCGGTCATGGTCGGCAATATCGCCGGCTCGATCGCCGGCAGCAGGCTCGTGACGCGTTGGGGCATCGACCGGATGATTCGCTACTCGACTTGGCTGATGCTCTTTGCGGGACTTGCATTGGCCGCGCTCGCCTGGCTCGCGGTCGCGCATCCGGCGGCGATCGTAATTCCGATGTTCCTGTTCATGGTCGCGCTGATGACGACGATGCCGCCGGCCACCGCAGGCGCGCTGACGCCTTTTCCCGAAATCTCGGGCAGCGCGGCGTCGCTGCTCCTGTTCGGCCAGTTCATGCTGGCATCGACCGCGGCGCTGCTCGTCGGCGTGACATTCGACGGAACGCAGCGCCCGATGGCAACCGCGATCGCGGTGGCATCGACGCTCACGTTCATCGCGTTCCGCGCTCTGGTCCGGCAACGCAACGCTTGATGCGCTGCGGCGCTAGCCGCCGCGGACGATCAGGCGCTCGAGCCGCGCCACGATCGCGGTGGCGGCGCCCATACCGATGCGCTTGACCAGCGCCTGCGCGAAGTCGGGCAGGAAGTCGTGCAAGTCGCGCAGGTTTTCCGCGCGCTGCAGTCGCATCATCATCAGATAGCCCCGAAAGCCGAGATGCTCATTGATGAGCGCCGAAAGCTGTTGCTGCGCGGCGATAAAGCGCTCGACCTCGTCCTCGCTGCGCGGCGCCGGCGCCTCCGCGTCCTCCGCGACCGAAGGCGCGCTGAACCGCTTCGCGATCAGCCCGGCACGTTCGAGCGCCGAGAACGCGCTCGCGTCGACGCGCAACGCCCGCGCGCGCTCCAGGATCTCGCCGACCGTGCGATTGCCGTCGATCATGATCAGCACGCTGCGCAGCGCGATCGGGAGGTTCAACTTGCGCTCCTTGAGCTCGCGTGCGCCGTCGTCGGTCTTGGCGTAGATTTCACCCGGATTCATCGTCCGATCCCGTGCCTTGCGCAGCGCACGGCCGTGTTCGACAATTTTGGGCTGCATTATAGACGACCGCAGGCGCTGCGCCGCGTGCGACAATGCGACGCGGCTCGTCGCCCGCTGCGGGGAGGGTTTGCATGCTGCTTCGTTTGGATCGCGCGCTGCTCAACGCCAATCGCTGGGCGGTGATCGCGATCCTGGCAGCGATGGCGACGATGGTATTCGTCAATGTCGCGCTGCGCTTCACGACCGATCGCTCGTTACTCTGGGTGGAGGAGACGTCGCGGTACCTGATGATCTGGCTCACGTTTCTCGGTTCCGGACTTGTGCTCCGTTACGGCGGTCACGTCGGCATCGACACGCTGCAGGAGGCGCTGCCGCGACAGGCGGCCGCGATCCGCGCGGTGATTTTCGTCATCCTGCTGGTATTTTTCGCTTTGATGGTATGGGTGGGGTTGCGCTACGCCGCATTCGCGTGGAGCCAGACGACGCCGGTCTTGCAAATCCCGATCGGTGCCGTCTACCTGGCGATGCCGGTGGGCTTCGCGCTCATGATCGCGCATCTCCTGCTGATGGCCGGGCCGTACCTGAGGCGGCGCGCCTTCCTCGCTGACGGCGAATTCGGCGTCTAGAGCGTAGTCCCCAATCCTTGGTCGCCGTCCTATTCATGGTGTGCACGTTGCTGCTCGTGCTGGGAGTGCCCGTCGCGTTCGCGCTCGGCGGCGGCACGCTGGCGGCGATCCTGGCGAGCGGCAACCTGTCGCTGCTCGCTCTGCCGAAAACCATGTTTTCCGGCATCGACATCTTCGCCCTGGAAGCGGTGCCGTTTTTCATCCTGACTGCGGAGCTGATGACCGGCGGCGCCTTGTCCGAAGTCCTGCTGCGCTTCGCCTCGCAATTCGTCGGCCGTTTCCGCGGCGGCATGGGCCACACCAATATTCTCACGTTGACCTTCTTTTCCGGAATCTCCGGCTCGGCGCTGGCCGACGCGGCGGGACCCGGCGCCATCATGATCAGGATGATGAAGGACGACGGCTACAAGCCCGAGTACGCGGCGGCGCTCACCGCGGCGACCTCCATTCTCGGGCCGATCATTCCGCCGTCGATCAGCATGATCATCTATGCGCTCGCGTACCCCGACACGAATCTCGTCGGGTTGCTAATCGCGGGTGTGCTTCCCGGGATCGCGATCGCGGTCGCGATGGCGATCATCAACCACGTCATCTCGCTCCGGCGCAACTACCGCGGTTCCACCGATCGTTACGGCTGGCGGGACTACGTCCGCAACACCTGGCGCGCGCTTCCCGCGCTGGCGCTGCCGGTGCTGATCCTGGGCGGCATCGCGTCAGGCGCGTTCACGCCGACGGAGGCTTCGGTGATTGCGGTGTTCTACGCGCTTTTCGCCGGCCGCGTCATCTATCGCACGCTCGAGTGGGCCATGCTGCCGGGCATTCTCGCCCGGTCGGCGCTGATGACGGCTTCGGTACTGATCATCGTCGCGATGTCGGCGGCGTTCGCCTGGGTGCTGACGATCTCGCGCGTGCCACAGGATCTCACCGCGTTGATCGTCGGCATGCAACTGTCGCCGCTCGCTTTCCTGTTCGCGGTCAACGTGTTCCTTCTCGCATTCGGCATTTTCATCGAGCCGCTGCCGGGGATCGTCGTGCTGGTGCCGATACTGGCGCCGATCGCGCACGCGCTGGGTATCTCCGACCTCCAGTTCGGCATCATCGTCATCGTCAACCTGACGATGGGTATGCTCACGCCGCCGGTCGGCGGCCTGCTGTTCATCACCTCGGTCGTCGCCCGCGTGCCGCTCGCCAGATTGATCGGCGAGCTCTGGCCCTTCCTGTGGGCGCAGATCGCCGTGCTCGCGCTGCTATCGTTGTTTCCGGAGATCAGTACCGCGCTGCCGGCGGCGTTCGGCTATCGCTGACGAATTCGCGGGCGCGGCCTCCTTATCGGGCCCTGCAGTTGGTGATGTCGCGCGTCGGCCGCAAGCGTCGACTCGCCACGCGCGATCCCCACGCCTACGCATGGGCGACCGGCGACGCCACGGGCTCGCGACGCTAGCGATAATTGCGGATGCGGTCGATGTTTGCCTGGCCGAAGCGCTTGCCAAAGTCCGTATACACCGGTCCGAGCGCCGCCTGGAACTTCGCCTTGTCGACATTCTCGGCGACAGTCATGCCTCTGGCGCGGAGATCGGCGACGGCCTTCCGCTCGTCGTCGTCGACGCGGGCGCGATTGGCCTTGACGCCGTCCCTCGCGGCGTCAAGGAATGCCTGCTTGTCCGCGTCGGACAGCTTGTCCCATTGTGCCTTGTTCATGAGAAAGACCGCAGGCGAATAGACATGACCGGTGAGCGACAGGTATTTCTGCACTTGGTCGAGCTTGGCGGCGGTAATGACCGACAGCGGATTTTCCTGGCCGTCGACGGTGCCTTGTTGCAGGGCGGTGAAGACCTCTGTGAACGCCATCGGCGTTGGCAGGATGCCGAACTGCCTGTACGCCTCGATGTGGATCGGGTTTTCCATCGTGCGCATCTTCAGGCCCTTCAGGTCTTCCGGAACGTTGACCGGCCGCTTGCTGTTGGTCATGTGCCGAAACCCGTTCTCGGCCCACGCCAGACCGATCATGCCCTTGGCCGGAAACTTGGCGAGCAGCTCCTGGCCGATCGGCCCGTCGAGCACAGCGCGGGCGTGCGCGTAATCGCGGAACAAGAACGGGATATCGAGGATCGCGACCTCGGGTACGAAATTGGGCAACGGTCCGGTCGAAGTCAGCGTCAGATCGAGTGTGCCGAGCTGAACCCCCTCGACCGATTCGCGCTCGGCACCCAACGCGGCCGAGTAGAAGGTCTGCACCTTGTAACGGCCGTTCGTTCGCCGTTCGACTTCACGCGCGAAGGTATCGATGGCCACGCCGTAGTGCGAGTTCTGCGCCACCGCGATGTTGATCTTGAGCATGGTTTGTCCGGTGGCCTGCCCTGACGCCGCGAGACCGCCAGCGAGCGTCGCAGCGAGCGCCAGCGAGGGAAGCCGGAAGGCAATGGTCATGTTCGTTGTCCTCGTATCGCCCGCGGCGCAGACGGCGCGTCGCTGCCTGCCCTCGAGCGACCGCATTCTAACGCTGCCGCCCGCCCGCGCGGCGCATGGTGAGGAGCGGGTCTTTGTGGAATAATCGAACCGCACGCTTCCGGTGGTCCATGCTCAACCCGGCCCTGCTCGCCGCCCTCGGCAACATCCTTCCCGCGACCTCGATTCTCACGGCGTCCGAAGACACGCGGCCCTATGAATGCGACGGGCTGACGCTGTTCCGCGAGGAGCCGAACGCGGTTCTGCTGCCGGAAAACGAAGCGCAGGTCGTGGCGATTCTGAAACTGTGCCATGCCGCGCGGCTGCCCGTGGTCGCGCGCGGTGCGGGCACCGGCTTGTCGGGCGGTGCCCTCCCCGACCGCAATGGCGTAGTCC
>JALYSM010000091.1 GCA_030854785.1 Pseudomonadota bacterium
CTGGAGGACATCTTCGCGGTGCAGGACGACATCGCGCAATCGGTGGTGAAAGAGTTGCGTGCTGCGCTGTTGCCAGAGAAGCCGGACGCGTCGTTTACAGCGGCGGTGAAGGCGGAAGTACACGCCGCGGTGAAGGGCCGCGCCGTAAATGCAAAGGCGTATCCGCTTTATCTGCAGGGACTGTTCTTCGCCGATCGCATCACGCAGGGGGACCTAGCGAAGGCGATTGGATATTTTCGCGAGGCCGTCGAGCTGGATCCCGGTTACGCGCTGGCTTGGGCAGCTCTGTCTCGTGCTCACATGCATGAAGCCGGGTATTCCTGGGCACCGCTCGACGAGGGCTTCGGCCAGGCGCGAGCGGCTGCCGAGCGCGCGATCGAGCTGGAGCCGGACCTGCCGGAAGGATACGTCGCACTGGGCCTTGTTCAAATGAACTACGACTGGGATTGGCAGGCGGCGGACGCGTCGTTCGGCCGCGCACTAGCACTCGCTCCGGGAAATGCAGACGTGCTGCGGGGCGCCGCAATTCTGGCGGGGACGCTCGGTCGCCATGAGGAGGCGGTCGCGCTGGCGCGACGCGCACTGACGCTCGACCCGCTCAGCATGAGTGCCCAGCGAAGTCTCGGAGCGCAGTGCCTTCGCGCAGGACTCCTCGACGAGGCGGAGGCAGTCGTGAAAAAGGCGATCGAGTTCCATCCGCAGGGTGGGCTCTTGCATTCCTGGCTCGGCCGTGTGCACTTGGCGCAAGGCCGGATCGAGGAAGCGCGCACGGCGTTCGAGGCGGAGGTGATCGAATATTTTCGCCTCCAGGGGCTCGCGCTTGTGGAACATGCGCAAGGCCGACAAGCGAAATCCGACGCCGCGCTGCGCGGCCTGATCGACAAATACGCACAGGAAAGCGCCTATCAAGTGGCGGAGGCCTACGCGTACCGCGGGGAGCTGGATCTGGCTTTCCAGTGGTTGGAGCGCGCTTATGCGCAGCGCGACCCCGGACTGAGCAGCATCAAGTCGAACGCCATGCTGCGAAGTCTCTACGGCGATTCGCGCTGGCAGTCGTTTCTCGAAAAGATGGGGCTTGCCGGCTAGACATGGAGAGCGATGGCCTGGAACGCCTCGCACCTATCTCCGGCTTACCGCTGGCATAAGATATGGAAATGACCGCCGAGCGTTCCAATGCACCAACGTTGCCGAGCGGCACGGTGACGCGGGCTCGGGGACAGGGGCTGGGTGAATCGAGTCGGCTGAGCCGCCTTTCGGGCAGCGGCGCGTGTTATTAATAGCTTCCAGGCGAATAGACTTTACATTGCGGCCGAGGGCGCGAGAGGCGTCCGGCCGCCACGCATGCGAGAGACAGCGATAAGGAACTGGCTGGCGGCATTCGCCGTCGCATTGGCCGCCGTTTCCGGCGCGCGGGCGCAGGACGCAGCGTCGTACGCGTTCGACATTCCGCCGTGGTTCGCATCGACCTTCCTCGACTTCCGCGAAGACATCGGCGATGCCGCTCGCGACGGGCGGCGGCTCCTCGTCTATTTCGGCCAGGACGACTGCCCGTATTGCAAGCAGCTCATGGTGACCAATTTCTCGCAGCGCGCGATCGTGGACAAGACGCGCAAGAACTTCGTCGCCGTGGCGCTCAACCTGTGGGGCGACCGCGAAGTCACATGGATCGACGGGCGCGTCATGACCGAAAAGGAATTTGCGCGCATGCTCAACGTGCAGTTCACGCCGACGCTCCTGTTCTTCGACGAGAAGGGCCTCGTGGTGGCGCGTCTCAATGGCTATTATCCGCCGCAGCGCTTCGAGGCCGTGCTCGACTACGTCGCCGGGCGGCTCGAGCGCAATCAGCCGCTGGCCGAATATCTCGTTCGCGGCGCGCGCGAGCCGGCGAGCCCGCGCCTGCACGACGAGCCGTTCTTCCTGCGTCCGCCGTACGATCTGCGACGCAAGCCCGGTAACAAGCCGCTTGCGGTGATTTTCGAGACGACCGACTGCTCCGCCTGCGACGAGTTGCATCGGGACGGATTCCGGCGCGACGAAGTGCTGGCGCAAGTCAAACGCGTCGATATGGCGCGGTTCGCGCTCGGCGCGCCCACAGAGCTCACGACGCCTGCCGGCCGCAAGACCAGCGCGGAAGCGTGGGCGCGCGAGCTCAACGTGACCTACGCGCCGACCGTGATCTTTTTCGATGAGAGCGGCAGCGAGGTGTTCCGGATCGAGGCTTATCTGCGGCCGTTTCACTTTGCCTCGTCGTTCGCCTATGTGACGAGCGGAGCGTATCGCGCCGAGCCGTCGTTTCAGCGCTATCTCCAGGGACGCGCTGGCGAGATGCGCGCCCGCGGTGAACGCGTGGAGCTGTGGAAATAATGTTCCTCCGCTGGATCACCGCCGCCTACCTCGTGTATCTCGCGGTGCCGATTGCGCTGCTGCTCGTGGGGTCGTTCGGCGATCTGTGGCTCAACACGCTCCTGCCGACCGGATTCACGGCGCACTGGTATCGCGACGTCGCGGCAGACCCAAGCTTCCGCCGCGCGTTCGTCGCGAGCCTCGCGGTCGTCGTGCTTACGTGCGCTGCCTGCTTGGGCGTCGGGCTGCCGCTCGCGTATGCCGTGTTTCGAGCCGAAAGCGCGCGCGTGCGGGCGCTCGCGCGCGTTCTGTACCAGATGCCGGTGGCGCTGCCGCCGCTGGTGCTCGCGTTCGGATTCATCCTCGTGTTCTCGTCGGACACGCTGCCGTGGCTCGGCAGCATCTGGCTTCTCGCCGCGGGCCATGTCGTGCTGACGTTGCCGTACTTTCTGCAGACCGTGGTCTCGGACATGCAGCGGCTGGGACTGCGCACGCTCGAGGATGCGGCGGAGTCGCTCGGGAGCCGCGGCTGGCAGCGCTTCCTGCACATCGTGCTGCCGGCGCTGTCGCAGTCGATCCTCGCGGGATTGATCATCGTCGCGGCGATCTCGATCGGCGAGTTCCAGTTCTCGAATCTGGTCGCGGGTTTTCTCAATCGCACGTATCCGGTCGTCCTGCTGCAGGCGTTCTACGGCGCGACCGGCTTTGCCTGCGCGGCGACCGTGATCCTGCTTACGCTCGCGCTCGTCGCGGCAATCGCAGGCGGACTCACAGCGGGCGGCGCGACGCGGATGAAAGCGGCGGTCGTATGAGCGCGGCGCGCCCCTCACCCCAACCCTCTCCCCGCAGCGCGGGGGGAGGGAGACCGTCGCGTAGCGACGGGCGGGTGAGGAGTGTAACGGACCGCCTGAGCGCAGCGAGCGAAATGTGACCGCCGCCGTTTCGCTCGAAGGCGCGACGTATCGCTATCCCGGGACGCAAGCCGGCGTGTTCGAGGTGACGCTCGACATCCAGCCCGGTGAGCTCGTCGTCTGCCTCGGGCCCAGCGGCTGCGGCAAGACGACGCTCTTGCGGCTCGTCGCCGGCTTCCTCAGGCCCGACGCCGGCGTCATACGCCTCAACGGCGAGGATGTGAGCGCGCTGCCGACGCGCGTGCGCGAGTGCGGCGTCGTGTTCCAGGCCTACGCGCTGTTCCCGCACATGCGTGTCTGGGAGAACGTCGCGTATCCGTTGCGCGTGCGCGACGTTCCGCTCGACGAGCGCCGCCGGCGCGCCGCCGAGATGCTCGAGCTGGTGGGCTTGACCGGGCTCTCCGATCGCCTGCCGGCGCAGCTCTCCGGCGGGCAGCAGCAGCGCGTGGCGTTGGCCCGCGCGCTCGTTTTCGGCCCGCGCGCGCTGCTTCTGGACGAGCCGCTTTCCGCGCTCGACGCCGCCACGCGGGTGACGATGCGCGACGAGATTCGCCGTATCCAGCGCGGGCAGAGCATCGCCACGCTTCTCATCACGCACGATCAGGACGAAGCGCTCTCGCTCGCCGACCGCATCGTCCTCTTGCGCGACGGCCGGCTGGTGCAGGCCGGTGCGCCGCAGGAGATCTACGACCGGCCGGCGGACGCGTTCGTCGCCGGCTTCGTCGGCCGCGCCAATCTGCTCGACGCCAGGGTGATCGACGCCGATACCGTCGAGACGCCGATCGGCCGGCTTTCCACGCCTCCGCACGGACACGCCGCCGGCAGCGCGCTGCGCCTGCTCGTGCGTCCCGAGCGCGTCGAGATCGCGACCGCCGCGGCGGGCGAGAACGTCTTCGCCGCGCAGGTGCTCCGCGACCGCTTCTTCGGCGCGACGCGCCAGATCGAGGTCGCGGCGGGCCAGGGGCGTCTCGAAATCGAAACCGCGATGCGCGATCATGTGAACAGCGTTCGCGTGCCGCGTGAAGCCATCCAGTTTCTGAATGTTCGTTGAACGAGGAGGAAGCCATGCAAGCCACATCACGCAGTAAAAGTCCGTTCGTGTTAATCCCGTTCGTGGTGAGCTTGTCGAACCACGAACGCAATGACACTCGCCGCCCTTCGACAGGCTCAGGGCGAACGGGTCCGACAGGCCCAGAGCCTGCCCCGGCCTTGATCCGGGGGCGAACGGGTTGGTTATGCAGAGCGTCAGTGGCACTCGCCGCGTCGTTCTTCGCCGCCGCCGTGACGGCGCAGACCGTGCTCGATTCGGCGGAGCTCTATTCCGGCGAGAAAACGCTGTACGAAGCAGCGAAGAAGGAAGGCATGGTGGTGAGCTTCGACACCGGCCCGACCTGGGCCAACTGGGCGGCGGAATTCGCCGCGTTCAAGAAGCGCTATCCCGATGTCGAGATCGTGTACAACGACCTCGGCTCGGGAGCGACGGTCGTCGCGCTCGACAAGGCGCGGAACCGCCCGCAGGCCGACACCGCGTACTACTTCGCGGCCTCGGCCATCGACGCGGTGGCCAAGAACGTCGTCGCGCCGTTCAAGCCGGTGAATTTCGACAAGCTGACGCCGGTTTTCCGTGACGCCGACGGCAAGTGGTTCACGATCCACACGCTGACGGTTGCCTTCGTCGTCAACACCAAGCTGGTTAAGAACGTGCCGCAGTCGTGGGCGGATCTGCTCAAGCCCGAGTACAAGAACACGATCGTCTATCTCGACCCGCGCTCGACCGGCGTCGGTCAGGTCGTCGCGTTTGCCGCGACCTTCGGCATGGGCGGCGACATGAACAACCTGCAGCCCGGCCTCGACTATTTCACCAAGCTGCACCAATCGGGCAACGTGTTGCGCGTCCTCGGCACCACGCCGTACGCGCAGTTCGTGAAAGGTGAGATCCCGATCTGGATCTCCTACGAGAACGACGGGCTCAAGGCGAAGTACACCGACGGGCTCGGCGACGCGGTGGCGGTGGTCATTCCGAAGGAGGCTTCGGCTGCTGCGCCGTATGCGATCAGCCTCGTCGAGAAGGGACCCAACCCCAATGCGGGCAAGCTCTGGCTCAACTTCATCATGAGCGACACGGGCCAGGGGATCTTCGCGCAGGGCTTTGTGCGGCCGTCGGTGCCGGGCGTGAAGCTGCCCGACAACGTCGCCGACAAGCTGCCTGCCGCGCCGCAGGTGCATCCGCTCGACGTGAAGAGCGCAGCCGCGAAGAAGGCCGACGTCGACAAGGGCTGGGCCGCGGCAACGGGGACGAAATAACATGCCTGTCGTCCCCGCGCACGCGGGGACCCAGCGACGTTGGGGTGATCATGAAAGAAAGCCACTGGATTCCCGCGTTCGCGGGAATGACGATAGCGCCACGTCGTCCCCGCGAAAGCGGGGACCCAGTGACGTCGAGGCAATGATGGGACAAAGCCACTGGATTCCCGCGTTCGCGGGAATGACGGCGGAGCAGCGGGAATGACGAAGCACGCAGCGCTCGCGCTGCCGGCGACGCTGCTGCTCGCGCTATTCTTCGCGCTGCCGGTGCTCGGGGTCGCTGTCGACGCACTCCGCGACGGAGGCGCCGCGTTCGCGCGCGTCTTCGCCGCCGCCGGATTCTGGACGGCGCTCGGCGGCAGCAGCGTGCTGACGCTGGTCGCGGCCACGCTCTCGACCGTAGTCGGCGTCGCGGTCGCGCTGCATCTGTCGCGGCTCTCGCCGCGGCAGCGCACCGTGCTGTCGTTCGTCATCGCGCTGCCGCTCACGTTCTCCGGGTTGATCGTCGCCTACGGATTCATCCTCGGCTACGGTCGCGCCGGCTTCGTGACGCAGTTGCTCGCCCGTGCCGGATTCGATGCGGCGACGATCGGCGGCGCGCTGTTCACGCCGACGGGGCTTGCGTTCGCGTCGTCGTACTACCTGATCCCGCGCGTGGTGATCGGCATGCTGCCGGTGCTGGTGAATTTCGATCGCGCGCAGCTGGCCGCCGCCGAATCGCTCGGCGCGACGCCGGCGCAGGCGTTTCGCCAGGTGCTGCTGCCGCAGGTGGCCGCACCGATGATCGCGTCGTTTTGCCTGGTCGCGGCAGTCGTGTTCGGAGCGTACGGCACCGCGCTGGCGCTGGTCGGCACGCAACTGCCGATCCTGCCGCTGCGGCTCTACAGCCTGATCTCCGAAACGGGATCGGATTTTCCGGCGGCCGCGGCGCTGGCGCTGCTGATCACCGCGGCGTGCTCGGCCATCATCACCACCGGCGAATGGGTGGGGGCGAAGCATGAACGGCATCTTTAAGCTCGATCGCGCGCGCGGCGCACTCTTCGACGCCGCGGGACGGCGCTTCGATCCGGTCGAACGCCGGTGGCTTGCGGCCACGCCGGTCGCGTCGGACAAGCTCGAAGCGATGGACGCGATCGCCGCGGTGACTTGGCTGCAACGCGAGAGCGGCGCGTGGCTGCGCGTTCCGATCGGTGTGATCGGTCCGGGCGAAGCGACCGATGCGCAGCTCGCGGCTGCGCTGAAAGTCGGTGAGCTGCTCGGTGATTGCCGCCTCACCGTGCTCTGCGGCGGACGGAAAGGGGTGATGCAGGCGGTATGCGAAGGTGTCGCGCGTGTCGGAGGGCTTTCAGTGGGCTTGTTGCCCGAAATCGACGCATCGAGCGCCAATCGGTTCATCGGCGTCGCCATCGCCACCGGCATCGGCGAGGCCCGCAACGCGTTGATCGCGCGCGCGTCGTTCTGCCTGATCGCGATCGGCGACAGCTTCGGCACGCTCTCCGAGGTCGCGCTCGCACGCCAGTTCGGCAAACTCGTCATCGGCCTGGAAGGCGCTGCCGACGTCGAGGGCGTGCACCACGTCGACACGGCGCGGGAGGCCGTGACGCGCGTGGCGGAGGTCGTGCTGGCAGCCGGGTAAGACTTCGCAGCCCGGGATGAGCGCAGCGACTCCCGTTTCGCCGGAGCCTGTAGCCCGGGATGAGCGCAGCGAATCCCGGGGATCTTCCGGTACCGCGGCGCGGGCCCCGGGGATCGCCGTCCTGCTCACCGGTCTACGACGGCGGCTCCGATCCCGCAGGCAAATCGTGACCCATCAGCGTCGGCTCGAGCCGGCGCGCGCGCACATCCTCCGCGGCGTCGCCGTCGCCTCGCGCCTGAGCGATCGCCTCGTCGGCATCGGCCGCGACTTCGACGAGATCATCGCCGAGGAAACCGCCGCTCTGATGCGCCCACAGGCGTGCGTAAAGGCCGTCGCGCGCGAGCAGGCTGCGGTGATCGCCTTCCTCCACGACGCGCCCGCGATCGAGGACGATCAACCGGTCCATTGCCGCGATGGTGGACAGCCGGTGCGCGATGGCGACGACCGTCTTGCCTTCCATCAGGCGATATAGGCTCTGCTGGATCGCGGCCTCGACTTCCGAGTCGAGCGCGCTCGTGGCCTCGTCGAGGAGCAGAACCGGCGCGTCCTTCAACATCACGCGCGCGATCGCGATGCGCTGGCGCTGGCCGCCGGAAAGCTTGACGCCGCGCTCGCCGACGTGCGCGTCGTAGCCCTTGCGCCCCTTGGGGTCGCTCAAGCCGGCGATGAATTCGTCGGCCTCCGCCCGCTTCGCCGCGGCGAGCATGGCCTCTTCGGTCGCGTCGGGCCGGCCGTAGACGATATTCTCGCGCACCGAGCGATGCAGGAGCGAGGTGTCCTGCGTGACCATGCCGATCTGCTCGCGCAAGCTGTTCTGCGTCGCGTGCGCGATGTCCTGGCCGTCGATGAGGATGCGCCCGCTCGGCACGTCGTAGAAGCGCAGCAGCAGGTTGACGATGGTCGACTTGCCCGCACCCGAGCGGCCGACGAGGCCGATCTTCTCGCCGGGACGGATGTGCAGGTCGAGCTTCTCGATCACGTCGCGCGTGCCGCCGTAGGCGAAGCTCACCTGTTCGAAGCGGATGTCGCCGCGCGTGACGACGAGCGGCTTCGCGTCGACCGCATCGACGACCGTGTGCGGGCGCGCGATGGTGTTGATGCCGTCCTGCACCGTGCCGATATGCTCGAAGAGCGTCGCCATCTCCCACATCACCCAGTGCGAGATGCCGTTCAGGCGCAGCGCCATCGCGGTGGCGGCGGCGACCGCGCCCACGCCCACCTGGCCCTGGATCCATAGCCAGAGCGTGGCGCCGGCGCTGGCGGCGATGAGCCCCATCGACAGCGTGTGATTGACGACCTCGAACCCGGTGACCAACCGCATCTGCGTGTGCACCGTGCCGAGGAACTCCTGCATCGCCGTGCGTACGTAAGACGCCTCGCGCCGCGCGTGCGAGAAGAGCTTGACCGTGGCGATGTTGGTATAGGCGTCGGTGATGCGCCCGGTCATCAGCGAGCGCGCGTCGGCCTGCATCCGCGCCACGCGCCCGAGACGCGGCACGAAATAGTACAGCGCGACGATGTACAAGCTTACCCAGGCGAGAAACGGAACGAGCAGCCGCAGGTCGAAATTCCCGAGCACCGCGAGCAGCGTGACGAAGTAGATGACGACGAAGACCAGCAGCTCGGCAACGATGAGCCAGGTGTCGCGGACGGCGAGCGCCGTCTGCATCACCTTGGTCGCGATGCGGCCGGCGAACTCATCCTGATAGAAGCTCATGCTCTGCCCGAGCATCATCCGGTGAAAGTTCCAGCGCAGCAGCATCGGGAAGTTGCCGAAGAGCGTCTGCTGCTTGATCATCGACTGCAGCGCCACCAGCGCGATGCTGCCCGCGAGCACCGCGCCGAGCAGCAGCAGACGGCCGCGCTCCTGCGTCCAGAGGTCCGCCGGCTGCACTTTGGAAAGCCAGTCGACGATACTGCCGAGGAACGAAAAGAGCAGCGCCTCGAAAGCGCCGATCACCGCGGTGAGCAGCGTCGTGACGAGCAGATACCTGCGCAGACCCTTCGAGCACGCCCACAGGAACGCGAAGAAACCGCGCGGCGGCGTCGCGGGCGTCGCTTCCGGATAGGGATCGACGAGTCGTTCGAAAAAGGAAAACACGTGGAACTGGCGCTACGGCAAGAAAAAAGACTGCAATTGTACGACGAGGCTCGTGTAACGGCCGGACAATGGCGCGCCGTGCTGCTGCTACGCAAGAAACCGTAGCCCGGGGTGAGCACCGCGAACCCCGGGACCCGCAAGGTTACGCGAGCGCGACCTCGAGCCGCGAGACGCGGGCGGCGCGCTTGGCCAGCCGCGCGTCGAAGGTCATGAACCGGTCGACCTGCGCGCTGCTCGCGATGTGCAGCGCATCGGCGAAGTCGATGCCCTTTTCGAGCAAGCGCAGCGCGGTAGCAACGGCGGTCGGATCTTCCATCACGACATTATCGAGACCGAGTACGCCGCGCAATGCCCGCAGAACGGCCTCGCTACCGAGCTCATAGCTGTGGCGCAGGACCCACTCTGCCTCGAGCAGGACCGACTTGGCGATGAACACGGAGCCGGAGCGGAACACTGCGGCTGCTCGCGCCGACTGCGCGGCGTGATCGGCGACGACGAGCCGGATGAGCACGTTAGTGTCGACCGCGACCATGGCGAGCCCTTACCCCTTTGGCGATCGCTCGCTCCATGTCAGCCAGCGAACGCGCCGGTCCGCGATAACCGGCAGAGCCGATGACGTCGTCCAGGCGTGTCGGCGGGAGTGTGCGCACGGGGCGGAGCAGCACTCCCTCCGGCACTCGCTCGACGATGAATTCAGTGCCCTCCGTCCAGTCGTCCGCGTCGCGGATCGCCTTGGGCAATACGAGCTGTCCTTTGGAGGAGAGCCGGGTGGTATCCATACGCGCAGCAATTAGTTGGTAAGACGAAAGTAAGACAGCATACACCCGGGTAAGGTTCCCACGCAATCGGCCGGATGAATGACCCCTGTTCCGGTCACGTTGCACCGCTGCCTCACGGCACCTTCATCCCCTTCTCGGCCATCACGCCGCGCGGCGTTTACCAGGGCGGGCCGCCGTAGGGTCCTCGATCTTCTTCAGCGCGGCGCGATGGTCGGCTTTCGTCCTGAGGGTCTGCCGCGCCCCGTCTTCGCGCGGACCTTGCCGACACCTGAGGAGGCGCCACCACGAAAATACTCGGGAATCTCCTGCCGCAACACGTTGCGCAGGATCGTCTCCGTGACCGGCTGTTCTGCCTCGGACAAATATTGCCGGAGGGCCTCGTTAATCATCGTCTGGTAACCGGTGCCCGCTTTCTCGGCTCGCGCGCGAAACGCGTCAAGCACGGCGTTGTCGATGAAGATCGAGATTCGCGTCTTACCCTTCTGCGGAAGGGCCGCGCCACGTTGGCCTTTCGAAAAATCGTACTCAGCCCTCATAAGCTTTGCGTTCCTTTCGCGTCGCGCGGCGGGCGGAGATCAGGCCACGAGAAGCTCACCGATGCTGCCCGATCCGATCGCAACATATCGTCGCTCGCCTTGCGCATCAGGGTCCTCGATGGTGACCGCCGACAGGTCATTCAACACGCCGTCGGCATCTGCGAGCGAACGCCGTGCTTCCTCAAGTTCGCCACGGCTTTTGCCGGATCGTAGCGAAACCGCGTGCATCATGATATATATAACATATGTATAAGTCAACCTTCAGCTTCCCGCACCGTGGCCATGGACGATCCGCGACGCCGAATTCGATCAGCCGCGGTGGCCCGGGATGAGCGCCGCGAATCCCGGGTTTCGCCTGCGGCTCAACCCAGGCTACGGTTGTTCGCAACCGATCCAGATAATCGGTGATGACCCCGACCAGCATAAAATAGCTTATGGCCCCCAGGAATCGCTCCAATCCGCCGACGGTCCCCAGCGGCACGGTGACGTTTCTGTTCACCGACATCGAGGGCAGCACGAGGTTGTGGGAAACGCAGCGCGAGGCGATGGCGGCGGCGCTGGCGCGCCATGACGCGCTGTTGCGGCAAAGCATCGAAGCGCACGGCGGCCATGTCTTCAAGACCGCCGGCGATGCGTTCTGCGCCGCTTTCCCCACCGCGGCGAGCGCAGTGGAGGCGGCGCTCGAAGCGCAGCGCGCGCTGCGCGCGGAGCGGTGGCCGGAGGAGACGACGATACGCGCCCGCATGGCGCTGCACACCGGCGCGACGGAAATGCGCGATGGCGATTACTTTGGCGCGCCGCTCAACCAAGTGGCACGCCTTCTCGCCGCCGCTCACGGCGGACAAACGCTCCTGTCCGAGATCACGCGCGATCTGTCGCGCGACCGGCTGCCCGCCAGCACGACCCTGAAATCGCTGGGCGAGCACGGCCTCAAGGACCTGGCTCGCCGGGAGACGGTCTTCCAGCTCTGCCATTCCGATCTGCCGCAGGCGTTTCCACCGCTCAGGACGCAGCTTGCGCCCGGCGACGCGAACGTACCCTCGATCGCGGTCCTGCCGTTTGCGGACATGAGCCCGGAGAAGGACCAGGAATACTTTACCGACGGCCTCGCGGAAGAGCTGTTGAACGTGCTCTCGAAGATCCGCGGCTTGAGGGTGGCGTCGCGCACCTCGGCGTTCTACTTCAAGGGCAAGGACGTGGACATCCCGACGATCGCGCAGAAGCTGAACGTCGCGACCGTGCTCGAAGGCAGCGTGCGCAAAGCGGGCAAACGCGTGCGGATCACCGCGCAGCTCGTTGAAGTAGCGACCGATTCGCACCTGTGGTCGGAGACCTACGACCGCGAGCTCAAGGACATCTTCGCAGTGCAGGACGACATCGCGCAGTCGGTGGTGAAAGAGCTGCGGGCGACACTGCTGCAGGAAAAGCCGGACGCGTCGGCGAGCGCGGCCGCGAGGGCGGAGGTGCTCGCGGCGGCGAAAGGCCGCGGTGAGAACGTCGAGGCTTATCGGCTCTACCTGCAGGGACGTTTTTTCGAGGACCGTTCAACTCAGGAGGATACGGAGAGGGCGGTCGAGTATTACAGGCAGGCATCGGAAGTCGACCCGCACTACGCGCTGGCGTGGGCAGGGCTGTCGCGGTGCTACGTATTCCAGGCGGGTTCGTCCTGGCTGCCTATTGCCGAAGGCTTTGCCAAAGCACGGAAAGCGGCAGAACGGGCGATTCAGCTCGCGCCGGACCTGGCCGAGACCTGCGCCGCGCTGGGCGAGCTTCGCATGTGGGCCGACCGCGATTGGAAGGGTGGAGAGCCGCTGTTGCGCCGGGCGCTCGAGCTGGCACCCGGAGATGCGCGAGTCATGCGCAGCGTGGCGATACTGGCGGGAATCCGCGGCCGGCTGGACGAAGCGATCAGCCTGCTTCGGCGCGCGGCGACGCTCGATCCGCTGGGCGTGTCGGTGCAGCGATCGCTCGCGCGATGGTGCCACTGCGCCGGCCTCCTGGAGGAAGCGGAGGCGGCGGTGAAGAAGACGCTCGAGCTCAACCCGCAAGGCGGGCGCAGCTACGCTTATCTCGGCCTGATACGCCTGACACAGGGACGGCTCGACGAGGCGATGGAAGCGTTCCAGCGCGAGAGCCATCCGATGTTCCGCTTGTTTGGGGTGAGCCTGGTACAACACGCGCGCGGGCGCGATGCGGAGTCCCGGGCCGCGGTGGAGGAGCTGATCGAGAAGGACGCGGCCGGCGGCGCTTATCAGATCGCGGAGGCTTACGCGTATCGCGGCGAGGCGGACCTCGCCTTCGAATGGCTGGAGCGCGCCTACGTGCAACGCGACCCCGGGGTGATCATGCTCAAGGCATCATCGCTGCTGAACAACCTGCACGCCGATTCGCGCTGGCCGCCGTTCCTGGAGAAGATGGGGCTCGCCGACGCGACGTCGTCGGATTGAGTTTTCACCGTTGTTTCGGCACGGCGGCCCTGGTCGCCGGGACGACGCTGTCCTCGCCCCGTCGACGCCGAGCTCGATCAGCGGGCGCATATCGGATCGATTGTTGACGGTCCACAGAAGCGAGTAGCCCGGGATGAGCAGAGCGATTCCCGGGGCCTGATTCACATCGAAGCGCCTAAATAGCCGCCAGCCGTTTGACCGTATCCGGATACCGTTTGACGAGGTTGATGAGCAACGCAGCTTGCGCGTTCGGCTTCGCTCGCCCCTGTTCCCAGTTTTCGAGCGTCCGAACGTTGGTCCTGAGGTAGACGGCGAAAAGCGCGCGCGAGAGCTTCAGGCCTTCACGCACACGAATCAATTCCTTCGGCGTGACTTTTGGCGCCGGCTTGTACTCGACCGCATGCGTTCGCAGCGTTCGCTTCCCGAGCCGGGCTTCGGCGAGCGCGCGCGCACCCTCGCTCAGCTCCGCGAACAAGTCGCGCTTCCCGGCGCGCGATGGCTTGGGTTTGGCTTTCACGTTCCTTTCCTTGCTTCCAATTCGACTCTGATCATCATTCTAAGCGACTCGCGTTGCCGCGGCGTCAGATCGGACATCTCGTCCTTGTCGTAGAGCGTAAACAACCAGCACTGCGTATCTGGAGCTCACTGAACGCCGCCTCGTCCAGGTAACTCTCCCGGTGCCGCTCGAAGGCCGGCAGTTCGACGAATATGGCTTTTAAGACGAATTATACGCAGATTGCGTATAGATACAAGGTGGTGATAATGGCAGACAGCCGGCTTAAGCGCCGGTCGCGCCGCACAAGCTCACGTTCCTCCGATTTGAGCCGTCTGCCATCGGCCGAAAGACGTAGCTCGGGTGGTAGTGAGCAGCCCGGGATGAGCAGGCAGCCCGGGGTGAGCGGCAGCGAACCCCGGGGCCTGGTTCACATCGGAGCGCCGACCCAGGTTTCGCCTGCGGCTCAACCCAGGCTACAGCTATCCTCTACAACAATGCGCGGAACTGTTCGATGGAGAGACCAGCGTCGCGGGCGATACCGCCCATCGTAATCGCGTTCACAGGATTGTGT